>JBDTLT010000281.1:0-6718 GCA_039934635.1 Acidimicrobiales bacterium
GGCCGGCCGATCGCGGGGCCGGTCGACGGCATCTTTTTTCGCGGTGCGTTCTACTTTGGCTCGTCGCCCGACTCGATCAGGTTCCGCCATATTCGGGCCCGCCCCCCAGTCAGCGCGACCCATCTTCCGAGCGAGGAACTCTCGGTCACCGTTCACGGCACCGCGGAGTTGATCGATACGACCAGCGTCGACAATCAGCAGTTCCGACAGACGCTGCTCGACATCTACACGCCGCGGTACGGAGCTCAGTGGGAGTCGTTTCTCGACTCCGGGCCGGTCTATGCCCGCATCAATGCGCGTCGCATGTTCACCTTCTCGATGCCTGCTGGCTGACGGCTGGCGAACGCAACGCCGCATTGGCCAACGTGCGCTTGACGATCAGACAATGAAACGGCTTGACCACCGCGAAGTAGAGCCGGCCGAAGAGATTGCGATACTCGACTTCCGTCGTCAGGGAGACTGACGTACCTGAATCGTCGAGCGAGCAGAGAAAGCGAAAGCGAAGGTGACGATCGTCGTCGCCGACCAGCACTTCGTGTGGTGTCACGCCAAGCACGACGAAGGGGCCGAGACGACCATTGACTTCGAGTGGCATCGGTTCGGTCTCGCCGGATGCTCGCTCGGATTTGTGTAGTCGAAACGGTCGCACGAGCAGATCGCGCAATCGCGACAGCGAGTGGGCCCAGGGCGGGCTCGACGCTCGGAATCGACGAAGGAACGCTTCGGCGTCTCGCGGCGCCCACTGCAGGTCGGCGCAGAACACATCGCGGTAGTCGACGCGTGCCAGTCTCGGTTGGAACGTCATGTGGCTTCCTTCGTCGCGGCATTCGAACGGCGGGTAGCCAGACTATGAGAAGGTCACCCGGATACTCGAGCAGGTGCTCGCGCCGCAGTTCGTCGGCATGCCGCAAGGCGCCTTCGAACGCGGCGACGACGATCTCCCCGTGTTGACGTTCGCCTCGGGTGATCGTGGCGGCCGGTCGAGGCACCACGAAGCGCGCGAAACGCCTTGACGACTGCCTCTCGCGACTGACCCGACCACGCGACCGATGGCGTCGTTCGCACCGAACTCCAACTGTCGCCGGGAGTACCGCGCAGGCCTGCGGGTTACCGCGTGTACTCGACGAGCTTGCCGTCACCGAGCAAGAAGATGCGATCTTCCGTCGACACGATCGCTCCGTTCGTCGGTATCGATAGGTCGTCCGCGATATCCGTAGGTGTGCCGGTGCGCAGATCGACCGCGACGCCGCCTCCTTTGGCGAACAGCACCAGGTGCTCTCCGTCCCACCCCGAAAGGAAACCGGGGTGTCCGATGTGAAGATCGAGGCGACGCCACGCATCAGTGGCCGGGTCGTAGGCCGCGGCAGTCGTCGACGCGAACGTGCCGTTGGCGTCGCCTGATCGAGTTGGTCCGTACAACACCTCGCGGCCGTTCCACACTGCCGATGTGATACCGGCGCTGAGCGGGCTTCGGGCCAGCACCCGCCAAGTGTCCGTCTTCGGATTGTAGGCCGCGCCGTCGCTGCGGCCGCCGGCGTTGCCGGCCGGCGTCGTCGTACCGCCCCACAAGATCAATTCGCTGCCCGACCACACTGCCGACGCGGACGATCGTCCTTCGATCGGCGCGGCGGGCAGCAACCGCCATCGGTCGGCAACCGGGTCGTACGCGGCGCCTTCGGCGGTAACAGAACCGTCGGCATTCGCACCACCCCACACGTACAGTTCACGATCGCTCGCGGCGAACGCGCTCCATGTCCTCGTACGCGAGGTAATGGGTGCGGCCGCCACTGCGCGCCACGCACCGCTCGTCGGGTCGAAGCGCGCGCCGTTCGCATCGGGGCCGCCCCAAACCACCAACATCGAGGCCGTCCACGCGACGATTGCATCGGTGCGAGTGGACAGATTCGGCGTCGGCAGCGTGCTCCACACATCGGTGCTCGGGGTATAGGCGCCCGCGGCCGTTCCGAACCACGCGTACAACACTTGGCCGGACCACACCGCCGAAGGACCGCGGGCGGCGTTCGGTGAACTGGCGAGGGCGCGTACGCGACCCACGACTTCGCGCGTTGTGGTCACGCTGGTCGGCGTCGCGGTCGTCGCGACCGACGTGGTGGGAGGCGGTGTCGCCGCGGTAGTCGAGGCGGCCGACATGGAGGTCTCCCCGCACGCGCACAAGACCCCGGCGGCAGCGATCACAACCAGAACCCGACTTCGCGGCATCATCGACCACCTACACCGACCGCACCATTCGAGTTCCAAAAATGCCCGGCGCTCGTGCTCTACCGGTCTCGTCGAGTGTTGACGAACGACCTCAGACCAACGGCAACGTGAGCTGATTGCCGTTGACGTCGGCGTCCGCTCGCAATGCGATCGGGTCGTCGCCCAACATTGCATCCACTGCGTGGGCCGATAGCGGACGAGCGAAGAGGTACCCCTGTCCGCTGTCGCAGCGCAGTCGTTTGAGGTATTCGAATTGCGAGTGCTCCTCGATACCCTCCGCAAAGATCTCGATGCCCATCGCCGCACCGAGTTGGACAAGATTGCCGATCAACGTCGCGGCCTCAGGGCTATCCGCCAGACGACTGATGAAGGACCGATCGATCTTCAAGGCGTCGAGGGGGAACTGTTGCAGAGAGCCCAGCGAGGAATAGCCGGTGCCGAAGTTGTCGATAGCGAGGTGCACGCCGAGATTCTTGAGTGCCCGCAGGCGCGCGTAGCTGACCGGCACTTGCCGCATGAGGACAGACTCAGTGATCTCGAGGGTCAGCCGGCCGGGCTGCAGTCCACTCGCAAACAGAGCCGCCGCGACCTCAGCCGGCAAGTCATCGTCGTCGAGTTGGCGACCGCTCACATTGACGGCGATCGTGAGCGGGTGCCCCCGACGCTGCCAATCCGCAGCTTGCCGACACGCCTGATCGAGCACCCACTTACCCATGGGCACGATGAGTCCCGTCTCCTCGCTGAGCGGCAGGAACTCCGCGGGCATCAGGGTGCCGCGGGTCGGGTGCTGCCAGCGGATGAGCGCCTCCACTCCCGTCATGGCGACGGCGCGCAAGTCGAACATCGGCTGGTATTCGAGTCTGAACTGACTGGCACCAGGATTCGAGTCCAATGTCGCGACTGCACTGCGGAGGTCCAACTCGAGCACGAGTAGGTCGTCCACGGCCGCCCGCATCTCTGGAGCGAACACGACGGATCGGTCTTTACCGCCGTTCTTGGCCTCGTACATCGCCACGTCGGCGTCGCGCAGCAACTCGTCGGCGGTGGAGCGCAGGCCTACGGCGATACCGATGCTCGCGTGCGCATGTACCTCCACCGAATCATCGAGCATGAAGGGCTCGCCCAACACCTCGCGGATCCGTTTGGCTATCACCTCGGGCCCGGCATCGAGCGATGGTCCCTCGACGAGCACGACGAACTCGTCGCCGCCCAGCCGACCGACCGTGTCGGTGTCACGCACGATGCCGGAAAGGCGGGCACCCACCATCCGGAGGAACTGGTCGCCCGCGGCATGTCCGAAGCGGTCGTTGACCGTCTTGAAGCCATCGAGGTCGAGAAACATCGCGGCCAACGGAACGTTCTGGGTCCGACACCGAGTCAGCGCCTGTTCGATGCGGTCGAGAATCAACGCTCGGTTCGGTAGTCCGGTCAAGTCGTCGTGCAGCGCCTGGTACGTGAGTTGTTCTCTGCTCGACGCCACTCGGACGGCCAACGCCCGGTTCGCCCGTATCGCGCCGAACTGCCGCACGAGGAGCAACCCCACCATCGTTGCCGTGAGGCCTGCGACCACGCCACTGATCGGTCGCCCGCTCACGCTCCGCGCGGCAAGCACGCTCGAGGCGATCACCAACGGGATATAGGGAAAGAGCGACGCGCCGGCGGGCACGTTCTTCTCTGCCCTCTCACGGTGCACCGTGCGCGTCGGCGCAAACGGGGCCACGGCCAACACCGTGAATCCGCCAAGCCAACCAACCAACAGGAGGTCGCCCGGTGCGTAGCCGAGCGAGCCGAGGTAGGCGAAGCCACTATCGAATACGGAGAAGATGGTCATTCCCGCACCGACGAGAAACAACTCTCTGCGATGCACCGTGGCGCGGCTGGCCGTCAACACAACCATCGTGAGCACAATCAGATCGCCCGTTGGATATGCGAGCGACACCGCAAACGCGAACCCAGTGACGCCGACTCCGTGGGCGGCCGCGCCGAGAGCAGTCGACCACGAGACGATCATGAGGGCGGTCCCGACCATCGCGGCGTCAAGCAGGTGGCGTCGGCGGACGCCGGCCCCATCGGTCGACGGGAACAACGCCAGGCACGCGGCGGCACCGATCGGTAGCACAAGGAACCCCGCATCGACGAACGACGGGAAGACGTTGGCCTCTTGCAACACCAGTCGGTGGTATGTCCATACGCTTTGCCCGATCACGGCGCCGCCAAGGCCGACCCCCAGTGCCAGCCACGCCGGCCTCAGCCGGTCAGTAGTGCGCAGCGCCGCCCAGATCGCGGCGGCGCAACCAAACGACACCACAACCAGCGTGCTCAAGTCGATTACTGCCTTGTGCGTCCAGGAGCTTCCGCGTCCGGACAGTACCCACCCCGCAGTGGCGAAGAACGCCAACGCGCCAACCACTGACGCGACGTGAAACCGCCTCGCACCGGACGCGGGTAGAAACCGATCCATCTCCTCCCGTCGGCACCCACGACCCGCAGGTAAGACTCCGGCGGAAACTATCCACGGATTCAGTCCGACGTGTTGCCATCGGGCCGATCGGTGGGGAGCCATTGGCGTGGGCGGCGCACGGCAACGGCAGCGTCATCGCGCTCGGTGTGCTCGGTCACGCGGCCACGCTGGACCTGGCTTCCAATCAATGGCACCCGCTCCCTCGGCGGTGGGGGTGCGTTCGCGCGCTACATCCCACCGAACGCGTTCAACTGATTCGCAATATTTCACGCGGCGCGGGGACTAGTCAGAACGAGGACGACAAGGGTGCTTTCGACCCGGCGTTCTCACGTAACCCTCGCGCCGCTCACGACGATCTAGCTGGGGTCCCGGCGAGGAACCTCTTCACCTTGCGTCGGGCACTACGAGTTGAAGGGCCCGCACTGCCGATAAGTCGGCGCGGCTCCTTCGCCACTGTCCATGACGAAGGCGGAGCATGAGCAAGATGACAGAGCTGGACGAGATGCGGGAGTTCTTCCGGCGGCGCCTCGGTGACGATTGGGAACTGACGTTCATCGCTGCGGACGCGATGCCGAGTTCCGAAGCATCGGTCGGCGAGCTCATCGCAGCGCAACGTCGAGCGGTCGAACTCGTCAGCGAAATCTGCAAAGACCGGCGGGTCGAAACACAGGACCGCATCGCTGCCGCGTGGAAGATTGTGTGGTCACGCACCACGGAATAGCGAGCGCGGTCGCGGCCCGGGTGCCGATTTCTGCGAGGACCAAGAGACGCAGAGCTTTGAAGATGATGCGCCGCATGCGCGCGGCGTAGAGCTCATAGCCGCTCGCTGCAGTCGCTTACCCACAACGCGATCGCATGACCCGCACTGACTAGACCGAACGCGTGATAACGAAGGCTCCATCGACTGCCTTATTGACGTAACGCCGCCTTCACCCGTGGCGATTAAGAAAGGGTCAGGCGAATGCGGATCGCCCCCGGCGCAAAGTTGCTCTCTCCTCTTTGCGTCGGGGGCGCCGAATGACCGAACGTGGACCCGGTCACGCACGTCACGTTTTTGTGGGCGAAGTGGTCAGTTCACGACGGCACGTAGGCCGCGTTCACATCGACGATCAGATGCGCGTTGGCCGTGACGAAGAAGCAGACCTTGCCACCGACCCCGACCGCCGCCAGCACCGCGTTGGGCACCGTTTGCGCGGCCACGAAGTTGAGATTCGAAGCATTGGGCATCGCCACTCCACACGGGAACACGGTGAGGTAGCCACCAGCGTCGGGCGAGTCCACGGTGACATTGAGAGCGACCGCTGTGGCACCCATGGGCACACCGGCAACACCGGCAACCACGAGCTCCACGATCGAACCACCGATCACCTTGGCCCCCGAGCGACGCGAGTCGAGCAGGCGCGTGGGTTCCATCCACGTCAGCTCACCGGTACCAAACGCCGGGCTGTAGGCCGCGTTCACGTCGACGATGAGGTGAGTCGTCGCCGATGTGTAGAAGCACACCATGCCCGCATTGTCGACCCCGACGGTTGTCGAGTTGGCAATGGTTTGACCCGTGAGGAAATTCAGATTCGACGCGTCGGGCAAGGCGAACCCGCACGGGAAGACCGTCACGAAGCCACGAGTGTCGGGGTTGTCGACGGTGATGTTCAGCACGACCGCGGTCGCGTCCGCCGGAACTCCGCCTTCACCGGCGACCCGCACAGCGCGGATGTGGCCTGCTTCGAGCTTCATTCCCTCGCCGCGCGTGTCGAGCAGGCGCGCCGGCGTGAGATCGAAGAGCTTGCCGCCGCCCTCGGTGGGGCTGTACGCACCGTTGAGATCGACGATGATGTTTGTCATCGCCGTCGTGTAGATGCAGACCTTGCCGTTCGCGCCGACTGCCGCGGTCACTGAGTTCGGCACCGTCTGGCCTTCGACGAAGTTTGCGTTCGACGCGAGCGGGATCGGTGAGCCACACGGGAACACGGTGAGGAAGCCATTGGCCTCGGGGCCGTCGACGGTCACGTTGAGCACCACCGAGGTGGCGTCGTCGGG
>JBDTLT010000282.1:0-6679 GCA_039934635.1 Acidimicrobiales bacterium
TCGACCTGCTGACCGAGATCCGCGACTCACTGCGCACACGCTGAGAACGAGGCGCCGGGCGCGTAGGGTTCCTACGTGCCCGGTGCCTCTCTTCGCGAGCGAATCGACGAGTTTCAGCAACGACACCTGGCGTTCGCGTTCCCGTACGCGGTCCATAAGCGCTTCACCGAAGACCGGGGCAAGCACTACGCCTCGCTGATCTCGTACTACGGTTTCTTCTCGCTGTTCCCGCTACTGCTGGCTTTCGTCTCGCTGTTGGGCATCGTCTTGCGGGGGCGCACCGGCCTGCAAGAGGACATCATCAACTCGGCACTCGGGCGCTTCCCCGTGTTGGGCAACGACCTCGCGGGGAAGGGGGCCATCAACGGCAACGGCTGGGCGTTGGCCCTCGGTCTCGCCGCCGCGATTTGGGCCGGGCTCGGTGTCGTCTACGCCGCGCAGGACGCGCTCGACACCATGTGGGATGTCCCCCGCGTCAAGCGACCCAATTTCTTGTTCAAGCGGTTGCGGGCAATCGCCCTGCTCGGCGCGGTAGGCGCGGGGACCATCGCCGGTAGCGCGGTGGCCGCCATTGCCACCCAACTCGACGACCTCGCGTGGCTCGCCCGTGTCGCGACGGCGCTCGGCACGATCGCGGTGAATGCCGTATCGCTCCTCATCGGCTATCGGTTGTTGACCGTCGCCCGCCAAAGCTGGCGCGTGCTGCTGCCGGGGTCGATCGCAGGCGGCGTCGTGCTCAGCCTCTTGCAGAGTCTCGGCGGGTGGTACCTGACCCGCGTGGTCGCCGGCGCGAGCGACACCTATGGCACGTTCAATTTGGTCATCGGCTTGTTGACGTGGCTCTCGCTGCAGGCCCGCATCGTCCTTTATGCCGCCGAGATCAATGTCGTACTGGCCAAGCGACTCTGGCCCCGCTCGACGGGCGACGACGATCCCCTCGCCAAGGAGCCGTGACGTCGCGCGCGGCTGAGCGCCGACGGGCGGCCCGCTAGACCGCTGCCGGTGTCGGTGTGATCTCTTTGGACAGGTCGAGCTTGAAGTACGCCGCCGGGTTGTCGAGCAGCACCTTTTGCTTCAGCTTCTCTTTGCCCTTGAAGGCCGACTTGATGAAATCCTGGCTCTTCGGGAACGAGCCCACCGAGTGCGGGAAGTCACTGCCCCACATGAGGTTGTCGACCGGGATCTTGTCGGTGAACTCGAGCGCGAGCGGATCGCGGATGATCGAGAAGTGGAAGTGCTTGGCGACGTATTCGCTCGGTGTCATCTTCATGCGACGGCCACCGAAGGCCGACGAGAAGATGTCGTGGTTGTCGTCCATGAAGAACATCGTCGACGGCAACCAACTGGCGTTGGCTTCGGCGAAATAGAACTTGATGTCGGGGAAGCGATCGAGCACTCCCGCCGCCATGAGCTGCGCCATGCAGAACACCGGCGCATGCGAACCGGCCCGTTGTACCAATGCCTCTGCGTAGGGCTGACCGGCGGTGCCTGACCCGGCCGAGCGCGGCTCGGGTCGGATCTGGCCGAAGCCGAAGTGCGGCGAGATGGCCATGCCGAGCTCGATGCACTTGGCCCAGAACTTGTCGTCTTCGGGCTCGCTGTAACCGGTGCCGTTGGGGAATTGGTAGAACGCCACCGACTTGAGCCCGGCGCTGTGTGCGAACTCGACTTCGGCCACCGCGTGATCGATGTCGCTGATCGGTGTCACCGAGTTGCCGATCAACCGATCAGGCGCGACCGAGCAGTAATCGTTGGCCAACCAAGTGTTGTAGGCACGGATCATGGCCCGATAGACGTCGGGATCTTTGATGCCTTCGAGGAAGCGCGACGCGAACACCGGCGGGAACAACACCTCGGCGTCGACGCCGTCTTCGTCTTGTTCACGCAAACGCTGTTGCGCCGGACCCGCACCGTCGTTGGGAGTGCCGTCGGGCTTGTAGTACGAACCGAAGTCGAAACGGATCGGACCACGACCGGTGATGTTCTGCCCGTTCTTCAACATCGGCATGCCTTCGATGAGCCAGCCTTCGCCACCCTCTTCGAGTTGCACCAGACGCGGCGCCCGGTCGGCCCACTTCTCGGGCACGTACTTGGTCCAGAACGGCGGTGTCTCCACGTGTCCGTCGCCGGAGATCACCTGGTAGTGACGAGCCATGTCATTCCCCCTTCGAAAGCCCGGGCCCGAGCGGCCCCCTGAGCGGGAGGCTTAGCCGAATCGTAGGCGCGGCGACCCGCTGTTCACCAAGAAAAGCACGGTCATCGAGCGATTCGACCCCAGCGAGGATCACCCGCGATGCCGGTCGGAGCCAGGGCATCCGTCGCCGCCCGCGTACCTTGTCAGCCAATGACCCACTCGACGACCCGGAACGCGCCGAGGCCGGTCGTATCGCAAAGGGCGTCGCGCTCGCGAACCCGGCTGCGCCCCTTCAACGCCGCGAGATCGCCGAGGTGCGCGCGCTCGCTCCATATCCGTTGCCCTTCGATGACGAGATCGTCGATGCCGTGGACGCGCAGGAACTCGTGTTGCGGGCGGTCGTGATCCGGCGTGCGTACGGCCGCGAGTTGATCGATCGCCACCTCGACGGTTATGTCTTGCGTGCCCGGCTCCGCCAACGGATGACCGCCGCGCGAATGCTCGCGATACGTCCGCACCCATTCGCGCCAGTCTCGGCGGCACATGTCGTCGGTCGTGGTGGCGTAGTCGATCACCACCACTCGACCTCGCCGCACGAGATCCAGGGCGCGGCCCAACCACTCGACTGCGGCGTAGTGATGCGCGGCGCGGCCCACGGCACCGGCCGGTCGCTCGCAAAGGTCGCCGCCATCGTCGACGTCGACGAGCACCTCGCGCCATCCGTTGTCGGTGCGCTGACGCAAGTCGAACGCGAGGTTGTCGAGCAGCTCGTTGGCAAACACCACACCGTCGATGGGCCCGTCGGGGAGGTCGTCGCGGCTCTGCCGGCGCGCGCCCTGCGGATGCCGCGCCCGCAATGCCGGCGAGCGTTCGACGAGTACGACGTCGAGCGCATCGAGGCATTGCGGCGCGGCGTCGGCGATCGCGCGGATCAACGTGCCGTTGCCCGCGCCGCAGTCGACGAAGGTGAATGGGTCGGGTCGTCCCAACTCGATCCACCATTTGTCGAGAGCGCGGGCCATCACCGCACCGAACAGTGGGCCTACTTCGGGACTGGTGAGGAAGTCGGACCGGCGGCCGGCGCCTCCGCCACGGCTGAAGAAACCGAATTGCGCGTCGTAGAGCGCGGCGTCGATGTACTCGCCGAAGTGGAGGGGTCCGTGCTCACGAATGCGCGCGACGAGAATGTCGCGCAGATTCGTGGTCATCCACCGGCCGCGGCCAGCGTCACGTCGGTGACGTGTCCGACCACTTGCGGGAACACCCCGAAGAGCAAGGTGACGGCCGCCGTGATGCCGAGCGCGGCCAGCAACGACGGCGGAACGCGAATCGGTGCGATGTCACCGTCGGGTACTTCGTCGGCCCACATCCGGCGCGCGATGTTGATGTAGTAGAAGAGCGCGATCACCGAGTTGACACCGACGACGATGGCGAGCACGACGCCCGACGTGTTGGTGTCGGACACCAGCGCCTTGATGATCTGGAACTTGGCGAACCAACCGCCCAATGGTGGGATACCGGCGAGCGACATCAAGAAGACCGTCATCGCGACGGTCAGGCCCGGTGCATACTGGAACAGACCGCGGTAGGAGTCGATCTCGGCCGTACGCGTCTTGCGGGCGACCGCGATGATGACGGCGAAGGCGCCGAGGTTCATTGCGGCGTAGATCGCAAGGTAGGTCACGATGGCCTGCAGCGCGGCGGTGTCGGTATCGGGATTGCGCCCGACGACCACGAGCGGCGCCAGCATGTAGCCCGCTTGCGCGATGCCCGAATACGCCATGAGGCGCACGATGTTGGTCTGGCGCAACGCGACCAGGTTGCCGTAGGTCATCGAACCTGCCGCAAGCACCCACATCAACGGTTCGAAGACGTCGTGGCGTTCGGGGAAGGCTACGAAGACGAGTTGCAGCAACGCCACGAAACCGGCGGTCTTCGACGCGACGGCGAGGAACGAAGTGACCGGAGTCGGTGCGCCTTCGTAGGTGTCGGGTGCCCACGTGTGGAACGGGAACGACGAGACCTTGAAGGCGAACCCGACCACGACAAGGATGATGCCGAGCGTGATCACCGGTTGTGAATGATCGAAGTCGCCGACGGTGCGGCTGATGTCGGTCAACAACGTGGAGCCGCTGACGCCGAACAACAACGACATGCCGTAGAGCATCAGCGACGAAGCGAACACGCCCATGAGGTAGTACTTGAGGCCGGCTTCGTTGCTCTTGAGATCTCGCTTGCGCCAAGTGGCCATGAGGTAGGCCGGGATCGACAGCAGTTCGAGGGCGACGAAGATGGTGATCAGGTCACGCGCCGATGCCATGAGCACCATGCCGAGGACCGACGCCAGCAACATCTCGTAGTACTCGTTCTCCCAATAGTCACCTTCGGCGACGTAGTTGGTCGACAGCAACACGACCACGTAGGCCGACAGCAAGAACGTGGCCTTGAGGATCAGCGCAAAGTTGTCGACGACGAACGCGCCCCCGAACATCGATCGGTCGTCACCATTCCACGCCAGCGTGAGAATGGGGATCATCGAGCCCAACAACACCCATCCGGCGAACGTCGAGGCAAGACGGCGGAACGCGTCGAGCTTGACCACGTCGGCCACGATGAAAAGACACAGCCCGGCAACGAGCACGATCTCAGGGCTGAGCGCGTGCCAGTCGATGACCGGCTTGTCGAAGGGCAGGATCTGAGCAATCACGCTCACCCGCCTTCCTCGACGGATTCGGTCGCCTCATTGCCGTTGTGCTTGGGCTTGAACACCGGCGCGCAGTCGGCTTCGACGTAATCCTGCAGGCACTCTTCTTGCAGGGTCGAGTTCTTGACGGCCGGATCGGTCGCCTTGAACACGATGTTGGGATACACACCCAGCGCGAGGATGAGGGCGAGCAACGGCGTCCACGCGAGCCACTCGGTCCAGTTGACGTCGGGGATGCGCTCGTTATCGCCGTGGTCGTCGTGCCCGTGGCCGCTGCCGTGGTCGGAGCCAGGATCGCCTTGGGCGGCGTGTTCCTGACCGCCCCCACCGTGGTCGTCGTCATGGCCGTGGCCGCCGCCGGCCATCGCCAAGGCGGGATTGACCTTGGATGTGCCGAACGCGGTGCGTTGCAGCAACCACAAGAGGTAGCCGGCGGCGAGCACCGTGCCGAGGGCCGCGAAGAACATGAACGTGCGGAACGTCTCGACCGGCAACGCGCGCGCCGGGTTGTACGACGACAAGATGGCCGGGAACTCGCCCCAGAAGCCGGCGAGCCCAGGCAAGCCGAGCGACGCCATCACGCAAAACCCGAGGATCCAGCCGAGGTGCGGCGCGTCTTGCAACAGCCCGCCCAGCTTGGAGATCTCGAGGGTGTGGTAGCGCTCTTTGACCGAACCGGCGACGAAGAACAACATGCCGGTGATGAGGCCGTGGGCGACCATGCCGTAGATCGCGGCGTTGATGCCGAAGTTGGTCAGCGTGGCGATGCCCAACATGACGAACCCCATGTGGGCCACCGACGAGAACGCGATGAGGCGTTTCATGTCGGTCTGCGCCAAACAACCGAGCGCACCGTAGATGATGCCGATCACCGCCAAGAGTCCGATCCACGGCGCCCATGACACCGCGGCTTGCGGCAGCACCGGTATGGCGATGCGCACGAAGCCGTACGTGCCGAGCTTCAACATGACGGCCGCCAGGATCACCGAACCGACCGTGGGTGCCTGTGTATGCGCGTCGGGCAACCAAGTGTGGAACGGGAACATCGGCACCTTGATACCGAAGCCGAGGAACATGCCCCCGAACACGAGGACCTGCGTACCGTGCGCGATGCCGTCGCCGCCGAGTTGCGACAGCAGGCGGATGTCGAAGGTGTGCGGATCGCTCAAGAAGAACAGCGCCAGGAACGAGACGATCATCAACGCCGAACCGAACAGCGTGAAGAGGAAGAACTTGAGCGACGCGTAGCGACGATTGTCGCCGCCCCAGACCGCGATCATGAAGAACATCGGCAGCAGCACGACTTCGAAGAAGACGAAGAACAAGATGAGGTCTTGTGCGACGAAGCTGCCCAACATGCCCGTCTCGAGGATGAGGATGAGGATGAGGAATGCCTTGGGGTTGTGCGGCTCAGGCCAGTGATTCCAGCTGTAGATGATGCACAGCGGCACGATCAACAGGGTCAGCAGGAACAGCGGCAACGAGATGCCGTCGAGGCCGACGATGTAGCGGCTGCTGATGACGTCGATCCAGCTCTTGTCGACCACGTATTGCAGCTCGTCGGCCCGATCGAGGCTGAAGTTGACGAGCATCGCGATGCCGAAGCCGGCCGACACGAGCGACGCGCCGAGCGCGAGCCACTTGTGGGCCGCCTCGTTCTTCTTCGGCATGAGCATCATGATCGCCGCCGCGACAACGGGCGCGAAGACCGCTATCGAGATGCCCCAACCCTCTAGAAACTTCATCGATCCAACTCCATTACTGCGCGACGATCACGAGAATGCCGGCGAGGATGGCCACTGCGGCGAACATGATCGCCGCGTACTGCTGCACTTTGCCTG
>JBDTLT010000283.1:0-6615 GCA_039934635.1 Acidimicrobiales bacterium
TGGTCGAGCCGATCGGTGTCATTCCCTACTCGGCCGACGAACCCAACGAGGCGATGTTCGCCCTCGGGTTCATCAACTATTGGGACACCTACTTCGCCGGACGGGCGGCGCCTCTCGGACTCGTCCCGGCGGAAGTGGTCGACGCGCTCTTCTACAACTTCGCTCCCGGTGAGGTTGCCCGCCACATCCCGAAGGTGTGGCACACCACCACGCCCGAAGCGGCGATTGCCGCGCGGCAGAAGGGCTGTGTGAAGGCGTTGCGGCGGATCCTCGGTGATCACGTCGACTCTCCCGCCTTCGCACGCGCCGCGGAACTGTTGCTCAGAGCCGCGACGAGCGCACCACTCGAGGGCCGGCCCATGTACGCGGCGCTGCGCGCCATCCCGATTCCCGATGAAGTGGTGGCCCGCCTTTTCCATGCAGCTTCCCTGTTGCGCGAGCACCGGGGCGATGGGCACATCGCGGCCCTGATGGCTGAGGGGGTCGGCCGCCTCGAGGCGCACGTACTTCTCGCCCTCGACATGGACATGCCCGCGGAGAAGTTCGGACGTATCCACCACCTCCCCGCCGCGCAGATCGCCGCGGTGATCGACGGGATGCGCGATCGCAATTTGATCGGCGATGACGGGTGGCTGAGCGATCCGGGCCGCGCCGTCAAGCAGCGGGTCGAGGCCGTCACCGACGACTTGGCCGCGAAGCCCTACGAAGGCCTCGAGCCAAACGAGCTCAACGAGCTCATGGCGGCTCTCGAACCCCTCGCCACGCTGCTAGTCGCCGCCCAGGACTGGTAGACGCAACGTTCGCCATCAGGGACACGTCTCACGGTAGGTGGCCTTCGGACCGTACCGATCCCACTCGTCGTGGGTCAGGTTGCGGCCGGCGAAGCGGCACGCGGCCGCGACCCACTGCTCGGGATCGAGGTCCCAGAACTCGATCTGGAAGTCGTAACCGACGAAGCCCTTGCCGTTCGGGTACCAGAAACCGCAGTTGAGCTTCCAGCCGGTGGTCCCGATGTCCTGACCCGTCGTCGCGTCCCAGATCTCGAGGGGGAAGAGCGGGTCGTAGAACAGCGGACTGTCAGCCTGGTCGGGCTTGCAGCAGCAGCCGTCGGTCATGACGAGCGGCTGGGTCGGATTGAACTGCGGGCGGTTGGCCGCCCGGCCGGTGAAGCCTGATGCCAACGGCGCAAGTGTCGTCGCGTCGCGCACGACGTAGGGGCTTGCGCCCGCGGGCGCCGTGAGGATCTTGTCGCCGGTTGCGTCGATCGCGGCGAACACCGACGCGCCATCGGCTTCGACCAGGCGCTCTTCGCCGGTGGTCAGGTCGGCGAGCACCGCGGACAAGATGCCGGTCATGATCAGTTGTTTGGAGTCTCCGCTGAAGGCCACCTGGCTGGCGTACGAAAACGCTCCGGGTGGTGTGTCACGCAGCTTGCTGAGCCCCTCGAAGCGGAACTTCGGCTGGTCCGACGCGAAGTCGTAGACCTCGACGAGCTCGGGGGTGGCGGCGTGGACCGCGACCAGCTGTAGGTCGGGGCTCACGTCGATCCAGCCGGCTGCCAGATATGGAACGGAGACCGAGCGTTGCGCGCGAAGCGTTGCCGGATCCCAGAGCTGCACCAAAGAGCGCTGGTTGATGTAGTCGAGGTGCAGCGAGTAGATGCCGGCACCGTTGTGGGTGAACGCGACGTGGTAGAGCTGTCCCGGTCCGCTGAACTCCACTTGTCGCGGTGAAGGGGCAGGCTGGCGCAGGTCGTACAGGTAGGCCCCCTTTGTGTCGTAGATCAGCAGCTGCGTGAGATCCGCGCTGAGTGACAGCCGATCGAGAACGACGAGGTCGTCGGTGAACCCCGCCGGCAAGGGCAGGCTGCGGGTAGCACCGGCGCTGCGACCGTCGACGTTCCACACTTGTAGGGACGGACCGTCATTCGCGAGAGCAAATCGTTGGCCGTCCGCGCTCAGGGCGAAGACCCGCGGCACGCTGCCGTTGCCCGGCGAGGTGAAGCCCTGCACCGCATGGGCGGTCGCGATGTCGAAGGCGTAGGCACCTTGCCCGTCCGGCACGAGCAACCGGTCGTTGCCGAGAAACAGCACGCCGGTCCACGGCGCCGGGCCGAAGAGCATCTTCGGCCGTGAGACAACGGTGCCGTCGCTTATGCGGAAAACCCTGATCTCCTTGTTCAAACTCGCCGCGGCGACGAGCTGCCCATCGGGCGAGATCGTTGGATTGCCCAGAAGAAGGCCGGCCGCGCCCGCGGCTTCGGGCTCGACCCGTACCACCGGGCCCGCGGGCCGGCCGGTACGGGCATCGGCAACCTGCAGCGTCCCATCGGATGAGCTCGTCGCGATGAGCCGGCCGTCGTGCGAGAACGCCACAGCGCCAGGCTCGAGCGCGGTGCGCAGCGCCACCTCGACCTGCGCCGTCGACCGGCGGATGACCTCGAAGCGTCCATCGGTATACGCCACGGCCAGCCGCTCTCGGTCGGTCGGATCGAAGCTGATGTTCGCGATCGGCGCTCGGAGTTGAAGTTCGGACTCCTTGCGACCGTCGCTCGTGGTGTAGAACACCAGCCGGTCTTGGCTGCGGGCTACCGACGCGATCAGCTGGTCGTCGCCGCTCAGTGCAAGCGGCCAGTAGTGGAAGCTGGCGTCGGTGATCGTGCGCAACGGTCGCAAACTGTCGGCGCTCCAGATCGTGATGTCGTCGCCGTCGCGTCCGGCGATCAGCGTTTGCCCGAATTGCACGGTCAATATCGCCGAGCCCGTCGGCGAGTGAACGCGACCGTCGAGGCCCTTGGGCTGCGAGGCGAGTACGGATTGGATCGCGGCGCCGCTGCGAAGTGAAGGCTCTCGCCGGTAGGCCTCGACCGCCAAGAGCGCGGCCCGGTCGGGATAGTGCGTGCTGTCGGCGCGCGATTGCGCGGCCATCCGGGCGAGATCGGCGGCCATGGCTTCGGCGGTCGCGACGTCGGCCTGATCGTTGGCCCGGCGGCGCTGCACGAGCGCGATCGACCCGGCGATGAGCGCGACCACGAGAAGCGCGGCCGTCGCGCCCAAAAGAGCCTGGGTGCGGTGCAGGCGCCGGCGTTCGCGTGATAGCTCTTGTCGCCGCTGCTCGAGCGAGGTATCGAGGAAGGCTTGTTCGGCGGCGGTGAGCCGCATCGCGCCGGTGTGGCCGAGGGCGGTGTCGAGCCGCCCGCCGCGGTAGAGGTAGCCAACGCTGCGCGCCTCACGGTCCCATGCGGTGGCGTCCTCGCGCAGAGTGCGCCGGGTGCGCAGTTGATCGCGCTGGTCGTCGGTCCACTTCGCGAGGCGCGGCCAGTTGGTGAGGAGTGCCTCGTGCGCGATCTCGATGGTCGGCTCGCCGGTCGCGGGGTCGCGATCCGCGGTGAGCAGCCGGGCGGCACTCAATCGTTCGACGAGCTCGGCATCGAGGTGGCCGAGCTCACTGCGCAGCGCGCGCCGGCGCGTGTCGTCGGTGCCTGTCTCGCCGGGCGTCACGAGGGTCGCGAACAACTCACGGCAGTGGTCTTGCTGCGCCGGGGTCAGCTGCTGATAGAGCGCTTCGGCAGCAGTAGCGATAGCGCCCGCGACTCCACCGATGACCTGATACGCCGCGAACGTGAGCGTGGTCGTCGTGCGATTCTCGTAAAGGCTCGCCAGCGCGAACTGCAGCAGGGGCAGCGGCGCGGGCCGGCCGGCCACGTCTGCGATGATCTGCGCGACGAGACCGGGCTCGGCCGCGATTCCGGTACGCGCGAATGGGCCGGTGATCGCCGCTTCGAGCTCGGCCGCACCAAGCGCCGTGAGTGCATACGAGCCCTTCTGTACGAGGGGCGCCAGCACGGGCTCGCCGAGCGGCCGGTCATAGAAGTCCGCACGGATGGTGCTGACTACACGCAGCGCTGTCACCGCCATCGTCTCGTCGAGGAGCTTGACGAACTCGCTGCGATCATCCGGCACCGACTGGGTCCAGAGCTCTTCGAGCTGGTCGACGACGACGACCGTCGGTGCCCCCGCGGCGACCGCCGACAAGAGTGCGGCAGGGTCCTCGCCGGACGCGGTGAGCTGGGCTTCGGTTGCGATTCGCCGCAGGGCGATGCCGAGCGAGTACAGCGGCCGGGTGCCCGGCGTCATCGTGGTGATGAGTGCGCCCTGTTCTCGCAGCGCGGGGATCACACCCGCGCGGACCACGCTGCTCTTGCCCGCGCCCGACGGCCCGGCGATGGTGACGAACCGACGCGAGCCAACCAGAGCGACGATCTCGTCGATGGCATGATCGCGGCCGAAGAAGAGCGCGGCGTCGGCCTCGTCGAACGTCCGCAGGCCCACGTACGGATTCGTTTCGCCGGATGCGACTCGCCGTCGTCGTGCCCGTTCCGGTGTGGGGGTGGGCGTGACGAGCTCGCGGCTGGCGCGCCATGCCGCCACGAGCTCGCGGGCCGTGGTGATCTCGCCGTTCGCGGCGCGGCGCAGTATCGACTGCTGCCCGCTCAGAGGAGACCGCTCTTGCAGCAGCGGAAGGATCATCGCCGCGAGAGCGGAAACGTCGTCGGCCGCTTCGTCGTCAGAGGCGTCGGCGAGCGCGATCCCGAAGTCGGCGAGGTACGGCCGGGCCTCGTCGTCGAAGAGCACATTCGGTGCTCGGACGTCGCGGTGCACCACCCCGCGCCCGTGCGCCGTCGTCAACGCGTCACCGACGCGCTCGATCAAGAGGTCGATCTCTTCGATGGGCAGCACTTCTCGACGGGTGATTCGATCGGCGAGGGAGCCGCCGCGCAAAAGCCGCAGCACCAGATATGCATTGCCGGGCTCTCGCCAATAGTCGTAGAGCGGCACGATGCTCGGATGTTCGAGGCGGGCAACGAGTTGGGCTTCTGCTTCGAACCGGCGGATGAACTCAGGCGAATCAGCGCGGCCCTTGCGCAGGACTTTGATGGCAACTTCACGTCCGAGGCTGGGCTGGGTGGCCGTGTACACCGCGCCGTGCGCGCCTTCCGCCAACAGTTCGCCGAACACATAGCCCCGGACTGCCCGCGCGCGCGCCGGACGCGCCGCCGCGGGATCATGATCGAGGATCTGCTGCTCGAGCGCGGCCAGCGCAGGAGAACCGGACAATCCAGATTGTTCGCTCAAGCGACGGCGGAAAACAGACGCGACACGCAAGGCATCGGCGGAACGGCCCGACAAATGAAGAGCCCGCATCCGCAACAAGATCGAGGACTCCTTCAGCGGATCGGCGGCAACCAACAGCTCCGAATCGGCGACCGCTCGGTTCGCGTCTGACAGCGAGAGCAGGACTTCTATCCGCTCGGCCATTGCCGCCAGCCGCAACTCCTCGAGCCGGGTCGCGCTCGGACGTGCCCACCATTCATCGGCAAGCGCGCCGAACGCCGGGCCTTGCCACAACGCAAGCGCATCGTCGTACACGCTGAGCGCGTCGGCCAGATCGGTCGAGCGGGCGTGATCGAGATGTCGTTCGAACACCGACGCGTCGAGTTCGACCGACTGCGACAGCGCGTAGCCCAACGAAGTCGTATCGATCGTGCCGCGCCCCAACTCATTGCGCAGACGCGACACGTAGACCTGAAGGTTGTTGGTCGCGCTGTCGGGTGGGCTGTCACCCCACATCACCTCGATCAACCGCTCACGACCGATTGGTCGACCCACCTCGGTCGCAAGCACGCCAACCAAGCGCTGCACCAGTGGACTGCCGAGCCGCATCGGACGCCCATCCTTGCGGGTCACCCCGATTGGTCCGAGCACCAGAACCTGCACCATGGCACCCTCCCGCTTCGGACGCTAGGCGACCGCGCTTTATGCGAACTTAACCCTCCCACCAGGGACAACGTGGCGCAAGCGGCGTGAATCCGACGCGTATGACTTCTGCCGACCGTTGAGTACAGCGACCGTCAAGGACGCCGCCGCAAGGTGCGTGCCATCCAGATCACCACGATCGACGAAAGGCACACACCATGAAGCACAAGCCCACCATCCGCCGGGCCCTCAGCCTCACCGCACTGGCCGCCGTGCTCACCGCAGGAGCAGCCACCGCCACCGCCAACGCACAACCGGAAACCAATCGCGGCGTCTCCATCGACTACGCCACGCTCGACGCCCTCGGCATCGACCGCAGCCCTGTCGAGATGGCAGTCGCCGCACTCGTGCGATGACTGCACCCGAGCCAAACGTGAATCGCACCAAGCCGCGCATGCGGCGCATCAACGTCACGGTCCCGGGCGAACTGCTCGCCCGGGCTCGGGCGGCCGGCCTCAACCTCTCCGAAGTCACGCGCACCGCACTGGCGCAACGACTTGCGCTGTCCGTCGTCGACGGATCAACAGAACTACCAAGCAATAGGCAGTCGCCTCTGCCGTCCACAGGTGCATCGAGCTGCGATGTTCATTGCGTGCCACACCGGAGAATACGGTGACACGAATGGGTCGAACGTGGCCCGTTTAAGCGATGGGTTCGAGTTCGAAGAAGCGCGAGTTCCGCTCGTGTTGTGTGTTGTGGGCCGAGAAGGATTTGAACCTTCGTAGGCGTTAGCCGACGGGTTTACAGCCCGTTCCCTTTGGCCACTCGGGCACCGACCCAGGACGCACGAGGATAACGC
>JBDTLT010000284.1:0-6573 GCA_039934635.1 Acidimicrobiales bacterium
CATCAACACGCTGTTCATCTCCGGTCTCATCACCAACGTCTGCTGCGAGTCGTCGGCCCGCGACGCATGTGAGCTCGGCTACCGCGTCACCGTGATCTCGGATGCCAACGTCGGGCATTCGTTCGGCCTCCACGAAGCATCGCTCTCGACGTTCTTCAGAGTGTTCGGTGACGTACGCCCGACGGCCGACGCCATCAACTTGATCGAACGAAGCCAGGCACCGACGCCCGCGCGGCCCTAGCTCAGGCGCAACCGCATCTGCTGGCGGCCCCGTAGCGGCGTGTAGCTCGTCCAATCGCTGCGGTCGTCGCCGGCCCATTCGATCGAGTCGTAGCGGTCGAACAGTGTGTTGAACGCGACATCGGCTTCGAGGCGGGCGAGGCTTGCCCCCAGGCAGAAGTGCACGCCATGGCCGAACGACAGATGACGATTGTCCGGTCGCGCGACATCAAAACGCGCCGGGTCGGCGAAGCGGGCGGGATCATGGTTCGCCGCGGTGAGATTCAGCATGACCAACTGATCGGCCGCGATCGGTACACCGGCGATCTCGCTCTCGGCCACGGCGATCCGCGACGTGAACAGGATCGGCGGGTCGTAGCGCAACATCTCTTCGACCGCGTTGGGTAGCAATGATCGATCCGAGCGAACGCGCGCGAGTTGTTCGGGATTATCGAGCAGCCGATACAAGCCGTTGCCCAAGAGATTCTGTGTGGTTTCGTGGCCGGCAAAGATCAGCTGCACGACCATGGCCACGAGCTCCGGCTGCATGAGCCGATCGCCCGACTCTTCGGCATTGATCAGCGCGGTCAAGAGGTCATCGCGCGGCGATGCTTTGCGCTCGGCGATCATGGCGCTGACGTAGTCGTTGAAGGCACGCATCGCCGCGTCGCCTTTGTCGCGAGCGTCGGGTCCGGCAACCCCGGATGCTTCGGTGAGGCCGGCGGCCCAGTCGGCCATCTGGTCGACGTCGACGAACGGGATGCCGATCATCTGGCACACGACTCGCAGCGGCATCACACGCGCCCAGTCGTGCACGAACTCGACGCAACCGTCGTTGGCATCGACGGCGTCGCACAGGTCGGATGCAACCTGTTGCGATACCTCTCGCATCTCGGCAACTGCCCGCGGTGTGAACGCTCGGTTCACCAACTTGCGCAGACGGGTGTGCCCCGGCGGATTCATCATGACGACGTTGAGTCGGATCCAATCGACGAAGGCGCCCTCGGTCCATCCCTGCATCTCGAAGTAGCGGGATCCCATCGCGATCAAGTTGGGGTCGGTGAGACCAGCAAGGCAATCGTCGTAGCGAAGGAACGTGACCGTGTCGAAGCCGGGCACATAGGCCGCGGCCGCGTTGGCGTCGTGCATCGGCTGAGTGACCTCGGCCGGCACGCGCCACCAATCGGGCTGTGCGAGATCGATCACCGGCAGATCGCCATAGGCGACATTCATCGAATCCCCCGTTCGAGCCGCGTGGCGCACGCGGCAGCCGCAAGTTACTCGCGTCTAACGTGATGCGGAGAGGGGGAATCATGCCGAGCGGAGAGTTCAACGCTGTCATCGAAGGCTTGAGCGCGCGCCCGCCGACGGTGCCCGCCGATGTGCACAGCGCCCGGCAAGCCATCGACGAGATGATGGGCAGCGCACCGCTCGCGGATGGTGTCACCGTCGAGTCGGTCACCGTCGCCGCTCGCGCCGCCGAGTGGATTCGACATCCGTCGATCTCGAACGAGCGGGTCGTGCTCTACCTACACGGCGGCGGATTTCGCATCGGTTCATTGCAGGCGTACCGGCCGTTCGCGTCGCAACTCGCTGTCGCGCTCGAGATGCCGCTACTCGTGGTCGACTACCGGCTCGCGCCGGAGCATCCTTTCCCCGCGGGGCTCGAAGACTGCCTTGCCGGTTATGCGTGGTTGTTGGCAACGGTCTGGCGCAGCGATCAGATCGCGATCATGGGTGATTCGGCGGGTGGTGGATTGGTGGCCTCGACGCTGCTGGCCGCAAAGCGCAGAGGCTTGCCTCAGCCGGCCGCCGGCGTGTGCCTGTCGCCATTGGCCGATCTGACGTGCACTACCAAGGCGTATCAGCGCAACGCGCGCACTGATCCGTACTTCAGCATCAAGGCGGCAAGCGAAGGGGCGCGTGACTATCTCGGCGACATCGACCCGCGCCGACCGTTGGTGTCACCGATCTTCGGTGATCTCTCCGATCTCGCGCCGGTGCTCATACACGCGTCGACGCACGAAGTGCTCGCGGACGACGCCGTCGCACTTGCGACCCGCATCTCGCAGTGCAACGGCCGCGTGCAGCTCGACATGTGGCCGCAGATGACGCACGTGTGGCACGCCATGATCCCGCACGTACCTGAGTCGGTGGCCGCCGTCGCCGACATCCGTGCGTTTCTCGACAGGGCATTCGGTAAGTAGCATCAGGCTCGCGGCATCAACGAGATCGCTTCGATCTCCGAGATCTGGCCCCACCGGATCAAGAACCGTTCGTACAGGATCACCGGCTGCGCCAGGCGAGGCACCACGATGTCCGCGATCACCAGCGCGTGGTTGCCTTCGACGATCCACCGACGGTTGATGATGTCGGCGACGCTGCGTTCCGCGCCCGCACGTGTGCTGGCTTGAATGCTCTGCGCGCTCGTGTCGCGGGGCGAGTCGGCCTTGTTCTGCTCGGTCCAGCGCAGCACGTCGTCGTTGAGCAGGGCATCCATCTCGCGTTCCTCGACGAGCAGGTTCTGCACGTATGTCTGCGCAATCGCGATCACGCAGCCCCGACTCAGCGGTTCATCGACACCACGTGCTCGCCACCGCGCGGCGATGGCTCGATGACGGGCAAGCGCCTCCGTTTGGTCGATGCCCGGTACGCCCACACCGGAGAACTCGCAGCCAACTGCATCGCGATCGCTCACACCGCTCCCCCATACCGGCAACCGCCGGAGCATACTGAAACCACCTAATCGGGTTCCTGGATCCAGCGATAGGGACGCCTGTGGTCTCGGCGATACAGCACGACGCCGACGATCGCAGCGGCAACAAGAACCGCAAGAACGCCGCCGACAACCCACAAAGCGATAGTCGCGGGCGGCGTTGACGACGGCGACCGGCACCGCGATGTCATTCTGCACAATTCGCAACGAGATGAAGGACTGTGGTGCACCGAGCGCCGGGCCTCTCCTGCCGTCGTCTTGGCAATCCGTTCCGAAATAGAGCCCTCGAATCTCGAGAACATCGCCCCGCGCCACAGACGTGTGATCAACTCCCGACGAAGGACCCACGCACGATGCATCTGCGACCGCCGCATGCACGATTATCCACGCGGACAAAGCGACCGTCGCAACGACGACCGTGGCCCGTTTTCGGGCGCAGA
Source organism: Acidimicrobiales bacterium (assembly GCA_039934635.1). GTDB lineage: Bacteria > Actinomycetota > Acidimicrobiia > Acidimicrobiales > WLNW01 > DATLFA01. The sequence goes on from JBDTLT010000284.1 coordinate 3,376, forward strand.
TGTCGCTCATCAGAGAAAGCGTACGTCGTCGCAAACGTCCGGAAATTCCAGAGATCCGCGTGGATATCGGCACCGAGCGGGCGCATGACGACGTATGACTTTGTGATTGTGGGCGCGGGCTCGGAGGGCGGCGTCTCAGGAGTGGAGGGCTTGCGTGGTCGACGCATCGGCGATGCCCCGCGTCGTGTGCGGCAACACGAACCCACCCGCCATCATGATCGCGGAGCGCGCCGCCGAGATGCTGCTGGCGTAGACCAGCTCACTCCTCGTAGTAGCCGTCGACCCTTCTGGAACCCGGCATCTTGGCCGCCAATCGATTCATGGTCGTCGGGCGGAACGCCTCAGAACCCGTCACGTGGTTCAGGGATTCGAGGAAGCTGATCCAGCCAAGACCGCGGGTCAGGACCATGAGCGACTGCTGGTTGATCACCTTCAGCCGTTCGAACCCCATCCACATACTGCCGTTCCCCGTCAGCTCGGCGATCGGCACGCTCCTCCTCGCCAAAGGGTCACGCCAGTTCAGCACACCGTCGACGACCTCGACTTGAAACCCGAACCGAAGCAAGAACCAGTAGCCGTTCCACAGCAATGCGGCCACCCATAGCACGGTGAACGCCACCGGCGCGCTACCGCGGACGGTCGCCACGATCAACCCTATTGCGACGATGGCGAATATCGGGAAGATGACCACCGGAAGCCAACCAATGCCGTTTCGGTAGCCGAACCGGCGAGGCACGGGGACGATCGGTGAACTCGTCACAACATGGCCCCCGCGCGCACGGGCTTGGACACCAGCGCGCAGACCGCCACCGCGATCATCGTGGTGATCGCAGAGGCCACCCATACGCCGGGGAACGCGCCAAGGTCACCGACGGTGATCTCACCGAGCACCGTGATCATGATGGCCACACCCAACGTATTGCCGATGTTCTGCAACGTTTGACTCAGGCTCGCGCCGGAGGCCATCGCTTCGATGGGCAGCGTGGAGAGGCTCACCGCGAGCATCGACCCCCACAGCACTCCTGAGCCGAGCCCGAGCGTCGAGATGGCTCCGAGCCACCGCGCTGTCGACGGCGTCGACGTCATGCCGATGGCCATCCACAACGAGCCCGCACCCCAGAGCACACCACCGACTGCCATCACCGTGCGATAGCCGAGGTGCGCAGCCACGCGACCCGACACGACCGACGTCAACGCGGTCGCGGCGAACACCGGTGTGGTGAGCAGACCGGCGCGGCGAATCGAGTAGTCCCATACGTCCGTCAGGAACAGCACGCTCGTCAACAAGAAACCGAAGAAGCTCACCGAGAACACGAGTAGTGCGATGTTGCCGATGCCAAAGCGGGCATCACGGAACAACGCGAGTTCGAGCAGTGGCCGAGGATGGTGGAGCGACCGTTGCACCACGATCGCCAACAGCGTGAGACCGAGGGCAAGCGAAGCAATCGTGCGAGCATCGCTCCAACCCCACTCTGGTGTCTGCACCAGAGCCAGCACCGAGGCACCGATGCCTACCGTCAGCAGAACCGAACTCGCGGGATCGGGCATGCGCACCGAACGGTCGGCCGGTGTGTCGGCGATGACGAGCGCGACGACGGCCAGCGCGACGACACCGAGCGGCAGGTTCAACCAGAACGCCCAGCGCCAACTGCCGACGTCGATGAGCAGACCCCCGAGTGACGGGCCGGCTGCCGCGCCCACCGCGCCGATCGCCGCCCACGAAGTCACGGCGAGTCCGCGCTTGGGCAAGGGGAACTCCCGATAGATGATGGCCGCGCCACTCGGGATGATCAACGAAGAGCCCAGCGCTTGCACGACGCGGCACGCGACCAACAACTCCACGTTGGGCGACAGCGCGGCGGCGACCGACGCCAAGGTGAACAGACCCGTTCCGGCGAGCAGGGCCTGTCGTGCGCCCCAGCGGCGGGCCAGCGACGCGCCGATCACCAACGTCGCGGCACCGACGATCGTGAAGATGTTGACGGCCCACGACAACGTTGCGGACGACGAGGAAGGGAAGGCGTCTTCGAGATCGGGGAAGACCACGAACACCATCGAGAGCGCCATCGCCATTTGCAGGTTGGTGAAGCCGACGGCGGCGAGGGTGGTCCACGCGCGCCGCATCTGTTTCTGCTCTGCGAGGTCGACCGCCATGATGGGGCGACGTTACGAGGCGTAGGCCGATCACGCCCTCATGGTCAGACGGTCACTGGTTCCCGCAGGGAGGGTTAGATTCGGGGCAGACGGGGTAACTAGGCGCCGTCGAAAGGGCATTCGCCATGGGGCTGATTCGCAAGACAGTGTCAGTCGGAACACTCGGTATCGTGTCGTTCCGCAGCAAGAAAGAAAAGCTTCGCCGGGCGGAGCAGTCACAACAAGACGCAGAAGTTGCGCTCGAACGCGAGCATGCCGCTCGCTTGAACGCCGAGGTCCGCAGCATCGCGGCCGAAAAGCGCGTCAAGCGCGCCAAGGCCGAAGCCGAACACGCTGCCCGCAAGGCAGACAAGAAGAAGCGCGGTCGGCGGCGCCACAAGCACGAGACGCTGGCCGGATTGATCGCCGGCGCCGAGCCGGTCGTTCGCAGTGGGATGGACAGCGCCCGCACTGGCCTCGACAGCGCCCGCAGCGTCGGCACCGACGCGGCCAAGCGGGGCCGCAAGGCCGGTCGCCGCGCCCGCAAGGCTGCGAAGAAGGCCGCCATCGAGGCGAGCATCGAAGCAAAGATCGAAGCCAAGAAGGCGGCCAAGCGCAGCGCCGCGGCCGCAAAGAAAGCCACTGCGCGCAGCCGCAAGGCCGGGCGCCGCGCCGGCAAGGCGGCCAAGGACACGGCCGTCGACGCGATGCACGCCGCCGAGCGCACCGTTCACCAGGCCGCCGAGGCGGTCTCCTCCAGCAAGTAGTCGCACTCGTCTGCGGCCGCCCGCTGCGCGACACGGGGGCTAGTACCCCCCGCCTGGTGCGACTATCCACCTTGTGAGAATCTGCTGGGCGGTTGACGATAGGGGCGTCTAGTCGAGGCGCGCCCCTCAATCGCGCGCAGAAGGGCGCTGGCGTGGGCGCGGTTGCGTTGATGGCGGGGCGCGAGATTCGCCGTCGCTGGCGCGGCATCGTCGTTCTCACGCTGTTGATCGGCGTCGTCGGCGCGGTGGTGCTCGCGGCCGGTGCCGGCGCACGACGCACCGCGACGGCGCTCGAACG
>JBDTLT010000285.1:0-6544 GCA_039934635.1 Acidimicrobiales bacterium
GTCTCTGCAGACGCGAGCGCGAGGCTCGCGGCGACGGTGAACAGCGCGAAGACCAGCGCGATGCCACTGAGAAGCGCCTCGAGCACGAACGCCGGTGGTGCGCCGCCCTCGGAGAAGATCGCGGTTCCGGTGATGAAGAACGGTCCGCCGGCAGTCTCGTTGACGGCGGTGGTGAAGTCGTCGCGCACTTCGGAGAGAAGATCGATTTCGCTGCTCGTCAATGCATGCGACGCGCGCAGGATCGTCGGGCCCGCTGCCGTCGTCAGGTGAAGTTCTTCGGCGAGCGCCGGTGTGATCAGAATGTGAGGGAGCAACCCGGTCTCACTTGCTTTCACGATGACCAACGCGATCGTACGATCGCCGAGCGTGACCGTTGCCGGCAGCGTGTCATCGGCGCCGTCGTCGAGATAGATGGCGCCGTTCTGCGTGAGTGCTCGTCTCGCCTTGTCGTCCAACTTGTAGGCGGCGAGGGTCGATGCGTCGCCGACCGCGGGTTGCGGAAGACCGGGCCGTCCGCGCCCGACCCCGTTTTGGTACGTCGAGTCATCGAGCGAGAGCACGGTCGTCCGGATCGTCTGCAACGAGGGCACAGCGTTGCGCATCGCATCCAGCAGCTCGTCGGGGGTGGGGACTGTCGTACCGACGGGAAACCTGGTTGGTCCTTTGCCGGCGGCGCCCAAGTTCGGTGGCGCCTCGACGAGTTGGTGCGTGACGAGCTGCACTTCGCTGTCGCGGTCACCGCTGTGTTGCGCATGGTCGCCGGCGATGAACCCCAACGCGAGGGCCGATGCCATGACCGCTAGCGCCGACGTCGCGCAAACAGCCGCAACGACGCCGCCGGTTCGAGTGCGTTGACGAACAAGGCTGCGCGCGGCGAAGCGCCATGGACCGTGTAGTCGCGCCGCGAGCGGCTCGAGCAGACCGACCAACGCAGGGGCGATCGCCGACGCGCCCAACAGCACACCGATGCTGCCCAACACCGCCACCGCGGTCCACACGTCGCCTTGGCCGTCACCGGTCGAGCCGACAACGGCCAACGCCAAGAACCCGAGCCCGCACGCGAACGCCGCGACACCGCTCACCGTCAAACGGTGAGGGACGCGACCGAGAGGGCGACGACCCGCCAACGCGGCGAGTACGGGTATGCGGCTCGTGGTGCGCGCCGGTATGAGCGCGGCAATCGTGGTCGCGACGATGCCCATGATGACGATCGGCACGAGGTCGACCCAACGATAGACGTAGGCCGACGAATCGCGATTGAACATGCGATCGCGATAGGGATTCAGAATCTGTAGTGACGCGAAACCCAAGCCGAGGCCCGCGAGCGATCCGGCGATGCCGGTCCAGGTGCCCTGCAGCAACAAGGTGCGCCGCAGCACTCGCGGACCGGCACCGTTCGCCGCGAGTTGACCGAGCGTCGCCAGTTGGCGGCGCGCGCCCGACGCGAACGCGGACGTGATCACGATGCCGGCGACGGTGAGCACGAGACCGCCGAGGACCCACGTCCAGCGCACGGCCGCATCGGCGCTCTGGGTGGAGACGGCACGCAAGTCGGGAAAGGCCGAGGGCGACGTCGCAACACCGGCGTCGCGAGCGGTGACTGCCCACGCGTCCCGCTGCGCCGGCGTCATCGACCCAGGCAACTGCAGGTACGTCGCACTCGAGATGAAGTCGGCCGACACGCCCAGGAAATCGCTGTTTGGCGCCACGAGAACAAGGCTCTGACCGAGGTCGTTCGCAAGATGGCCGATGCCGGTGACGAGCATGGTGCGCGTCGCCGGTCGTGTGAGTTCGAGCGTGTCGCCGACATGTGCGCCGAGGTCGCGCGCGGCGGCCGATGAGAGCACCACTTCGCCGTCAGCCGTCGGCATCCGCCCTTCGTCGAGAGAGACGATGCCCTCGACGATCGGTTCCCGGGATGTGAGGTCGGACACCACAGCCCGAGTGCGGTTGCCCGCCGTCGTACGGACGAGCCGGAAGAAGGCAGTGCGAGCCACCACGGTTGTCGACCCGGGTGGGATCACCACAGTCTCGGCGTTCTCCGATTGGCTCTGCACGACCGCATCGGCGTTGCCGTTCGCGAGTTGCCAAGCGGCTTGTGCGGAAAGCCGGTCAGATCGCGCGAACACTGCCGCGACAGTCATACCGGCGACCGGAACGGCGATCAACAGCGCGACGAGCAGCGTGCGCCATGGTCGGCGCTGCACTTCACGGCGAGCGAGTCGCGCGGAGAGGCCGTAGGCCGCGGGTGCGGTGGTCATATGCGGGTCGTGCTGAGCACGTGATCGTCGTCGAGTTTCGGCGCGACTGCGATGTCGACGATTTGGCCGTCGCGCATCGACACCACGCGGTCTGCGAACGATGCGAAGCGCGGCTCGTGTGTCACCAACACGATGGCCGTGCCCCGTTCGCTCCCCAATGACGCGAGCAGCTCGATCACTGCGTCGCCCGTGCACGTATCGAGCGATCCGGTCGGTTCATCGGCCAGGACCAGCCGACGCGAACCGACGATCGCACGCGCGATCGCGATGCGTTGCTGCTGGCCGCCCGAGAAGTCGTCGGGATAGCGATCGAGGTGGTGATCGAGCCCGACCGACCCGAGTGCGTCGATCGCTTGCAGGCGTGCAGCGCGTCCACGCATGCCGTCGAGTTCGAGCGGCAGCATCACGTTTTCGACCGCGGTGAGGGCGGGAACGAGGTTGAGGCGTTGGAACACGTAGCCGACATCGCGGCGGCGCAGCTCGGCGCGCGCGGCGGCATCGGTCGTGGCGAGGTCGTTGCCGTCGAACACGACGCGTCCTGCGGTCGGGTCTTCGAGCCCGCCGGCGAGATGGAGCAACGTCGACTTGCCGCACCCGGATGGCCCGCGGACCGCGACGAACTCGCCCGGTGCGATCGTGAGCGAGACGCCGGTGAGGGCGCGTACTTCGAGCGGACCGCTGCCGTAGGTCTTGACGGCCTCATGAAACTCGAGGATTGGTGTCACGCGAGTCCCTCCGCCTGGAGTCGTTCTTCACACAAGTCGAGCCAGCGCAGATCGGCCTCAGCGCGCATCACGAGTGCATCGGCCACGAGCAGTGACGCGAGGCTTGGCGGTGCCGCGCCTCTGCCGCGCCGCGCGCCGCGTCGGCGTTGCTGCAGCAACGTCATCAATGCATTGCGTTGCCGGGTGATGACTTCGAGCGCGTGCGTGCGTCCGTGGACGATCGAGAGCAGCACCTTGAGCATCAGCTCGTCACGTGGCGGTGGTTCGTCATCGGGCGTCGCGTCCCACCATGCTCCGAGCTCGCCCACGCCATCCTCCGTCAACCGATATGACCGTTGCCCGTCCTCGTCGGCGGACGCGACGAAGCCGTCGCGCTCGAGTCGCTCGAGCGTCGTATAGACCTGCCCGACATTCAGTGACCAGACGCCACCGGTCGCCGTCTCGAACCCTGTCTTGAGCTGGTACCCGTGCGACGGGCCATCCTCGAGCAGCGCCAGTAGACCTTCGCGAACTGCCATCCGAACCTCCGTAGTTACATACCAAGTATGCATACCCGATAGGTTCGCGTCAAGGCACCACGGTCAAGGCACCACGGTCGAGGCGCCCCGGTCAGGTCGCCGCCGTCACCAGTCCGATGATCTCCTCGGCATCGGCGCGACTCAGCTGCCAGCCGGCGGCCTCGGCGTTGGAGGTCGCTTGCCCGGGGCGGGCCACCCCTGCGATGACGGTCGCCACCGCCGGAAAAGCGAGCAGCCATGCGAAAGCCAGGTCGAGCACGCGGTGTCCTCGATCGTTCGCATACGTCTCGAGTGCCTCGAGGCGGGCGAACGTGCGGTCGGAGAGGATCTTGTCGCGCGACGCCGCGTCGATCTGTTCGACGAGGCGAGTGCCCGCGGGCAGCGGCCGACCTCGGCCGTACTTGCCGGTGAGAACCCCATTGGCCAGTGGGTAGTAGGGGATCACCGCCAAGCCGAGTTGCTCGCAGGTGGGCATGAGATCGTTGAGCGCACCGCGCGAGAAGATGTTCAATGCGGTCTGGAGACTGGCGAATTTTTCGACGCCCAACTCGGTCGCGACGCGGTCGGCTTCTTGCAACTCCGCGACGGAGAGGTTGCTGCAGCCGATCACGCGAACTTTGCCGGCGCGCACGAGTTCGTCGAGCGCGCCGAGCGTCTCGGCGATCGGCACCGTGGGGTCGGGCACGTGTAGCTGATACAGATCGATGTAGTCGGTTTGGAGTCGACGCAGACTGTCTTCGACCGCTCGCGTGATCCATGCTGCGCTCGCGCCACCGAGTTCGGGTTGCGTCGGTGGCCGAACTCCGAACTTTGTCGCGATGACGACGCGATCGCGTTTGCCCCTCAGCGCTCGCCCGAGATACTCCTCGGCAACGCCCCACGATGGGTCGGTAGGGTCGAAGTAGCGCCGGCCGTATTCGTCGGCGATGTCGAAGTAGTTGATCCCGGCGTCGATGGCCTCGTGTACGAGCACGGCTGCACCGTCTGCATCGCAGGCGACGCCCAATTGGTTGCAGCCCATCCCCACCACGGACACCGAAAGGGACTTGATCGCACGATGTTCCATGCCGCGCAACCTAATGGGGATCGAGCCGGGCGTCAGCGGAAGGGTTACCCGCACCACAATGCGGGTACGGGACCGCATGGCCAAAAAAGAAGCTGAGCCCACCGCCTCGGACAATCGCACCACAGAGGACGATTCGGCCGAAAACGACAAGCCTGGCCTGCGCCAACGGCTGCACTGGGCCACCGACGACCGCGATGGCGAGGCCAAAGCGCTCGCCGACCGGGCCGGCGAAGAGGTCGACGAGGACGCCGCCCGCCTGGCGGTCGGCCGGGCTCACGGCGAAGTCCGTGATGGCAAGGAACCAGAGAAGGAAGACGACCTGGCGACGGCCGACGCAGCCAAAGACGCGGCACAGGACGTGGCTGCTCCTTAGCCCTCCGCGGCCTGACTCTCAGAGGTCTTCCAGACGGCAAAGTCGCGCCACGGCGACGGTGTCCACGCCTCGCCGTTCCACTCCATCGCGGTGCCATCGACGAATGCGTAGTCGCCGACCCTTTCGCCTTCGACTTCCGCGCGCAAACGAGGAACCGCCTGCCCGGCAGGTGTCCACGCGAATACTTCAACCAACTCACCGCGATACGCCATGAGTTCTGCCACGTTGACTCCTTGTGCCCGCGTGCACAAGCTTGGCATACCGGCCCCGCGAGTGGGGCGACCAACGAGTGTGAATCGAGTGCATCGCCCTCGTTGCGATACGCGCGATGGTGTTTCGTTGCCTACGCGGGTGGGCACTGTCGCGGTCGAACTCAACCCGGGCAGCATGCCCAAGGAGACATGACGATGGACGTCACCAAGGTGCTCGAATCTGATCATCGGCAGGTCGAAGACCTCTTCGCGAAGATCGAGAAGGCAGAAGGTGCGAAGCGTCAGCCGTTCATCGATGAGCTCGTGACCTCGCTGCGCGCACACATGGAACTCGAAGAAAAAGTCGTATACCCGATGATGGAGCCCGTCACGGGTCACGAAGACGTGCAAGAAGGCACGACCGAACACAAGCTGGCTCGCAAGGGACTCGACGATGTCGTCCGGCTCGCACCCGACGAGCCTGGTTTCGGCGCCGCGCTGGACTCGGTGAAGGCCGGCATCACGCACCACGTGAAGGAAGAAGAGACCGAGGTCTTCCCAAAGCTCCGTAAGAGCAAGAATGGCGAAAAGGCGTTGGCCGAGATGGCGACGCCGTTCATGAAGAAGCGCCTCGAATTGGGCCTGCCCATGGGAGCCGACGCGCTCGCCGCCGCTTCATCCAAAGAAGAATTGCTTGCCGAAGCGAAGTCCGCCGGGGTCGACGGCGCATCGTCGATGACCAAAGCGCAACTGGCGGACGCTCTTGCGGAGGCCATGGCCTAACCGGGACACTGAGCTGAGATCCAGCCGTGTGGTGCTGGACTCAGCCGGGGCCGATGCGGCCGCCGGCTCGTACGAAAGCGAGGACGTCGCGCCGGCTCAGTGGGCCGCGTGGCTGCCACTGTGCGGTGAGCCGTTGTGTGTCGACGAGCGATGCGAACTCGAGCTTCGACGTTGCCAATTTGTCGGTGTCGAGCGCGCAGCGGGTCGCGTTCACGTCGACGTCGAAGAGCTTCGCGGCGTTCAATCCGAAGATCTTGCGTTTGATCGTGTCCGTGAGTGCGGGATAGCCGAACCGTTCTTGGAACTCGGGCGTGATCTGAAATGCGCGGAACGCCATGATCTGTGGTTGAGGGGAGCCGTACCAGATGGCGTCGGTGCCCCAGAGCACTCGGTCTTCGCCGACGTGTTTGAGCAGTTTGCCGACGCAGTGTGCAGCCTCGTTGGGTTTGCGCATGAGTTCGCGCCACGTGGTGCCGAGATCGGCCCAGACGTTGGAGTTGGGCGGCAATCCATTGTCGATCATCGCCTTGACAAATGAGTTGACTCCGCGGGCCGCGCTAGATGGTGAGTACGCACCTTCGATCGTCTCTCGCTCGAACGCGCTGTGGTACACGATGAACTGCATGT
>JBDTLT010000286.1:0-6531 GCA_039934635.1 Acidimicrobiales bacterium
CTGGTGCCGACGTAGCGCATACTCCTCGTCAGCCCAATGACAAGAGCAGGTGCTCGGAGAGGTTGCCGAACAGATCACTCAGCATGTGTCGGTGGGTGAAGCGCCAGACACCGTCGATTTTGCGGAACTCGTCGTGGTAACGGCCGGCGATGATCGGTTGCAGGGGCAACGTGTCGGTTTGCATGAACACGGTGAAGTACGACCGCGTGCGCGCCGTCTCGCCGGAGTTGTCGACGTAGATCTGCACGTTCGTCGTGACGTGCTTGGTGTGCAACGTATAGCCCGATGGGTTCACAACACTCGGAAACCGCTTGGTCCATGCCTTGAACATGTCGGCCACCGCGGCCGAGCCCACGGCGGGCACCGCGTCGGGTGCTTCGGTGGTGACTTCGGCGTGCTCGAATAGTTGGCCGACACCGTCGAAGTCGCCGAGGTCGATCCGTTCGGCATAGGTGTAGATCAAGTTTGCGATCTCCACATGGTCGTTCATGCGCGCAGCCTGCCCCTCGCTCCGGCGCCACCTTGTGATCGGCTGCCTGGTGCTGCCTAACGTAGCGTGCGGCAAAGGGGTACGAATGGAACGAAGAGACGAGACGCGGTTCGATCCATTCGCCGCTTTCGATCTGACGGGCAAGGTCGCGGTGGTCACCGGCGCGGCCAGCGGCATCGGCGAGGCCGCCGCTCGTACGTTCGCCGCCGCCGGGGCCGCTGTGATGCTGGCCGACGTCGACGAGGTGGGCACACAGCGCGTACTCGACGACCTTCGCCGCGAAGGCGCACGGGCGTCGAGCCTGCGCATCGACACGCGCGTGCGGGCCGAGGTCGACGAGGTCGTCGACCGGGCGGTTGCCGAGTTCGGATCACTCGACATACTCGCCAATGTCGCCGGTGTCGGCAGCTACGGTTCGATCGAGGACGCGGACGAAGCCGAGGTCGACCGGGCGTTTGCCATCAACTTCAAGGGACCGCTCTTCGGCTGCCAGGCGGCGCTGCGGGTCATGCGGCCTCAGGGCTCCGGGTCCATCATCAACGTGTCAGCGACGGCGATCAACACCCCCGCAGCAGGGGTCGGCATCTACGCCGCGACCAAAGCCGCGGTGGCCATGCTCACCCAGACGCTGGCCGTCGAAGCCGGGCCGGCCGGCGTGCGGGTCAACACGATCGCACCGGGGTTCACCGTGACCAGCTTCGTCGGCGGGCATCTGCGCGATGACGCCGGCACCCGCGATCCCGCGCTCTTCGCCGAGTACCTCGAACGGATGCGTACGAGCTCGCCCCTCGGCGTGCTGGGCGAAGCGATGGACCAGGCATATCTGCTGCTGTACCTGGCCGCCGACGCCTCACGCTTCGTGACCGGACAGATCTTTCGCGCCAACGGCGGCCAGTCCATCACCTGGTGACCGGCGCGCGGCCCGAAACCTATTGGTCGGCGTCCCCGCGGGGACTTTCCTGACGCTCCGTCAGGTTCATGCGACGCGGGCCGGGGAACCCAACGACATCGCCACGGAAGAGCACAGACCAGCGCGAGATTGATGACCTCATTTGTCGGCTGCAGTCTGACGCATTGCTCTCGTTACGGCTTGTGGTCCGGCCGGTCGCGCAAGAACGTTCCGATGGCTGATGCCGCCTCCTGGACGGGGGGAAGATCGTGCCAGCGCTGACCGAGGATTCGGCGGAATCGAACTGGCTTCGAATACGTCTGTCCGTTTGTCACCGACCAAAAGTCCCTCGACGGCCTTCCAGCGTCCCCAGCGTCTGCGGCGAGCCGCTCGCACAGTTAGTTCGCCGGCCGGACCTGACTGGTTCATCCGCTTCGCCACCGTATAGAGCGCGTCCCAGGTCAGATCCCGCCCCGATTCAACGTGTGTCACCACTGCATGGTGCCGCACAGGTACGTCGTTCGCTGGAAATAGCCACGAAGAGGACAGAGCAGCACGAGGTTGCCGAAGGCATTGGAACGCTTGGGGACCGCCATATCGCCCCGCACATTCGCAGCCTGACCACGTGTCAGACTTCGACTGTGCCCGAGCAACACATTGTTGTACCGCTGTCAGACGGGAAGACCTACGCAATCGAGGCCGCTCCCGCTCCTAACTTCAAGCTCTTTTCAGGTGGTCCGTGGGATCGGAGACCGTTTGCACTGTGGACAATCGTGCGGCCGGATCGATCATGGTGGGTCACCGTAGAAGACGAGACATCGACGTTCCCACTGGTGCGCGAACGGTTCGCCAGCGAGCAGAGCGCCCTCGATCGAGCCAAAGAACTCAAACGAATCCTCGAATCCGGCAAGCGGTTTAGGCGGACCATCGCTTGGCGACGTGTTCCAGGTCCCGCTGATCGCTGGTTCCACTAGACGGCTTGGTCGGCCCCGCCCGATACCGCCAACCGCCAACGAGGGGTCAGATTCGGAATGCGTGAGGTTGCTGGGGTCGGTGGGCGACTGATGCCCGGTTCTCGCTGTCGAACGTGGGACATATTGCGACGTTTGACAGCGAGAACGACTGAATCCGAGGGGTCAGATTGCGAACGTGCGCGAACTGACCTGCGGGTTCCTCGAAGTTGTGCTGCCAGAACGGGAGGCGTACGGCCGACGCGACTGCCGGCGCCGCTTCGACGGCGACCGCCCCTTCGAATGCGTTTAGGCTGCCGCCCGTGAAATCCCCTCCTTTCGAGTATCTCGCGCCGCGCTCGGTCGACGAAGCGTTGGCGCTGCTGCACGAGCACGGTGACGAGGCCAAGGTGCTTGCCGGCGGGCAGAGCCTGATCCCCATCTTGGCGTTGCGCCTCGCGCATCCGGCCGTGCTGATCGACATCGGCGGCATCGACGCCCTCGGCGAGTTGAGCCGCAACGGTGTCCTCACCATCGGTGCGTCGGTCACCCAACGCCGCGCCGAGCGGTCGGCCGACGTCACGGCGACGAGTCCGCTGCTTGCCGAAACCTTGCCGTCGATCGCGCACCCGCAGATCCGCAACCGCGGCACGGTCGGTGGCAGCGTCGCGCACGCCGACCCCGCGGCCGAGTTGCCCGCGGTGATGCTGGCCCTTGATGCGGTCATGACGATCCGCGGCGCCGCGGGCACGCGCACTGTCGCGGCCGCCGACTTCTTCCAGTCGTACCTCGAGACGGCCATCGGCACCGACGAGTTGCTCATCGACATACGCGTGCCGATCGTCGCGGCGAGCGGTGTCGGATCCTCGTTCCAAGAGATCAGCCGGCGTCACGGTGACTTCGCACTCGCGGGGGCGGCGACTCAGGTCGAGCTCGACGGCGACGGTCGTGTACGCACGGCCCACATCGCCTTTTGTGGTGTCGCATCGACGCCGGTGCGCGCCGACGCCGCGACCGCGAGCCTCGTCGGGCGGGTGCTCGATGAATCGACCATCGCCGAAGTTGCCCGGCTCGCGGCCGCCGAGCTCGATCCACCATCCGACGTCCACGCAACCGGCGCCTACCGCAAGCACATCGCCGGCGTGCTCGCGTCGCGCACATTGACCGTCGCGAATCAGCGGGCGAGAGGAAACGTATGAAGCGGCATCATGTCTCGTTGACCGTCAACGGCGAATCACGCGACGCGCTCACCGAGCCCCGCACCACACTGGCCGACTTCCTGCGCGAAGAGCTCGAACTCACCGGCACGCACCTCGGCTGTGAGCATGGCGTGTGCGGCGCGTGCACGGTACTGATGGACGGCGAGGCCGTCCGATCGTGCCTCGTGTTCGCCGTGCAAGCCGCCGGCCACGACGTGGTGACCATCGAAGGCCTCGCCGACATCGACGACCGCGGCCAGTTGGTACTCCATCCGCTGCAGCAGGCGTTCTACGAGGCCATCAGCTTCCAGTGCGGGTTCTGTACGCCCGGCTTCTTGATGTCGGCGCTCGCATTCCTGCGCGAGCACGACGCCGACGGTGGCGGCGAGCTCGACGATCACGCGATCCGCGAGCGGCTGTCGGGCAACCTCTGTCGCTGCACGGGCTATACGAGCATCGTCGAAGGCGTGAAGGTTGCCCTCAACAACGGCGCCGGGAGCACACGGCTACCCCACGAGCGATAAGCAGCGCGGGCCCGAGCGGCCCTTCAGAGCGGGGAGTTGGGACTCATGAAATTCTGGCAATCGGTCGCGTTCGCCGAGACCGACCAGCTGCACGCGATCTGCGCACTCGCCGAAGAGTTCGGCTTCGAAGGCGTCGCCCTCGCCGAGCATCTCGTGACACCGCAGACCATCAACTCGTCGTATCCCTACACGCCCGACGGCAAGGTGTGGTGGGACCCGACCACGCATTGGTTCGACAACTTCGTGCTTGCGGCCGCGCTGGCGGCACGCACGTCGCGCATCAAGTTCGTCAACAGCGTCGTCATCTTGCCGTTGCGCGACCCGGCCACCGCGGCCAAAGCACTCGCGACCGCCGCGTATCTTTCCGACAATCGCATCGTGCTCGGCATCGGCGTCGGGTGGATGAAGGAAGAGTTCGAGCTCACCGGCCAGAACTTCCACGATCGCGGCAAGCGCACGGACGAGATGATCGAGGTCATGCGGCTGCTGTGGACCGGTGAGATGGTCGAGCATCATGGCAAGTTCTTCGACTTCCCGCCGATGCAAATGTCGCCTGCGCCGACGCAGCGCATACCGATCGTCATCGGCGGCCAGAGCGATGCCGCGTTGCGCCGCGCCGCGCGCAACGACGGTTGGTTCGGCGCCGACGCGTACCAGCCCGACGTGTTGTTGCCGTTGCTCGACAAGCTCGCGGGCTATCGGCGCGAGTACGGCACCGCGGACAAACCGTTCGAGATATTCGTAGGGTTGGGAGTGCCCCCGACCGTTGACCTGCTCGAGCGCCTTCGCGATCGCGGGGCGACCGCGTTCGTCAACGTGCCGTGGTACTACCAGGGCACGCCGACGTCGACGATCGAATGGAAGCGCGCCGCGATGGAAAGGCTGCGCGACGAGTTGATCGTGCCGTTGTCAGAGCGCCAGTAGCTCGCGTGCTTGCGCGCACGTCGCGACGGGACGACCCAGCTTTTCGCACAATTCAACGGCTCGTTTGACCTGATCGACGTTGGCCGGCCCACTCGCATCGTCTTCGAGACCGACGCGGAGATGGCCGCCGCGCTCGAGGGCACGCTCGGCGATGGGCGTGTCGAGGATCGATCCGCCGAGCACCGCTACGCCCCAGGGCAGCGGTGTGTCGGCGAGCATGGCGAGGTAGAGGTCGAGCGCTTCGACGATCGGCGGCGCAGAGAATGTCGGGGTGCCGCGCCCGAAGTACGCGCCACCCGAGAAGTAGAACTTCGTCAGCGAATGCGGCGCCAGCAACCCGGACTGTTGGTAGATGAGGACCATGCGCAGGAAGCCCGGCTCGTAGATCGCGAAGCTGGGCCCGATGTCCTTGCTGCGGCAGACGTCCATCATGTAGCCGATGTCGGCCGGGCTGTTCACGTAGACGTAGTCGCCCGTCGGTGGTGCACCGTCGGCTCCCGACGACGACAGATTCACCGAGCCGGGGTCGATCACACCCATGTCGATGAGGCCCTCGTCGGCCAACGGCAGGTGATGGTCATAGCGCTCGCTGATGTTCGCGCCACCACCCATTGTCGGATACAGCACTGCAGTCGGCCGCTCGCGCCGCATGATGCGCAACGCCTGCGCGTACATCGCCGCCGCTTCGGCGGTGCCCAACCGCATCGCAGGGTTGTGGATGTGCACGATCGACGCGCCCGCGTCGATACAGCGGATCGCATCGGCCGCGATCTCTTCGGATGTCGACGGCACGAGCGGATTGCGCTCTTTGGTCGTCACCCCATTGACCGCGACTTCGATCACCACTGGTGTAGCCATACTGATTCCCCCGCTCTGTCGAGGGCCGCACGGGCCCTTCCCCTTGTTCTAGCCGTCGTGTCAACTCCACTTCTTGCCGCGGGCGCGGATGTAGTCCCACCAACTCGGCGTGTCGATCTCCCCCCGGACGCGGGCGAGATAGTTCGACCGGTACTCCTCATCGTTCGCACCGTAAAACCCGCTGGGCGCGTCGCGGTCGCCGGTTGTGCCGTCGATCAGTTCCCGCACGATGTCGCTGTGGCCCGCGTGGCGAGTGGTGTCGAGGAGCACCGTCAGGAGCATCGACCGCAACGAGACAGGGCCGCCGGACCAGTGCTTACCGGTCGCGTCGAGGTCGAGGTCCTCGATGGTCCGATCGGCCGCTGCGGTCGCGGCCCGGTACGCGGCGATCAGCTCGTCCGTTGTCTCCTCCGGCTTGGCGTACATGTGGCCGTGGTGGCCCCACGCCGCATCAACCTCCCACTCCCACGCGAGGCGGGGGCGGTCACGGCTGAAGAACTCGCACAAGTACCAACTTTCGATCCAGGTCATGTGTTTGACCATGCCGATGAGGTTCGTACCGGTTGGAGTCATCGGGCGGCGGCGGTCCGCTTCAGTAAGCCCTTCAACCTTCCAGATCAGACAATCGCGAGCCCGCTCGAGATGAGCGTGAAGCGCGGCCTTCTCGGCCCCTACCCGCGGCGCGGGTTCGGACTCG
>JBDTLT010000287.1:0-6530 GCA_039934635.1 Acidimicrobiales bacterium
AGGCCGAGTTGCTCGCGGATCTCGGCGGTGATCTCGTCGGGCGTGCGGGGCCGGTGGTCGGGCACCTCGAAGGTGACCGAGTCGATCGTTCCGGTGAACGCGAACGGTCGGCCGAAGGCTTCGGAGACCGGCGAGATACTGCGGCCGATGTCCATACCGAGCGACGACAACGTCCGTGAGAGTTTGGGCAACTGCACACTGCCGACGGCGCTCCCATCGATGTGCAGCGTCGCCTGGCCGCGGCCATTGCCGGTCGGTTCGACGGACAGACCCAGCACGCAGCGGCCACTCGGGATCGTCACATCGGACACGACCGTCGTGTGCGCGTGGAAATAGTTGTAGTCGAAGCACAGCCGGCCGTCCTGCACGAACAGCGCATAGCCACCGTTGCCGGTGCCCCGATTGACGAGTACACCTTCGTCGTCGCCGGTGAGAACCACTTCGGCCGCGATGGTGAATGCACGGGGGCCGTGGGGCGGGCACGCTTCGATCGGCAAGTGCGAGATCGGTGGACGGTAGACATAGCGCTGACGCCCCGCGGGCAGGCCGCGCGAGGCGGGCCGCGACAACGTGTGGATCAAGCGATCGTCGAGCGGCAAGACGTCGTAGCGCCCGGCCTCGATCCACCATCGCTCGATCAGTTCGCCCAGCTTCTCGGGATGCGACGCCGCCAGATCATTGCTCTCGCTGAAATCGACGTTGATGTCGTAGAGCTCCCACCGGTCGTCATCGAAGCTGGTGCCGGTCTCGTGCCACGTGACTGCCTTCCAGCCATCGTGGTAGATCGCTCGATGGCCGTACATCTCGAAGTACTGCGTCGAACGCGTCGATCGCGCCGTTGCGGAGGCAAACGTGTAGCGCATCGATGTGCCGTGCACCGCCATCTGCGCGACGCCGTCGAGCTGCGCGGGCGCGGCCACACCGCACGCGTCGAGCACGGTCGGCAGCAGATCGATCACATTGTGAAACTGCGTGCGGATTTCGCCTCGATCCGCGATCTGCGATGGCCAATGAACGACACAGGGTGCCCGCACTCCACCCCAATGCACATTCTGCTTGTACCGCTTGAACGGCGTGTTGCCCACCATCGCCCATCCCCACGGATAGTTGGAATGGCTCATCGGGCTGCCGATGATGTCGAGGTTCTGCACGACCTCGTCGACGTCTTCTTCGAGATCCTGGAAGAACTTCATCTCGTCGAGTACGCCGAGCGCGCCGCCTTCTTGGGATGCACCGTTGTCGGTGAGCACGATGAAGAGCGTGTTGTCGAGCTCGCCGATCTCGTCCAAGAAGTCGACCAGCCGCCCGATCTCGTGGTCCGTGTGATCCATGAACGCGGCGTACGCCTCCTGCAACCGACACGCGAACAACTGCTCGTTCTCGCTCAGCTCGTCCCACGCGCGCACGCCCGGATTTCGCGGCGGCAACACCGTGTCGGCGGGAATCACGCCGAGCGCCTTTTGCCGAGCGAACACGCGCTGGCGGTGCACGTCCCACCCTTCGTCGAAACGACCGCGATACTTGCGCCGGAACGCCTCGGGCGACTGATGCGGCGCGTGGGTTGCGCCCGTCGCGAGGTAGAGGAAGAAGGGGCGCTCGGGCACGATCGAGTGCACGTCACGCACCATCCCGATCGCCTGGTCGACGAGATCTTCGGTGAGGTGGTAGCCGTCCTCGACGCGGCCCGGCGGTTCGATGGGGCGGTTGTCGCACACCAGCTCGGGATGGAACTGGTCGGTCTCTCCACCCATGAAGCCGTAGTAGCGCTCGAAACCCTGTGCGAGCGGCCAGTTGTGAAACGGTCCTGCGGCGGAGCACTCGGGCCCCGGCGCGATGTGCCATTTGCCGACCGCGAACGTCGCGTAGCCGACGTCGCGAAGCGTGCGCGCCATCGTCGCTGCCCGCTTGGGTAGGCCGCCGCGCATGTTGGGGAACCCGGTGTCGAAGTTGGCGACGAAGCGCATCCCCACCGAATGGTGGTTGCGACCAGTCAACAACGCGGCGCGAGTGGGCGAGCACACCGCGGCCACCGTGAAGTTGGTGAAGCGCAACCCGTTCGCGGCGAGCCGATCGAAGGTCGGCGTCTCGATGGGCGCGCCATAGCAACCGAAGTGCGCGAACCCGGCGTCGTCGAGCAGGACGATCACGACGTTGGGGCTCGACTCGTCGGGCAGGTTGGCGGGAGGCCACCACGGGACGGACTGCTGCGCCGAGCGCTCGACGACACCGCCAAATGTCTCGCTCATAGCCGTGCCCGAGCGGCCGTTTGAGCGGGAAGTCCATACAGGTCTGCGACATTGCGGCCGAGGACGCGAGACGCGGTGTCCGGCGAGAGCGGGCCGAGGAACTTCTCGAGTGGACCGCGCCAGTCCGCGGGATGATCGGGGTGGGGGAAATCGGTCGCCCATATGAAGCGATCGGCGCCCACGTGATCGATGATCAGCGGTGCCGCGGTCTCGTCCGGGTCACAAGAGATGAAGCAGTTGGTGCGGAAGTACTCACTCGGCGGGCGCGTCATGCGCGTGCTGTGGCGATACAGCGTTTCGCCGGCAAGCACGTCCATGCGGTCGAGGAACGAGCCGATCCAACCGGCACCGGACTCGAGCACACCGACGCGCAACTTCGGGAACCGTTCGAAGGTCGAATACGCGAAGTACGACGAGAATGCCGTCATCACACCTTGGCGCACGGACACGTTCCCCATGAACCCGCCTTCGGGACCCCCGACACCGGGCGTGCTCGAGTGGTCGCGAAAGCGATAGAGCGTGTTGCAGAAGTCGGGTTCGTAGCTCGGATGGATGCCGACCGGCACTTCGAGGTCGGCGGCCACGCGCCAGAGCGGGTCGTAGTACGAATGGCCGTGGGGCAGGCGCGTCCACGTGTAGGGGAACACCATCGCACCCTTGCAGCCGTCGGCGACCGCGCGAGCGAGCTCGGTCGCCGCGAGATCGGCATCGCTGAGGCTGATGTGGGCGATGGGGATCAAACGGCCGCCGGAGTCGCGGCAGAAGTCGGCGATCCAACGGTTGTACGCCCGTGCATATGCATCGGCGAGACGCGCATCACTCACCGTCGATTCCCAGATGATGCCGATCGTCGGATACAACACGACGCGCTCGATGCCTTGCTGGTCGAGCCATTGCACGCGTTCTCCGGCATCGCCGGCGCCGAACGGCATCGTCTCCATGTACCGCCGCTCGGGACCGGGCCGCGCCGTCTCGTCGCCCATCGCCCCGAGCAGCGCCAGGCTGCCCGCGCTCAGCCGGGTGAACGGCGCGCCGTCGATCTCGAGTACTTCGAGGCCCGCGTCGTTCGGCACGACCCGGATGGCCCGCTCACGCAGCGGTGCTTCGAGGTAGTCGAGCCAGAGCGTCGCCGGCTCGAGCACGTGCCCATCACCATCGATGATCCCCGCGACCGGCATCGTCGCCATCGCCGCCCCCTTCCCCCAAAAAAGGTCGTTACTTGCCCTTCTTCAATTCGAGGTAGTCGTTGCGGGCCCGCTTGTGGCCGTTTGCCCCGTGGCCCATCAGTCCGCCGGTGCGCACTTCTTTTACCTGATCTTCGAGCTTTTCCAGCAAGTCGTGGAGATCGTCCTCGGGGCCGGCCTTTTCGACGGCGTCGAGTGCCTTGTGGATCTTGTCGAGGTGGCGGCGCACCTGCCCGTACTCGTCGTCGAGCTTCTTGCGGGCTTCTTCGAGACTCTTGGCCATCGGTTCCTCCGGATCGAGTACTTGACTTCTCGCACCTGACTTCACAACCTGACTTCACGCCCTAGGCGCGCACTCTATTCGGTCGCTTCAGGTGACGACCCGACCTTCGAACCCTTTGACGCCCTGGCGAGTGAGGAGTGCCGCGAAACCGATCAACGCGCCGTAGACCGCGAACAGCGACATGTGCGACGACCTCGTCAGCGCAGCCCGGAATCCTTCGCACATGTAGACGAGCGGATTCACGAGCACGGCCACCTCGAGCCAACGGATGCTCGACAGCTTGGTCCACGGGAAGTAGATGCAGCCGAGCATCGTCATCGGCAACACGATGAACGCGAACAGCTGCGGCACCTGCATCGGCTGCACCTTGGTGCCGAGCGTGAGGCCCAGTGCGGCCGACGTCCACCCGGCGAGGGGAGCGAGCGTCAACAAGATGAGCCAGTTCACATGCAGCCGCGGCGACGTGGCGGGGACGAACGCCGCGATCGGGAAGACCAGCAGCGCCGACACCAGACCCTGGATCATGCCGGCGACGATCTTTTCGATCGCCACGAGCGAGACCGGCAACGGCGCGAGGACGCGGTCTTCGATCTCTTTCGAATAGCCGAACTCGGTCACGAGCGGCAGCGCGACGGCCTGCACGCCCTGGAAGATGATGGCGAGTCCGACGACGCCCGCCACGAGGATCGTCGAGAAGTTGGCCGCGGCGTCGACATCACCGCTGCCCTGTGCACCTACGCCCTGACCGATCTTCGGAAACACATACGTGAAAACGAACATCAACAGCAGCGGCTGCATGATGGTGCGCATCACGAACAAGCGGGCGTTCTTGCGCACCATCGCCGCGTCGCGGGCGAGCAGCGCCCAGAACGCGTGACGGTACGCCTCGCGCGCGGGACGCAATTGAGCGAGCGCGTGTGGCGCGGCAGCGGTCGTCATTCTCGCAAGTCCTTACCGGTCAAGTTGATGAACACCGTTTCGAGCGTCGTCTCTTCGATCGAGAGATCGGTGACCGCGACGCCGACCTCGTCGGCCGCCGCGAGGACAATCGGCAATATTCCGGCCGGATCATCGACAGTCATTCGCATCTGACCCTCGGCGATGCCGGTGCTGCGAGCCGACGGCACGGTGACGTGTAGCCGTTCGACGAGCTTTTCGAGCGGGCCCGACGCCGAGATGCGCACGACGCTCGCCGAGCCAAGGCTGCGTTTGAGCCCCGCCGGAGTGTCGAGCGCGAGGATGCGACCGTGATCCATGATGGCAACGCGGTCGCACAGTTGATCGGCTTCTTCCATGTGGTGCGTCGTGATGAGGATCGTCTGGCCTTCGCGGTGGAACTCGCGCAAGATGTCCCAGAGCGCGAGCCGGCTCTGCGGATCGAGACCCGCGGTCGGCTCGTCGAGGAACAACACCTGCGGTCGATGCATGATCGCCCGCGCCACCATCAACCGCTGTGCCATGCCACCCGAAAGCGCCATGACGGGAGCCGACGCGCGATCAGCCAGTCGCACCCGTTCGAGAAACGCGCCGGCCTCGCGTTTGGCTTCGGTCTTCGACATGCCGAAGTAGCGCCCGTGGAACTCGAGGTTCTCGAACACGGTCATCGCGCGGTCGAGGGTGTTGGTCTGGGGCACGACGCCGATGACCTGTTTGGCGACAGCCGGGCGGGCGATGACGTCGACGCCGCCGACCGACGCCCGACCACTTGTCGGCGTCACCCGAGTGGTCAACATCCCGATGGTCGTGGACTTGCCCGCGCCATTCGGGCCGAGCAACCCGAAGATCTCGCCGGCATGCACCGACAGATCGAGCCCGTCGACCGCGGTGATGTCGGGTGGGAAGCGCTTGGTGAGTCCCTCGGTGACGATGATGTCGTCGGTCATCAGCGTGCACCCTAGACCGGCGTCACACGACCTGGTGCCAGGCGGCAAGCCGTTGCGTCGAGTCGTCACCCGCTACCGGCAACTGCACGACCACCCGCAGATGCGCGAATTCCGCCGGCACCAACAGTTGATACTCGAATATCAACGTGCCGGCCCGCGGATGCGAGTAGCGACGTACGCGACTCTCGAAGGGAGCCACGTCGTGGCGAGCCCATCCGTCGGCAAACTCGGGGCTCGCCAGCGTCAACCGCGCGATCAGATCTTGCAGTGCCCCGTCGTCGTGGAGACGGTCGGTGGCGGCGCGGAACTGTGTGAGCATTCGTTGCGACTCAGTCGGCCAGTCGATGATCAGACGCCGCGCCTCATCCGCCGCGAACACGACCCACAACAGGTTGCGTTCGGCCGCGGGCAGGCGCTCGATCGCCGGAAACAGCAACGCCTGTGGTCGGTTCCACGCGAGGAACTCCCATCGCGGCCCGAGCACATACGCCGGAGACGGCGCCATCGCCTCGATCAGGCGCACGAGTTGGTCGGGCGCACGATCGGACTCGGGGGTCGACACCGGTTCGGCCCGGTCGGCCAGCGCGAGGAGATGGGCCTGCTCCGTTGGCGTCAACTGCAACGTGCGACCGATCGCGACAAGCACCTCGCGCGAGGCACGGATGGGCCGGCCTTGCTCGAGCCACGTGTACCAACTCACCGAGACACCGGCGAGCAGCGCTACTTCCTCGCGGCGTAGCCCGGGTGTGCGGCGCCGGCCGGAGGACGGCAGCCCGACCGCTGCGGGGCCGAGGGACGCGCGACGAGTGCGCAAGAATTGGGCGAGTTCGTCGCGAGGCTCCACCCCCTCATTGGACCACGTTTACCGATTTGAGCCCGCGATCGGGCCCGAGCGGCCCTCAGAGCGGAGAGCGTGGTATTGGCAATCCCAGGA
>JBDTLT010000288.1:0-6519 GCA_039934635.1 Acidimicrobiales bacterium
CGGATCGGAGAGGTCATGCGGGAGCGAACCAACGAGGTCGACGTCGAGCGCGACGTGAAAGTGACGATGCCCGACGGTGCGGTGTTGCTCACCGATATCTACCATCCGGTCGGGGTCAGCGATGCTCCGACTCTGCTCGAGCGCACGCCGTACGGGCGGGTCGGGTTGACGACGGGCACCGGGCAGGAGTTCGCGGCCCGCGGCTATCGCTACGTGCTGCAGGCGTGCCGCGGCACCGACGGATCAGGCGGGTCCCACAGCTACTTCGCCGAGGCGCCCGACGGTAGGGCCACCGCCGACTGGATCGCCGAGCAATCGTGGTTCGACGGCAGGCTCGGCTCGTACGGCGCGAGCTACATGGGTTTCACTCAATGGGCACTCGGTTCGACGAAGCCTCCGTATCTCAAGGCGATGGCGATCGCGTTGTCCACGTCGGTCCGCACGTACTCGTGGTACCCCGGTGGTTCTCTCGCACTCGAGGTCATCATCCCTTGGGACCTCGGTGCGGTGCGCTTCAACAAGCCGTCGTCCGGCGCGACGTTGACCGAAATCTCGCCCGAGGCCATTGCTCGGCACATGGCCGACCTGCGTGCCGCATTTGACCATCTGCCCCTCGGTGACGTGATCCGGCACATGACGGGCGAAGACCTCGAGCTATTCCACGAACAACTCGACCACGCGTCGGCGGATGATCCGTTCTGGGCGCAGGTCAATTTCCGGAGCATGCTGCACGACTGGACGGTGCCGACGCTTCTCGTCGACGGTTGGCATGACTATCCGTTGCCTGGCGTGTGCGATGACTATCGCGCGTTGCGTGACGCGGGCGTGCCGGTTCGGCTGCGCATCGGGGCCGGCGGACATATCGGCGGCGGGGGAGAAGGCGGCATGACCGACGCGCCGCTCGAATGGTTCGACACCTACCTGCTCGAGCGGCCCGACCTGGTTACGACAACCGAACCGCGCCGACCGGTCACCGTGCACGTGCAAGGCGAAGGCGGCGAGTGGCGTGATCTCGACGACTGGCCACCGCCGACAGCGGTGGCGACGCACTGGTATCTCCATCGCGACGGCCGGCTGGCAACCGACCCGCCTACATCTGCCGGTGAGCCTGATACCTACGTCTACGACCCTGCCGAACCGACCCCGGCCATCGGTGGTATCGGCATGCTCACCGGCGGTACGGCCGACAATCGCCCGCTCGAATCGCGCTCCGATGTACTGGTGTACACGAGTGAGGTTCTCGCGGCTGCGCTCACCGTCATCGGCCCGGTGTCCGCGGAGTTGTTCGTGGGTGCGAGCCTCGATCACTCAGATTTCTTCGTGCGCCTCTGCGACGTACACCCCGATGGGCGTTCGCTCAACGTGTGCGACGGACTTCAGCGTCTCGAGCCATCGATGATCGCCCGCGATGCCGACGGCGTATTCCGCGTGCGTGTTGCGGTTTGGCCGGCTGGCCATCGTTTCGCCGCGGGCCATCGCATCCGCGTTCTGGTGTCGAGCGGTGCGCATCCTGTGTACGCGCGCAATCTGGGCACGGGTGAACCACACGCCACCGCAACCACGATGCGCTCGTCGGACCAACGCATCTACCACGAACCAGGCCGGCTCTCGTCGATCACCTTGGCCCACTTCGACGAGTGACGCACTCGGTCGATCCGCAACACGGAGTGTTCAATAGGCCGTACGGCTCGTCTCGTTCAGCTCATTTCTTGAGAATCGAGGGCCGGGCGGTCAGTACGCGACGGCGCGCTCCGATGGTCAAACATGACGACTCATCCGTTCTATCTGCTGTGCAACGTGACGACCGGGACGGAGAGCGAATACGAAACGGTCGACGCCGCGCTCGACGCCGTTGACCGAAAAGTTCGTGATCAGGAGCACTGGGACATCCACGAGTTCCTCAGCGGCTCGGTTGCCCGGTGGGTCGTCGGCGGGCATGGGCGCACCACCTTGCGCGTCCAGGCGTGCGTCGACGTCGGCTAGACGAAGGCCTACGAGACCGCTACCTCGCGAGTCGCACGCTTGCCGAGGCGCCAGCGGCTCACCGGTGCCAGGGCGCGATCGTCGCGGTTGCGAGTCGGCTCGGGAACGTGCCGCGAAAGGTGAGGGCCGAACAATTGGTCGTAGGCGAACGGATCGCCGCGGCGGGCGCGACGGCGCCGCTCGAGTGCAAGTGGTAGCCGCGTCGCGAGTTCGCGTACGACTTTGGGTTCGCGCAGCGCGTGTCGTGCCGCTTTGTCGACACGGAATGACTTGAGCGCCTCGGCGAAAGAGTCGTAGGCGGTCAAGACGTCCATGCGTCCGAGGTGATAGCGAGCGGTCATCGCAGCAGCGACGTCGTTGGTGGCGGCGTCGGAGCCCAAGAACTCCGCGAGGCGGCGTCTGGTGGATTGCACGTCGTTCGCCGGGTCGGTCGACTTCGTCGTCTGTTGCGCGTGCAAGCGGTAGTTGTAGAGCGCCTCGGGGATCATCACGAATCTGGCGCCCGCGGCGACGCAGTCGGCGAGTATCCAGTAGTCCTCTCCTACCGGCAGCGAGATGTCGTACGCGATGGCGTGGTCGATCAGGAACTGACGCTCGATGAGTGGCTTGGTCAAACCGAGCGCTATGCCGTCGCGCTCTACGCCGAGGCGGCGAAGCAGCCCGGCCATGTCGATTCGCAACGGTTCGACTAGGGGCTCAGCGCAGATTTCGCTGAGTGTCGTCGCGGGCCGATCGTCGCCCTCGCGCACTATCAGCAAGTCGTCGGAAAGCAATTGAGCGTTGTGTTCATCCGCGCTGCGCAGCATTCGTTCGAGCCGATCGGGCAGGTACCAGTCGTCGCTGTCGAGCGGCGTGATGAAGCGGCCGCGCGCATGAGCGAGCGCGCGGTTGCGCGTTGGACCGATGCCCAAGTTGTGTTCGTTGTGCAACACTTCGATTCGCGCATCTGACGCGGCATATGTCCGGGCGATTTCGAGCGTGGTGTCAGTCGAATCGTCGTCGACGATGATCAATTCCCAAGACGGCAACGTCTGCGCCTGGACCGACTCGATCGCTCGGCCGATGAGTGCCGCACGGTTGTAAGCGGGCATCGTCACAGTGATTTCGGGCCGCTGCATTCGGGACCTCGTGGGGGAGCGCGAGTCAGAATCAAACGTGTTGAAACAGGCGAAGCAACGACCATAGTCGGCGATTCGCGCGGAGGTCCTCCATCACTCGGTCGGGTGGGGCGTGCACGACAGATGACCTTGCTGCTTGTGATTGTCATCCGGGTGATTTGATGACTCTGTGTCGCATCGCAGGCGCGGTCATCGCTCGGGCCGCTAGGTTCGCGGACATGTCCGACTACGTGATTCCGCCACCAGAACCCAAGGAGATCGACGAGAAGCTGTCGATGGAGCTGCGCATCCTGGCCTCGAATGCAGTCCTCAAGGGCGTGCCCTCAGGCGACGAGAAGTGCGAGAACTGCCTCTACTACCTCGAGCCGACGGCGCACATCTCCTACTGCTGGCACCAGAAGTTGCGCATTCTCGTCGGCGCGCAGTGGTGGTGTCAGTGGTGGGAAGCCATTCCCGAGGAATAGGCGCAAAAGCGCACCTGGGCGAGCCCGAAGGCCCGCCCAGGGAGTTACCACTTCGACTGACGGATCAGGCGGAAATCGATGCGCCCACGGTCGAGAACTTGCTCGACGCACTCTTGCCGAGGGTGGTGACGGCGGCGATGCAGACGACGGCGATGAGTGCCACGAGCAACGCGTACTCCACGAGCGAGGCGCCACGTTCGCTCTTGATGTGGGCCTGGACCCAGGCGTTGAGGAATTGATAGCTGGTGATCATTGGGTGGACTCCTGTTTGTCAGCGCCGCCCGATTGCGGTGCCCCGTTTGTTGATTACTGTTTCGGCACGTTGGGGCTACCGGCCAAATAGGTTCGACGGCTCTTTCGGCGACCGCGTCGCTAGGTCGCAAGGCTCAGCAATGCATCGAGACGGTCGACCAGGGACCGCAGTTCCGGCCATGAGGCCGTGAGGTCCTCCGTGAGCAAGGCTTCGATGGACGCAGCGACCGATGATGCATCGCGCCTACCGAACATCCCGAGGCTGCCACTGAGGCGGTGAGCGGCACTGCTGGCGGCGCGATGTTGGGCTGCGGTGGCGGCCTCGCCGGCGAGGAGGAACGCTTCGATATTTGCAAGATGCGCCCGTGACGCGTCATAGACGCCGGGCCACATGTCATCGAGCGCGCGTCGCACGTTGGGCGACATCGAGGGGTCACGCGTCAAGGGGTCACCGGCAACGTGCAGCAAATCGCGATCCCGTTGCCACCGATCCCGTCGTCGATCCAGATACGCCCACCGTGCAGCGACACGATGCGATGGCAAAGGGAGAGCCCGAGACCGATGCCTTCGCTGTGGCTGCTGAGGCGTTCGAACATGCCGAACACGCGCGTGCGGTATTTCGGATCGATCCCGATGCCGTTGTCGGTGACTTTCAGCATCGTCTTGCCCGCCTCGTCGGGTTGTGTCGAGATGACGATGCGAAGCGGTCGGTCGGATCGGTACTTCACCGAGTTGCGCACGACGTTGTGGATCAAGCTGCGAATGAGAACAGGATGCGCCCGAAGCGAGATTTCGCCGCCCATCACTTGTACGTGTGCGCCGGCCTCGCGGAGGTCGGCATCCATGTCGGCGAGGGTCTCGTCGACCAAGGACTGCACCGTCTCGTCGCGATAGTCGCCCGACGACGAGAGATCTCGGGCCTGGGCGTAGTCGAGCAGACCTTCGAGCATGGTTTCGAGTCTCGAAAGACACCCATCGAGCGCCACGCCGAGGTCGACAGACTGCGCGTTGCCCGCCAGATCTGGTGACGCCATCATCCTGCCGGCGAGCACTCGCGCCGTGCGCACGGGTGCACGAAGGTCGTGCGACGCGATGGTTGCGTATTGTTCCAACTGGTCGTTGGACTGTTCCAGCTGGCGATTCGATTCTTCGAGGGCCCGCAGTGTCGCCCGCAGTTCGGCCGCCGCGTGTGATCGTGCGAACGCGTACCGGATCGCGCGCAGCAGATCTTCGTCGTCGAACTCGCCCTTGATCAGGTAGTCCTGCGCGCCCTTCTCCAAGGCGGACGATGCAAGCTCGCCGTCGCGACACGCCGTGAGCACGATGATTGGCACGCTCGGGGCGAGATCGCGGCACTCGCGCACGACTTCGAGGCCAAATGCGTCGGGAAGCGACAGGTCGGCGAGGATGAGATCGATGGCGCCTGCTTGCAGCATCGGCGTCGCATCGGCGATAGACCCCGCGACGAGGGTGCGGTGGTCCGCGAATCCGCGCTCGGTCAGGATCGTTCGAGTCATAGCGACGAAGGTCTCATCGTCCTCTATGAGCAACAGCCTCGGATGCTCGATACTGCCACTATCCACGCGCGATCTCGGCGATCTCGGCGATGTCGTTGGCGAATGCGACCAGTTCAGGATACGAACTGGGCTTGATCGAGAACTTGGTCGCACCGAGGCTCATGCCGCGCTCCATGTCGGCGGCGCGTCGTGACGTTGTGAAGATCATCACGGGAATTTGGCGCAGCGTCT
Source organism: Acidimicrobiales bacterium (assembly GCA_039934635.1). Taxonomy (GTDB): domain Bacteria; phylum Actinomycetota; class Acidimicrobiia; order Acidimicrobiales; family WLNW01; genus DATLFA01. Next base: position 5,566 of record JBDTLT010000288.1, read on the forward strand.
GTGACAACGAAATGGTTTCGAGTGCCTCCAGGCCGGTGCAGCGCGGCATGCGGATGTCCAACACGATGACATCAGGACTCTTTCCCGACGTCACGCGCTCGATGAGGATGCGCAGCAACTCTTCCCCATCTTCGGCGAACGTGAAGTTCATCTCTACGTCGGCGTCGAGCGCGGCGAGCGCGAGCAGGAGGTTGTCCGACCGCTCGTCGTCGGCGACGATCACGTCGAGGGCTTGCTCGCTCGTCGACATCCCATCGACGGACACGGCTGTTCTCATGTTGAAGTCCTTCGCTCACGCCTCGGGGCGAAGAAATCAACTCGTTGTTGGCGAGCCGCGACTCGCCGACTGCTTCCTCATCGACATAGGCCCTATGACCTTTAGGGGTTTCGCCGGAAACCGGACTTTTCGTCAACTTGCGTCGGGCGTGGCCGTCGGAAGTTGCTCGAGCACCTGGCGGAAAGCGGTGAGATCATCGGCATTGATCGGCGGTGTCGAACTGTCCGGTCGCTCGTCGAACTCCGATGGCAGTTCCCAGCGCTCCACGCGTGCGCCGCCGCGCAGGAGCAACGAGATGACCGCCGGACCGGCATCCTTCACCGTCCACGACGAGCAACCGGGGCAGCGAAACCGATACATGCTCTGCATGGTCTCGATGCAGCAGCGGATCGTGAACTCGGCACCGGGTAGCTCAACCTCACCGCAACTGGGGCAGGAGGCACGAATCGTCGCGCTGTCCACACGTGCCATTCGGCCGCGCCGGGTCGTTACTGAGGTCTCCTTGATTGGCGCGAAGGGCATCGACGACAGGCTGGCCCTCGTAGCTCACTCTTTCGGATCGAGCACGCGGCCGAGGAACAGCAGCGAGTTCGTCTCGAGATCTCGGACAGCCATCAGGAACGGTCCGTCATGATCGGCGGTAGTCATCGCGGACAGGTCGGCGCTGTCGGGGACGA
>JBDTLT010000289.1:0-6377 GCA_039934635.1 Acidimicrobiales bacterium
GGGCCGGTGGCCCGAGCACTTCGCATTTGCCCACGTCATCGCCCTATTCTCGCTGGTCATGCTGGGCCTACTGGCGGCCCCCAACCGCCGTGGCGGCACGACGTCGCAGACCACGCGATCGCGGCCCAACGCCTGAGGTTTTTCGCGCGTGACGTAGCGTGCATGCGTGGCTCTGCAAGCGCGCGTCTTCGACAAGATCCCCGATCGCCTTCTGTACACGTTGCTTGCGTGGCAGTACCGCTCGTTCGAAGCAGAACTGCGTCATCTGCGTGACTACTTCCCGAGCGAAGCGGCCAAGTCCGGCACGGTGGTCGACGTCGGCGCGTGGTGGGGCCCTTGGACGTATTGGCTTTCGCGTAAGGCAGATCGTGTCGTCACCATCGAGCCCGTGCCGCATCTCGCAGCGTTCTTGCGGCGCGTCACCGGGGCGAACGTCGACTTGATCGAAACTGCGTTGTCAGATCGACCCGGCGTGACCGAACTGTTCGTACCGACTGGCGGCAGCGGCAGCGAAGGTCGCTCGACGGTCGAGCCTCGCGTTGCAGTTGGCGAGCGCTCCAAGGTCGAGGTCAAGCTGACTCCGCTCGATGATCTCGATCTCCGCGATGTCGTGTTCGTCAAGATCGATGTCGAAGGCCATGAACTACCCGTACTACGCGGCGCCAATCGAACAATCACGCAACAGCGACCGGTGATCCTCATCGAGATCGAACAGCGCGGCGACGTCGCGGTGCGCGATGTTTTCGACCACTTCGTCACGCTCGACTACAAGGGCTGGTTTCGTTTCGAACGGCAGTGGCACCCGATCGCCCAGTTCGACCTCGAGCGCCACCAGCTGAGCGCTCAAGCGACCGTCGAGCGCCGCGGCTATCTCGCGAACTCGCTGCTCGGCACTTCCAAGTACGTGAACAACTTCCTCTTCCTGCCCCCCGGCTCGCCCCCACCGGGACGTTAGAGGCCTCTCTCCCGATCGGGGGCATACGGCCCAATCCGGGCAATTCGCCGACCCCGGGGGTTGGGGAAATCGGCCCATCACGAAATAATTACTTGACGAACCTCCACCTCTCGTGGTCGAGTGTCCAAGCCCAAGTTGGGCGCACACAGAAAGGCGCAGCGATGCGCAGCCTCATGACCCTCAACTCGACGCAAGCCCGGCACCACGTGCCAGCCGCGTCGCGTATTTGGGGTCATAGCGACGCAATGTGGTGCACGCAGATGGTTACCAATCCGTTTGCCTACGCCACCAAGCGTCTCCCGCGGCCGAAGGAGCTGTTGCTCACCTGATGGTGAACCCACAACAGCGAAGTCCTGAGGCCGCCGGAAAATCCGGCGGCCTTTCTGGTTTTTCCACCACTGCAAGTTCCAACTGAAGCGAAATATCCACCACGCAAACGAGGGAGAAGGCGAGATGATCGCCCCCGAGACCACCACACTGACCATCGACTGGATGCTGGACGCAACCTGCCGCAACGAGGGCATCCCGACTTCGCTGTTCTTCTCGGAGGATCTCGGTGAAATCGCGCAGGCCAAGGCCATTTGCGCGACCTGCCCGGCGATGGTGCCCTGCCTCGAGGGCGCCATCGCCCGCGCCGAGCCCTGGGGCGTATGGGGAGGCCAACTGCTTCTCAACGGCAAGGTGCTCGCAGTGAAGCGGCGTCGTGGCCGGCCGCGCAAGCATCCCCGTCCGGAGGACGAGGTGCCCATGCTGCCGGTTCCGGAGCACCTCAGCGCGTTCGTCCGCAGCGCATAGCGAGGAGAGGCGGCACGCCGCAAACGACGCGGCGTGCCGCCCGGCAACCGCAGACCGCAAGAGACGGGTCGGGGCAACGACTAGCGAGCCCCGGCCTGTCGAGCGGTCTGCGGTCGGCGTCAGTGGATACGCCGGTAACGTTCGTTGTCGTGGCCGCTCGATATCGCTTCGTGATAGTGGCCGCCGCGATGGTCTTCTTGGTCGGCGTCTCGGCCGGCTGCGGCGACAGTGGCCGCGATGGTGGCGCAGCCGATATCGGTCCCGGCGAATACGAGACCCTCGACGGCGGCACCGCCTCGTTCGCCGCACTGCAGGGCAAGCCGGTCGTCGTGAACTTCTTCGCCTCGTGGTGCACGCCGTGTCGCCTCGAGATGCCCGATTTCGAGCGGGTACACGCCAAACTCGGTGACCAGGTGCACTTCGTCGGGCTCAACCTGCAAGAAGACGCCGGACGCGCCGCGAACGTCATCGCCGACACAAAGGTGACGTACACGATCGGCCTCGATCGCGACGGCTCCATCTATCGCGACTACGGCGGACTCACGATGCCGACCACCGTGCTGCTCGACGCCAAGGGCGCGGTGGTCACGGTGCACGGTGGTTCCCTCGACAGCGCCGGTCTCACCAAGTTGATCGCCGACAAGCTGGGCGTCGCGTGATCCGGGGCCATCTCGCTCTCGCGTTCAGCGCGGGGATGATCGCCACGGTGAACCCTTGCGGGTTCGCCATGTTGCCGGCGTACCTGTCGTATTTCCTCGGGCTCGAGACCGGCGCGCAATCCGCGTGGCGCAACGTCGCCCGCGCGCTGAAGGTGGGCGCCGTGCTCACGCTCGGGTTCATCACCGTGTTCGGTGTGTTCGGCATCATCCACGAGCAGTTCACACAGTCGTTCAAGAAGTACACGCCCCACGCGACCATCGCCATCGGCGTCGTGCTCGTGGTGCTCGGCATCGCCATGTTGCGCGGATTCGAACCCAAGTTGCGTTTGCCGCGACTTGAAAAGGGGGGCGACAGTCGCGAGCTGCCGTCGATGTTCCTCTTCGGCGCGTCCTACGCGATCGCGTCGCTCGGTTGCACGATCGGCACGTTCGTACTCGCCGTCGCACCGACATTCCGGGAAGAGAACTTCGTCTCGGGCATCGCATCGTTCGTGTTGTACGGCCTCGGCATGGGCACGGTAGTCATCTTCTTGACCATCGCCACTGCATTGGCCAAGACGTCGTTGCTCAAGGCGCTGCGCAGCATGATGCCGTATGTCAACCGCATCGCCGGCGTGTTGTTGGTGCCGACCGGGCTGTACCTCGCGTATTACGGATGGTTCGCACTGCGCGTGCAGCAAGGGCGCGTCACGCGCGATCCGATCGTGAGCTTTTTCGAGAGCATCCAGAACAACGCGCAGAGCTGGATCAGCGATGTCGGTCCGGTGCGCCTCGGCCTCATCATGACCGTGCTCATCGGCGCCGCACTGATGATGGCGTATCACTGGCGCCGGCCGTCGACCTCTGATCGCCACGATGTCTCCGTTTCGTGAGAACCTCGCCCGCGAGGGCGTGCACGAAGTGCTCGACGTTCGGGGTCCCATCGGCATCATGGCGTTCCACGGCGGTGCGCTCGAGCGCGTCACCGATGTGATCGCGGCCGAAACCGCGCGCCAGACCGAATCGTCGTACTACGCGGTCTTACATCCCGACGACTCGTTGCATGTGCCGTCGAAGTTCATCGACCCTGCGCACTCGGCCAAGCTCACCACGTTCGTGGATCACGTCGACGTGGCCATCGCGATTCACGGCTATGGCCGCCACGACGCGATGTTCCGGGTGTTGCTCGGCGGCACCAACCGCAGGCTCGCGGCGCACATCGGCGCCCATCTCGAACCGGCACTGCCGAAGTACGAGATCGTCACCGATCTCGCCGCAATCCCCCGCGAGTTGGCCGGGCAACATCCCGACAACCCCGTCAATCGAGTCCGCGAAAAGGGTGTGCAGATCGAAGTACCGGCCGCGCTGCGGTGGCACTACGACCACAAGCAATGGAGCGATACGCCCGGTGTCGGGCGCGCGCCGCAGGTCGTTGCGTTCATCGACGCGCTGTGTCGCGCCGTAACCTGCTGGCCCCGATCAGGGGCGCCCAACCTTTAATCTGACGGCGTGACTTTCCGCATCTTCATCGAACCCCAACAAGGCGCCAGCTACGAGCGCGTGCTGCGGCTTGCGCACTGCGCCGAACGGCTCGGCTTCGACGGTTTCTTCTCGTCGGACCACTACTTGAAGATGAGCGCGGTGAGCGGACTGCCCGGGCCACTCGACACGTGGACGACGATGGCCGGCCTGGCCCGTGACACGACCCGGTTGCGGCTCGGGTCGCTCGTGACGCCGGTGACGTTTCGCAATCCGGGCCCACTCGCCATTGCGGTCGCCCAGATCGACGACATGTCGGGCGGTCGGGTCGAGTTGGGGATCGGCTCCGGCTGGTTCGAGAACGAACATCACGCCTACGGCATCCCCTTCCCTGCGATCGGCGTGCGCCACCGCATGCTCGAAGAACAATTGGCCATCATCACCGGCATCTGGGACACGCCCGCCGGTGAGACGTTCCGCTTCGACGGCATCCACTATCAGGTAGACGGGTCGCCCGGGCTGCCGAAACCGCGGCAACGACCGCGCCTGCCGATCATCATCGGCGGCAAGGGACCAAAGCGCACGCCGCGCCTCGTCGCGACGTACGCGGACGAGTTCAACGTCTCGTTCCCTCCGATCGATGTCTTCGTGCACCACCGGGACCTGGTACGCGCCGCCTGCGCAGCCCGCCAACGCGATCCCGATTCGCTCGTCTACTCCTGCGCGCTCATCGTGTGTTGCGGCGCGAGCGAGGCCGAGTTCTTACAACGGGCGCGCGCCATCGAGCGCGATCCCGACGAACTGCGCCGGGTGGGCCTCGCCGGCCTCCCCGGCGAAGTAGCCGAGCGGATCGCCGCGTATCGAGCCGCCGGCGTCGAGCGCTTCTACCTCCAGACCCTCGACATCGACGACCTCGACCATCTCGAGCTCATCGCCGCCACCGTGCTCCCCCACGCGTAAATCAGGGAGCGAGGCGGTCGATGCGCCAGCGCGGTTCGGGGAGGGGCTCGCCCTGGGCGTCTTGATCGTCGCGGGTATAGCGCAGACGGTCGTGGAGGCGATCCTCGCGGCCCTGCCAGAACTCGTAGATGTGCGCCACGATGCGATAACCGCCCCACCACGGCGGCCGAGGCACGGTGGTGTCGACGAAGCGTTCGGCGATCTCTTCGTGATAGCGCTCGAGCGTGGCGCGGTCGGCGACCACCTCACTTTGGTCCGACGCCCACGCGCTGATCTGCGCGCCGCGGGGACGGCTGGCGAAGTACGCCTCGGACTCGGCTTCGGGCACCCGTGTCGCGGTGCCGACGATGCGCACCTGCCGGTGCACCAGATTCCAACTGAAGACGATCGTCGCGCGGCCGTTGTCTTCGATGTCGCGGGCCTTGTCGCTCGTGTAGTTCGTGTAGAAGTCGAACCCGGCCGGGCTCAGGCCGCGCAACAACACATTGCGTGCCGACGGCCAGCCGTCGGGGCCGACGGTGGCCAGCACCATGGCCCATGGCTCGTGATAGCCCGCGGCCACGACGGGGTCGTACCAGCGGCGGAACTGCATATAAGGATCACGGTCGACATCGGCTGCGTCGAAGCGCGTGCGCTCGTATTCGGCGCGCAGTTCGCTCAGATCCACCCGCGCATCATCGCACGGTTGGGACAAACCGTTGCACTCCACGGAGGTAGGGGTGCAATGCCTCGGGCATCAGGATCGACCCGTCGGGCTGGCGGTAGGTCTCGACCAGCGCGGCCCAAACGCGCGGCACCGCGAGCGCCGAGCCGTTGAGCGTGTGCACCACCTGCGTCCCTTTTTGACCCGCGGGCCGGTAGCGGACGTTGGCCCGCCGCGCTTGATAGTCGCCGAACCACGACACCGACGAACACTCGAGCCAACGGTCGACACCCGGCGCGTAGACCTCGATGTCCCAGGTGCGTTTGGACGCCGCGCCGATATCGCCGGCGCAGAGATCGACGACGCGATAAGCGAGCCCGAGGTCGCGGATCAACGATTCGGCGCGGTGCAAGATCTCGTCGTGCATGGCGGCCGATTGCTCGGGCGTGGCGTAGGCCAAGATCTCGACCTTGTCGAACTCGTGCACGCGCAGCAGGCCGCGCGTGTCGCGCCCGGCCGACCCCGCTTCGCGCCGGAAGCACGAGGTGTGCGCCATCAGTCGCATGGGCAAGTTGGCTTCGTCGAGCACTTCGTCGCGAGAGAGCGACGTCAGCGGCACTTCCGCGGTGGGGATCGCCCACAGGTCATCGCGCTCGAGGTGATACGCCTCGTCGACGAACTTGGGCAGATGGCCGGTGGAGATCATCGTCTCGGTCTTGACGAGCGTCGGCGGACGGATCTCTTCGAATGCGTCGGCGTTGCGATCGAGCGCGAGCTGAACGAGCGCCCGCACGAGCGTGGCGCCGAAGCCGCGGTACATCACGAACATCGAGCCCGACAGCTTGGTGCCGCGTTCGATGTCCAAGATGCCGAACTCGGTGCCGATGTCCCAATGCGGCTTGCGTTG
>JBDTLT010000290.1:0-6333 GCA_039934635.1 Acidimicrobiales bacterium
TGTCGAAGACGACCGGCAGCGTCGTCGGATTCCGGAAGCCCAAGCCGGTGATCACCGGCCTCGGTTCTGCCGGATCGAGCGCGAGCCCGGGCAGTCGAGCGAGCACCTCCTCGATGGCGACGCGCATCTCCATGCGCGCGGTGCTGATGCCGAGGCAGATGTGGCTGCCGCCGCCGAAGCCCAGGTGGCCCTTGGGCGCGCGATGCACGTCGAATCGTTCGGGCTCGTTCCAGCGCGCCGGATCGCGGTTGGCGGCGCCGAGCAAGACGTTCACCGAGCAACCGGGGACGACGGCGACGCCCTCCAAGGTGGCCTCGGCCGCCGCCATGCGACCCATTGCGAGCATCGGTGGTTCCCACCGCAGGCCTTCTTCGACCGCTCGTGGGATGAGCGCGTGATCGGCGCGGACCGCGGCGAACTGCGCCGGGTCGTCGAGCAACGCGAAGAAGATGTTGGCCAACGCGCGAAACGTGGTCTGCGCTCCCGCCGGCAACAGCAGCCGGCAGAACGTGACGATCTCGTCGTCGGTCATCTGGTCACCATCTACCGAAGTCGATACCAGCAAGCTGATGAGGTCGGTGCCGGGGCGCACGCGCCGCTCGGTGATCAACCCGAGCACGATTTCGGCGATGCGCGCCGAGGAGTCGGCCCGCGCGTCGGCCGGCGCCAGCGGGTTCGTCAGCAGCACTGCCAGTCGATAAAACGTGTCGCGCTCGGCGAGGGGCAACCCCAGCGCGCTCAGGATGACTTCGATCGGATACGTGAACAAGAAGTCGGCCACCAAGTCAGCGCGCCCGAGTCGCTGGATCGCGTCGAGCTTGCGCACAGCCGCGGGTCGCGCGTACTCGTGCTCCCAGCGATCGGCTTCGCGCTTCGTGAACGCGGGTTGTAGCAGTCGTCGCATCCGTTGATGTTCGTCACCATCCATCTCGAGCACCGAGTGGCCGACCACCTGACCGAGCATCGGCGCCAGCCACGACGACGAGTACGTCGCGTCGTCTTTGACCACCGCCTCGACGCCTTTGTACGACAGCACCGACAGGTGCGGGCACGACCCGTATACGACGCGCTCGGGCCCGTCGACACCGAACCACTCCGAGAAGGCGCCGTCGTGGGCCGGTGCGGCGGCGCGCCGCGCCGCCAACTCGGGGTACGGGTCGCCAACCAAACCCACGCCGTAGGCGCGGTCCTTGAACGACAGCTCTTCGCCACGGTCATCCACCGGTCGCTCCCCCACCGGCTGCTCGCCGGCTGCACCACTTGACAGAAACGTCTAAAGGTTTCGCGGTTAGCTTATTGACATCGCAGAGCGGGGGCATCGACATGCGACTCGAAGGAAGAACCGTCATCGTCACCGGAGCGAGTTCAGGGTTCGGCCGGGCCATCGCCGTACGCGTCGCGCACGAAGGCGCCAACGTGGTGATCGCCGATCTCGACGAGATCGGCGGCAAGGAGACCGCCTCGCTCGTTCACGACACGGGCCGAGAGGCAGAGGTTGTGATGGGCGACGTCGGCACCGAGGCCGGTGCTCGTCACGCGGTCGAGCGCGCCGTGGCGCGCTTTGGCACCGTCGATGTGCTCGTGAACAACGCGGGCGTCGCGCCGCCGGAAAAGAGCGACAGTTGGGACGCTCCCGAGGAGAGTTGGGACCGCGTCATCCGCATCAACCTCAAGAGCGTCTACCTCTGCTCGCGGGCGGTCATACCCCTCATGCTGGCCAAGGGCCGCGGCTCTATCGTCAACATCGCTTCAATCGCGGCGACGCGCGCGGTGAGCGGGTCTTCCTACGCCGCCGCCAAGGCCGGCATGCTCGGCTACACCCATCAAGTCGCCGCAGAATTGGCGTCACGCGGCGTGCGCCTCAATTGCGTCTCGCCCGGGTACATGCGCACGCCGATGTCGACGGGCGAGCGTTTGGGGCTCGATCAGGCCGCGCAAGACGCGCGGGTCGAAAGCTTCGGTCGACTCGTGCCGATGCAACGCGCGGGCAGCGTCGACGACATCGCGGCGGCAGTCGCGTACCTGGCGAGCGACGACGCGTGCTATGTCACCGGCCAGGAGATCGTCGTCGACGGAGGCTACCTAGTCGGCTGAGCAACGTCGGTCGCGCCGGCACGCCGCCGCGGGTGCGCGTAGTTGCCGACCACCGGCCCAACGTCTTGGTCATCGCCGTGTACACCAACGGGCTGTAGGGCCACTGCGTGACGATCTTGCCGGTCTCGGACTTGAAATAGTTGTTGCTGACCGTCCATGCCGTGCCTTGCATCTTCGACTGCAGCCAACGGTGATAGCGGTCGGCCCAGCCTCGCTTCACTTCGATGGCGGTCGCGCCCGTGCGCAGGATCCGCTTGATGGCCCGCACCGCGTACTCGGACTGCCGCTCGAGCATCCACACGATCTCTCCACCGTTGGTGCCCGGGCCATAGAGCATGAAGAAATTGGGAAACCCCGGCACCGTGATGCCGAGAAACGCCCGCGGCTCGCCCGCCCAATAATCCTGCAGGGAACGACCGTCCCGGCCGACAACACGAAGGTGCGCGAGATAGTTGGTCGGCTGGAACCCCGTCGACAACACCAGTACATCGACGGGCCGCTCGACGCCGTCGGCATCGATGACACCGCTCTCGGTCACGGCCGTGACTGCGCGCGGGATCAGCTCGACGTTGTCACGTGTGAGCGCGGGGTAATACGTCGAGGCCAAGATCATCCGCTTGCCCCAATAGGGATACGTCGGTGTCACCGCCTCGCGCAGGTCGGGCCGGTCGACGAACACCTTGGCGATGTAGTCGCGGCACATCTGCTCGTAGGTGGAGTTGATCTTGCTGCCCGGCCGATAGATCGCGCGGCGCCACAGACTCTTTTCGACCCGCTTCAGTTGGCGCAGTCGCTCGCGTCGCCAATTCAGTCGGCGCCGCAGCGCCTCGCGCTCTTCGGGTTTGAAGTCGCGGTCGCCCTTCGGCATGACCCAACCGGGTTCGCGTTGAAAGACCAGTAGACGGCCGGCGATCTGAGCGAGCTCCGGCACAGCCTGCGCCGCGGTCGAACCTGTACCCACGAACGCCACCCGCTTGCCGGCCAGTTCGTGCTCGTGCTCCCAACGCGCCGTGTGGAACTTGGGCCCCAGAAACAAATCGAGCCCCGGCCAATCGGGATAGCGCGGCACGTTGAGAAACCCGACCGCACTGATCAACACGTTGGCCGTCTCGACGGTGCCGTCGCCGAGGTGCAATCGGTACGTATGGGTGTCCTCGTCCCACACGGCCTCGTCGACCGAAACACCCATGCGGAAATGGCGGCGCAAGTCGAATTCGTCGACCACGCCTTCGAGGTACTTCTGCAGTTCGGGCTGGCGTGCGTGGGTACGTGACCAATCGGGATGCGTGAACGAGAAGGAATAGAGGTGGGAATGGGTGTCGACCTCACAGCCGGGATACGTGTTGTCGCGCCACGTGCCACCGACCCCGAGCGACTTCTCGAAAATCGTGAAGTTGTCGATGCCCGCTTTACGTAACTTGACGCCCGCGGCGATACCGGCGAAACCGCCCCCAACGATCACCACCCGCAGCGCGTCGCCGCGATCGGAGCCGCTCGAAAACTTGGGCATTCTCATCGCCGCATCCCTTCCGTCAGTGCCCGGTCTCGGCCCGCAGCCCGGGCGCGCGCGTCTTGAAGATGTCGGTCGCAATCACGGAGCCGACGGTGTCCGCACTCCACCGCTTGCCGCCGTTGCGCACGGTCGGGCCGTAACGCCAGCCCTCGAACAGGATCAGGGTCTCACCGATCGCGCGCAGCACTTGTCCGGTGACGTGGCCCGCTTCGTCGGACGCCAGCCACGCCACGATCGGCGAGCTGAGCGACGGGTCGAGCGGGTCGAATTCTTCGTATTCGTCAGGCTCTTTCGCCGCCGTGAAGCCGGGCACCGTCGACGCGATGCGCGTCGCTCCGCCCGGCGCGATGCAATTCACGGTCACGCCGATGCGCGCGAGCTCGAGACTTGTTGTCAATGTGAGCCCCACGATCCCCGCCTTCGCGGCCGTGTAGTTGGCCTGCCCGACATTGCCCGAGAGCCCCGCGCCCGATGTGGTGTTGATGATCCGCCCCGCAATGACATCGCCGGCTTTCGCGCGCTCGCGCCAATACTTCGACGCGTGATGGGTTGGCGCGAACGTGCCCTTGAGATGGACCCGGATGACGGCGTCCCACGCCGCTTCGCTCATGTTGAAAACCATCGCATCGCGTACGATCCCCGCGTTGTTCACGAGAATGTCGAGCTTGCCGAACGCCTCGACGGCGTGCCCAACCATGCGGCCGGCACCGTCGAAGTCGGCGACATCTTCGTAGTCCGCGATGGCGGTGCCACCGCGCGCGCGGATGAGATCGACCGTGACGTCCGCGTCGTGGCCGGCGCCCTCACCATCAACCGACCCACCGAGATCGTTGACCACGACCGACGCGCCCTGCGCGGCCAACTCGAGTGCGTGGCCGCGGCCGATGCCGTGCGCGGCACCGGTGACGATCGCAACCTTGCCGTTCAGCAACCCCATGGTTCCTCCTCGATGCTCATGTCTCAGGCCTCGGCCGGTTGCGACGCTTGCTCGAGCTCGCGTTTGAGAACCTTGCCCGACGCATTGCGGGGCAACGCCTCGTGGCGGATCTCCCACTGCGTCGGCACCTTGTAGCCCGCCAACGCGTCGCGGCACCACCTGTCCAACGCCGCGACCCCGAGCGTCGTGCCGTCGGGAACGACGACCACCGCGCGGATCGCCTGCCCGGTCACTGGATCGTCGACACCGACGACCGCGCACTCGCGCACATCCGGATGCGCGTCGAGCCGATACTCGACCTCGGTCGGGAAGACGTTCTCGGCGTTGACAAGGATCATGTCGCGTGCGCGCGAGTTGATGTAGAGCCGCCCGTCGCGCAGGCACCCGATGTCACCCATCGCGAGCCACCGCCCCGGCTTGAGCGCAGCACGGGTCGCATGTTCGTCGCGCCAATATTCGAGCATGAGATAGGGGCTGCGCACGTGGATCTCTCCGTCGACGCCTTCCGCAACCGGCTGACCGTCGGGGTCACGGATCTCGAGCGATGTCGTGGCGATCACGCGGCCCGCGGACGTCGGGTGATCGCGCATCTCTTGGCCTTGGATGCGGGTGACCACCGCGACGGCCTCGCTGCTCGTGTAGCCCATGCTGATGTTGATCGACGCGTTCGGGAACGCGTCGCGTAGCTGTTGTTGATGCGCCGGGCTCACCGGTGCGCCGCCTACCGCCAGCAATCGCATGCTCGAAAGATCGCGGCCACAGCCGGGGGCGCGCTCGGCCACGCGCGGGCCCATGCTGCCGAGCGCGGCCCACATGGTGACACCTTCGCGTTCGATCAGGCGCAACACGTCGTCCTCGTCGAAGCGACCGGATCGCAACACCACCGTGCCGCCGGTCGCCAGTTGACCGACGACGAAGCCATACAGACCAGACGCATGGAAGAGAGGCACCGTTATCAGTGCGATCTGACGAGTACCAACTGCCGGAGCGACACCGGCGCCCGCCGCGGCCATCGCCGCCGCGCCAGAGTACCGGCTGAGGGTCACGAACCCGCAGATCGATCGGTGCGACGCGACGGCGCCTTTCGACCGCCCCGTTGTGCCGCTCGTGTAGAGGATGACGGCCGGGTCGTCCTCGTCGATGGGTACGTCGGAGATCGCCGCGCCCCGGCCGCGCGCGACGAGGCTCTCGAACTCTGACTCGACCTCGATGGTGCGATATGACACCCCGTCGTGTCGCGCCGGCACACGCGCCCGTCGTGCGCGATCCGCGATCAGTACGGTCGGCTCGCAACTCGCCAACGCGTGCTCGATCTCGGGCGGGGCCCACAACGAGTTCATCGACGCGATCACACCGCCGATGCTGAGTGTCGCCCAGAACGCGATGATCCACTCGGGCCCGTTGGCCGCCAGAATCGCGACGCGGTCACCGCTCGTGACACCGAACTCCTCGCGCAGCACGTGTGCGAATGCGGCGACGCGTTGCAGGTGTTCGTCGAAAGAGACGCGTTGGTCGTCGTGGACGATGTAGTGGAGGTCACCATGTCGTGCGGAGTCGAGCAGTAGTTCACGCGCCGAGCGGGGACGGTTCTTGAACACCGGCATCCGCTCACCGAGTACGACCTCTTCGACGATCTCGAACGGGGCGCCGGGCCCGGTGAGGCCGTCCGCGGTAAGCGATGCATTCACGACGTTGCTCCAAGAATTTCTGCGTTGTGCTCGCCGGCGCTTGGCGCCGGTCGGCTGATCGCCCAGGGTGATCGGGAAAATCGGTACGGCGCGCCCGGATA
>JBDTLT010000291.1:0-6305 GCA_039934635.1 Acidimicrobiales bacterium
GGAGATTCGTCATGCGCTGCGAAGTCGTCGCGGTTGGTACCGAGTTGTTGCTGGGGCAGATCGTCGACACGAACTCTTCGTGGATCGGTGAGCAATTGGCGATGGTTGGCATCGACTCTCACTTCCAAGTGAAGGTCGGTGACAACTGGGAGCGCATCAAATCCGCGCTGCAGACCGCGCTCGATCGCAGTGATGCCGTGCTCGTGTGCGGCGGTCTCGGCCCGACCCAAGACGACATCACGCGCGACGTGATCGCCGATCTCATGGGCGTGCCGCTCGAACGCAACGAAGCACTGGTCGAAAAGATCCGCAACATCTTCGGCGGGCGCGGGCGGCCTATGCCCGAGAACAACTTGCGCCAGGCCGACGTGCCGCGCGGCGCGGCGATCATTCCGCAAATGCCGGGCACGGCTCCCGGATTGATCTGCCCGATCGGCGACAAGGTGATCTACGCCGTGCCGGGTGTGCCCTACGAGATGGAAGAGATGGTCGGCGCAACTGTGCTGCCCGATCTCGAACGCCGCGCCGGCATCAAAGGCGTCATCAAGTCGCGGACCTTACGCACGTGGGGTGATAGCGAGTCCGGCCTCGCGCAGAAGTTGCACGAAGAGTTCGAGCGCCTCGAGGGTGACGGTGGATGCACCATCGCGTTCCTGGCTAGCGGCATGGAGGGCATCAAGGTGCGCCTCACTGCCAAGGCCGAGAACGAAGTAGCCGTCGACGAGATCCTCAGCGCCGAGGAAACTCGGGTTCGTGCCATCATCGGCCCTGTCGTCTTCGGTATGGACGACGACAACATGGAGTCCGTCGTTCTCGATCTGCTGATCGAGCAGGGCCTCACGCTGGGTCTCGCCGAGTCGCTCACGGGCGGCATGATCTCGGCGCGATTGTGTGACATCCCGGGTGCGAGCAAGGCATTCCGCGGTTCGATCGTGTCGTATGCGTCCGACGTGAAGTTCGACCTTCTCGGTGTGCCCGAAGGGCCGGTCATCAGCGAAGCCGCGGTCACTGCCATGGTGCAGGGTGCGTGTCGGGTACTGGGCACCGACGTGGGCATCGCGGTCACCGGTGTCGCCGGGCCCGATCCGCAAGACGGCGAAGAACCGGGCACGGTGTGGATGGCGACTCTCGTCGACGGCGAGGTCGTGACGCAGCGTTCGAAGTTCCCGTTCGATCGCAACCGCACTCGCCAATTCACCACGATCAGCGTATTGAACAGCCTTCGCATGCGATTGCTGGCGCGCCGCGGGGGATGAACGAACGCGGGCGCCTGTTCGTCGCGGTCATCCCGCCGGCGGATGTCCTCGATCTGCTCGCCACCATTCCCCGAGAAGCGCGGTCGGACGTGCGCTACGCGACCCGCGAGCAATGGCATGTCACGCTGCGCTTCCTCGGCGACGCCGACATCGATGATGTTTCGGCCGCGTTGTCGCGCGTCGACGCGCCATCGGTCGAGGCGGTGTTGGGACCGCGCGTCGAACGGCTCGGCCGCAGCGTTGCCATGGTCCCGTGCGGCGGGCTCGATCCGCTGGCCGCCGAGGTGCGCCGCGCTACCGCCGAGATCGAGCATCCCGTGGAGGCGGCGCGGGCGTTCGTCGGGCATCTGACCATCGCGCGCATGAAGAGTGCGCGTGCGTGTCCCGCATCGGGCTTCCCGGTCGGCGCGGCCTTCGCCGTGAACGAGGTGCATCTCGTACGCAGCCACCTGTCGCGCGACGGTTCGCGCTACGAAATCGTCGCGTCGCGCTCGCTCGGTGACTACCGGGGTCTACCCCTGAATGCCGACCACCGCCAGCAGCGCTACGGCCAACAAGAGCAGAAACGCCACCACGCCCATGACGAGTAGTCCGCCGAACAAGGCCTTGTCAGGGCCCCCGTCATCCATGCGGCCCGACTGTACAACCGGGGCCATCGGCACGCCCTGCTCATTCTCCGGTGACGAAATGCGGGCCTGGGTTTTGTGACGTTCTCGGAGCCCAAAAGCACGCCCACCGTGCCTTTCGGCCCGGAGAACGAAAGGGATGGGCAAGCCGGCTCCACAGGGGCCGCGTGAGTTCCCGCGCGTTCAGCGGGGGGTGAAGCGCACGGGCATGCGATGCGGGCCCCAGATGAAGTTGGAATGCAACGGCTCGACCGGACCCGCGAGTTCGAGGTCGGGGAGCCGCCACAGCACCTGTTCGAACATGGCCCGGATCTCGACGCGCGCGAGGTTGGCGCCGAGACAGAAGTGGGCACCGCCGCCGCCGAACGCGACATGCGGGTTGGGGTCGCGCGTGATGTCGAAGCGATCGGGGTCGGCGAACACCGCGGGGTCGCGGTTGGCTGCCGCGTAGAACATCACGACCTTTTCGCCGGCGGCGACGGGCACGCCCGAGAGCTCGGTGTCACGCGTGACCGTGCGCCGGAACATCAGCACCGGCGGCACGTAACGCAGCATCTCCTCGACGGCGGTGTTGAGAAAGGCCGGATTGCGGCGGAGCAATTCGAGTTGGTCACGGTTGTCGAGCAGCGTGAGCATCCCGTTGGCGACGAGGTTGCGCGTGGTGTCGCCGCCGGCGTTGATCAACAGCATGAAGAACAGATTGAACTCGAGGTCGGTGAGCTTGCGACCGTCTACCTCGGCGGCCAGCAACGCGGAGGCGATGTCGTCGCCCGGTTCGGCGCGCTTTCGCGCCGCGAGTTCCTGCGCGTAGCCGAACATCTGTGCCTGTGCCTCGCCCGAGCCCGACGCGTTGTCGATGTTGGTGTGCATCTGCTCGGTGAGTTGGTAGAGCATGCGACCGTGGTCGAGCGGGATCCCCATCAGATCGGCGATGACCATCGACGGCAACTCGCCCGACACCTGCGTGACGAAATCGCACTCACCGAGCGGCGCGACGGCATCGACGATGTCCCGCGCCATCTCGGCGATGCGATCGTGCAGCCGCTGCACATGACGCGGTGTGAAGCCCTTGCTGATGAGCAGGCGCAACTTGGTGTGCTCGGGCGGATCCATGATGATCATCATGAGTCGCATCTGCTCGAGGCTCGCCGGGTCGCTATCGGCGATCATCATGCCGCCCGCGTATGACGAGTACGTCGCGCTGTCGCGCGACACGGTGACGCTGTCGCGATGCCCGGTGAGCGCCCAAAAACCGGGGCCATTTTCCTCGCGGTGCCACGCCACGGGTGCGACCGCGCGCAGGCGCGCGAACGCGGCATGCGGCACGCCCGCCATATAGGTGGACGCCTTGGTCAGGTCGGCGCCGCCGACCTCGATGGCATCGACGAGGGTGCGGTCAGTCATACGTCGGGCGGGCGTAGGGGTTGATGGTGCCGGCCAACATGCCGCCGTCGATGAGGAACTCGGCGCCGGTGCAATAGCTCGACTCGTCGCTCGCCAGGAACAGCGCCAGCTTGGCCACCTCTTGTGGTTGGCCGACGCGGCCGAGCGAGACCATGTCGTACGCGGCGGTTTGATCTTCGGCCGACATCTCGCCGAGACCTTCGGGCCGCGTCATCGGAGTGTCGATGCCGCCGGGATGGATGGAGTTGATGCGGATGCCCGCCTTGCCGTATTCGAGCGCCGCCGTCTTGGTCATGCCGCGCACGGCGAACTTGGACGCGGTGTAACCGATCGTGCCGCCGTAGCCGGCGAAGCCGTTGGTCGACGAGATGTTGACGATCGAACCGCCGCGATTGCGCATCAGCGCGGGGATCGCTGTCTTCATCCCGAGGAACGGCCCGACCTGATTGATCTCGATCAGCCGCATGTAGTCGTCGAGCGTCGTGTCGTGGGTCAAGGTGCCGAACTGCAAGATGCCCGCGTTGTTGACGAGGATGTCGAGCTTGCCGAAACGGCTCTCGGCCTCTTTGACCATGCGCTGCCACTCGTCTTCGCTGCGCACGTCGTGGTGGAGGTACATCGCGTTCTCTCCGAGGTCGGCCGCGACCGCCTCACCGAGATCGTCGAGAACGTCGCCGAAGATGACTTTGGCGCCCTCCGCGACGAACAGCCGAACGTGTTGCTCTCCCTGGCCGCGCGCGGCCCCGGAGATGACTGCCACTTTGCCGTCCAACCGGCCCATGATGCCCCCCTTGATCGAAGCGAAAGCATGACACAGACGCGGCGCGTAGCGTCGCGGTGATGACATCCCAGAAGACAGAGCAGAGCGATCCCCGCACAGAGTTCACCGAACCGACGGACGTGTTCGTCGGCAACGTGCTCGCCGGCCAGGTGGCCTTCGTGACGGGCGGGGGCACCGGTATCGGCAAGGAGATCGCCCGGGTGCTCGGTCGCCACGGCGCCCGCATCGCGATCGCGTCCCGGCGCAAAGAGGTGCTCGAGGAGGCGGCGGCCGAGCTGGGTGCCGAGGGGATCGACGTGTGGACCGACACCTTCGACGTGCGCAAGGCGGACGAGGTCGAGCGGGTCACGCAGGGCATCATCGATCAGTTCGGACGCCTCGACATCTTGATCAACAACGCCGCCGGCAACTTTCCCGCGCCGATGACGAAGATTTCGTACAACGGATTCAAGTCGGTCGTCGACATCGATCTATTGGGCACCTACAACTGTTCGAAGTGCGTGTTCGAGAAATGGATGCGCGCCAACGGCGGCAACATCGTCAACATCGCAGCGGCGTTCGAACTCAAGGGCATCGCGTTTCAGGCTCACGTCGCCGCGGCGAAGAGTGGCGTGTTGTCGTTGACGCGTACGTGCGCGGTCGAGTGGGGTCCCTACGGCGTGCGCGTCAACGGCGTCAATCCGGGCAGCACCGGCAACACCGAAGGCGTGCGGCGATTTGCGGAGGCGTTGCGCGGCGGGGACACCCGGCCGACCAATCCGATGGGCGTGATGAGCCACGGCCAGGACATCGCGTTGTGCGTGCTGTTCTTGGTGTCGCCCAGCGCGCGGCACGTGTCCGGGCAAGTGATCTCCGTCGACGGTGGGGGATCGGTCGACCAACTGAAGATGACGCTGCCGCGCGACTGATCACGCGGCAGCGCCGTGCCTACTACTTCGACTGCTCCTCGGACGTAGAGGCCGTGTCGTTGGGATTTGCGTCTTTGGGAGCTAGGCGGAGCGACGCGCTGTTCATGCAGTAGCGCAACCCCGTGGGGCGGGGACCGTCGGGGAACACGTGGCCGAGATGCGCGCCGCACGACCGGCAGACGACCTCGGTGCGCGCCATGCCGTGGCTGCGGTCGGTGTGCTCTTCGACGGCCTCGCTCGAGAGGGGCTGCCAGAAACTGGGCCATCCGGAGCCGCTCTCGAACTTGGTGTTGCTGTCGAAGAGCGCCTCGTCGCACACCACGCAGCGGTAGGTGCCCTCGTCGTGGCAGTCCCAATAGACGCCGCTGAAGGCCCGCTCCGTGCCGGCATGTTGGGTGACCTGGTACTGCAGGGCGTCGAGGCGCTCCTTCAGTTCGGCGTCGTCGAACTTCTTCTTGGGGGTGGTCTCGGCCATGGGGCCCTCTCTTCAGGTTTCTCTCGGACCGTTCAACAGTTCCTAGCTCAATATTGTGCCCGGAAGACTTGTACGAACGTCCGTTCGGAATTACAGTCGTGTCATCCGCAACGGGAAGCCTGTCACACCCCCTCGTTAGGGTCGACCACACCAGCTCGCCGGTGCGCCGGCCTCCGTCAACAACGAACAAGTGAGAACCAGCAACATGGCGAAAGAACACAGCACCCGCGAATCCAACACCCAAAAAGAGGGCCTCGACCGCGACAAGGCCTTGCAGATCGCCCTGGGCCAGATCGAAAAGCAGTTCGGCAAGGGCGCCGTCATGAAGATGGGCGAAAAGACGACGTTGGGCATCGAGTCCATCCCGACGGGTGCACTCGCCCTCGACCTGGCGCTCGGCATCGGCGGTCTGCCCCGCGGTCGCATCACCGAGATCTACGGACCCGAGTCGTCGGGCAAGACCACCCTCGCTCTGCACGTGGTGGCCGAGGCCCAACGCAACGGCGGGGTCTGTGCCTACGTCGACGCGGAGCACGCGATGGATCCCGTCTATGCCCGGGCCATCGGTGTCGATGTCGACGAGCTCTTGATCTCGCAGCCCGACACCGGTGAGCAAGCGCTCGAGATCGTCGACATGTTGGTGCGCTCCGGCGCCATCGACGTGATCGTGATCGACTCCGTCGCCGCCCTCACACCTCGCGCCGAGATCGAAGGCGAGATGGGCGACACCCACGTCGGCCTGCAGGCTCGCCTCATGTCGCAGGCGCTGCGCAAGCTCACCGCCAATCTCAACAAGTCCAACACCATCTGTCTCTTCATCAACCAGCTGCGCGAGAAGATCGGCGTGATGTTCGG
>JBDTLT010000292.1:0-6265 GCA_039934635.1 Acidimicrobiales bacterium
TCGCGTTCAGCGTGCACGTCTACGGCGTGATCAACGGCATCAACGCGTTCGTGCCGACGTTGCTCGAACAAGGCGTCGAAGCCCACATCGTCAACACCTCGTCGCACAACGGCGGGTTCTCCCCCATCGCCTCGTCCGCGACATACGCCACGTGCAAGAGCGCGGTCGTGACACTGTCAGAGTGCCTGTGGGGGCAGCTACGCGCCGTCGACTCGAAGATCGGCGTGTCCGTACTGTTCCCGTCGGGCAAGACGCAAGGCATCCTCGACACCGGCATCTGGAAACCGCGTGAGCGACCGGCCGAGTTCCCGTCGGCGCAACCGCTCGACACGAGCTCACGCATGGAGGGCTGGATCAAGACGATGGAAGCCGCGGGCACACCGGTGGTGTTCACGCCGCTGTCCGAGGTTGCCGACACCGTCGTCGACGGTCTCTACGCCGATCGATTCTGGATGGTCGAGGAAGGCCGGTTCGAAGAGATGGTGAAGACCCGCACCGACGTCATCCTGCGCCGCGCCGCTCCCGACTATCCCCGTAAATAAAGAGAAAATTGCCCGCGAAACCAATCGATCCGACTTATCTCACGGTTTACACAATCTGTACCCTTTACTCTCGGGCGGGGAGGCCGACGGGCGATGGGGATGCGGCCGGTAGCGATTCAATGCGCGTTGTGCTGCCTGTTGATTTCCTTGATCGCTTCGATGGGCACCGACGCGCGGCCCGCGGTCGGGTCGCCGCCCGATGTGTCGCTGTATGACCAGTGGGATGGCGAACCCAGCTCTACCGCGACGCAGGTTGCCTTCGCGGCCTCGAGCGGTGACCTGACGACGAGGGCGCTGACGGGCTCGTGGTCGTTCACGCCCGAAGAAGTGATCGCGTTCACCACGGCGGTCACCGCACCTACGACTGTCGCGGGTGCTACTTCCGCTCCACCGGCGACCGGCGCCAGCGATCCCTGCGCGCCGACTCGCCCCTTGATCGCGCCGACGCTGATAAAGACCGGCCCGCAGGACCGCAAGCGCGTCGCCGTGACGATCGACGACACGTTTGCCGCGTCGGGGGCAAAGAACCTCGCCCTCGTACTCGACCTCGCGAAGGCGAAAGGCGCAAAGCTCACGTTCTTCCCGACCGGCGGCGCATTCGACGACCATCAGAAGGCCGGTCTGCAGGGTGTGTGGAAGCGGGTGCTCGAGGACGGCCACGAGATTGGCAACCACACCTACTCGCATTGGAACCTGCTCAAGCTGGCGGACGTCGACATCCAAGACGAGCTCGATGCGACACAGGGGCGCCTCGACCAGATCTTGGGATTCCACTACGAGATGCACCTCATGCGACCGCCCGGCGGCAACGGCGGCTACCCCGACATCCGCCCCGACCCCCAAGGCCCGCGGGTGCGTTGCGCGGTGCAGCGCCTCGGCTACTCGATGACGATGTGGAGCATCGACTCCAATGGCACCGCGGGCTTCACCGACTACCTGAATCGCTTGACCAACACGAACATCGTGACCAACGGTTCGATCATCCTCTTGCACTTCACGACCTTCAGCGTCAACAACGTCTCGGCATTGCTCGATAACTTGAACAAGCGCGGATTCGAGATGGTGACTGTCAGCCAACTCTTCGCCAAACCGGCCTGAAGGGCACTAGATCTGATCGCTGCGGCGCGCCAGCGCGTCGTAGGCAGCCGTGAGCCGGTCCGTCGCCTCGACACCGCCCGCGACGACGTTCAGTGGTTCGCAGCGCTGCAAGACCGCGGCGGGTGGGTCAGCAGGATCCGCGGCGACGTCGCCGCTCGACTCGCGCACCATCGACTCGGGCGAAGGAAGCTTTTCGCGCGGACCGAACGGCCACCACGCGGCGACGACCGGCAACTCGTCGGCGGCCGTGCCCGACGCGCGTGCCCGCAACGGCTCGAGGATTTGATCGCGGCTGCGGCCGCGCCATGCGAGCAACAGCCAAGGGTCGCCGTCGAGGCGGTCTGCGAACACGTAGAGCACTGCGGCTATGTGCTTGCAGGGGTTCTCCCAGTCGGGGCAGTTGCAGTTGGCATCGAGCTCGGCCCAAGTGGAGGGAAGAAGCTGTGCCTTTGCGGTGCCGAACACCGCTTCGAGTTCGGCGGGCACTTCTCCCGCGAGAAGTTTCGCGGCGAACTTGACTCGCGAACGCAGCACTTCATCGATCTTTCTCCATTGTGTGGGGGTCGGCGTCGAGGCCCTGATCGTGACGACGTAGGGCGTGCGCCGCGAACCTTGTACTTGCGCGACGAGTAGCCCCGTCTGCACATCGAGCGACATGACTTGGCCCGAGCGGGCATAGCGCCGGCCTCGGCTCATCCGACCGCCAAGGCCGTACGACTCGAGCGCCTCCACGAAACGCTTCGACCACCACGTGCCGGCCATCGCGCCGCGCTGCTTGGACGTGGCCATGCCGTCCTTGGTGGGGAGGGGCACCGACTCCGGATACCGGTTCCACGGGTCGTTCCAACCGCGACCTGCCATCAGTCGTCTCCGATCTCGGCACTGAGCGCAATGGTGGCGCGTAGGTCATCGGTCGACAGTTCCGTGATCCACTGCTCGCCCGTACCGACGACGCTTTCCGCGAGCGCGCGTTTGGAAGTGATCATGGCGTCGATGCGTTCCTCGACGGTGCCTGTGCTGACGAGCTTGTGCACGAGCACGGCACGGCGCTGGCCGATGCGGTACGCGCGGTCAGTGGCCTGATCTTCGACCGCGGGATTCCACCATCGGTCGAGATGAATCACATGCGTTGCGGCGGTGAGGTTGAGACCGGTACCACCGGCTTTGAGCGAGATCAGAAAGATGCCGGGCCCGGTGCTTTCTTGGAACGCCGCGACCATCGCGTCGCGTTTCTGGCGCGCCACTCCGCCGTGCAGCCAACCGACGTCGGTTCCGAATCGTCGGCGCCAATGGGGAGCCAACAGGTTGCCCCATTCGGCGAATTGCGTGAAGCACAGCACCTTGTCGCCGGCAGCGACGATCTCCTCGACCAACTCCTCGGCGCGCGTGAGCTTGCCGGAGCGGCCCGTCAACGTCGAGCCGTCCCGCAGGAAGTGCGCCGGATGGTTGCAAACCTGCTTGAGGCGCATGAGCCCCGCGAGCACGAGCCCGCGACGGCTGATGCCTTCGGCGTCATTCGCCGCGCTGATCAGTTCCTCGACAACTGCTTGGTACAACGTGGCCTGCTCGCGCGTGAGTGGGCAGTGCTCGGTCACCTCGATCTTGTCCGGCAGGTCGTCGATGATCGACTTGTCGGTCTTCAGCCGGCGCAGCACGAAGGGCGCGGTGATTCGCTTGAGCCGTTCCGCGCTCGCGGCATCGTGCTCTCGTTCGATCGGGATGGCGAACCGCTCGCGGAATCCGCGCTGCGTACCGAGCAGGCCGGGATTGAGCACGTGCATGATCGACCACAGCTCGGAAAGACGATTCTCGACCGGCGTGCCCGTCAGCGCGACTCGCCGGTCGGCCCGCAGTCGTTGCACGGCGCGCGTCTGCGCGGTGCCGGGGTTCTTGATCTGTTGCGCTTCGTCGAGGACAAGCCGCGTCCATTGCACGCGTTCGAGCTCCGCGATGTCGCGCGCGGCGAGCGAATAGGTGGTGAGCACGACATCGGCCCGCTTCGCTCGCGTCACGAACTTCGTACGATGCGCGGTGAAACGATCAGAGCCGTGGTGCGCAACGACGCGCAACTGCGGGGCAAACCGCGCCAACTCGCGTTGCCAGTTGCCCAGCACCGACACGGGGCAGACAACCAACGTCGGGCCGACCGCGGCGTCATCCGAGAGCAGCGTGGCGATCAACTGAGCCGTCTTGCCGAGGCCCATGTCGTCGGCAAGACAGGCACCGAGACCGAGCCGGCCGAGGAAATTGAGCCAGCCCACGCCGCGCTCTTGGTATGGGCGCAAGTGTCCGACGAATCGATCCGGAGTCGGAACCGGCGCGACCGTCGAGTGCAAAGCCCCGTCGAGCAGATCACCGAGCCAGCCGGTTGCGGCGACGCTGGTGATCTCGATGCCGTCCGGCACCGCGAGCCCGTCGAGACCCATACCCGAACGCAGCACCTCGGCGACGGTCGCTTCACTCGTCGTGCCCGCGTACGCCACGATCTTGGCGAACTCTGCGGCGCCGACCTCGATCCATTCGCCACGGACGCGCACCAGTGCCTGCTTTGCCTCGACCGCGTGGGCCAGAGCGCGCAACTCGGCCGCGCTGAGGCGGTGGTCGCCGAGCGCTGCCTCGAAGCTGAACGAAACCACCGCGTCCAGACCGACCCCGCCGCCGACAACCGAGCCGGCGCTCGATCTGGCGCTCTTCGCCTTGACCCGCAGCCCAAGGCGACGCCGCTGAGCCCACCAACTCGGAAGCAGCACCGCGATGCCCGCATCGGCGAGCGTGTCGATGCGTGTCCTCAAGAAGTCCATCAGCAACGCAGTCGACAGTTCGATTTCGCTCGGCGCGGACTCGTCGAGCACCGCCGCCAGCTCGGGCGCGAGACGCGCCACCCGCCCCAGACTCGCGAGCAGTTCTTCCACCGCATGTGGTCCGAACGGTGACCGACCTCCCCACACATCGGCCGCCGGCACGATCAGGCTCGGCTCACCGGTGTCCTGCACGAGGAGCTCCACCGACCAGTTCGCGTCGGCGCCCGCGAGCGCCGGCTCGCGCACCCGCAGACAAAGTCGGACGCTGCCCATTGTCGCCGCGCCCGACGCCACCCACCGAGTGATTTCACGCTCGAACGCGCGAAGCTTGTCGACGTCGTACGAGCGGGCCAGCCAAGGGTCCGCCGCCGTCAGTGATGTGAGCCACGCGTCCTCGATGCCGCGACGCCCCGACCGCCGCGCGGTCAACCCGACGCGCTGCTCGTCGAGTCGGTGGCGAACTGCTCGGTCGACTGCCGTCGCGAGTTGCTCGGCCGCGATGCGCTGCGATTGCGGCGAGCCATCGGTACACAACGCAGCAATCGCCCCTCGATCACGCGCGGCGGGCAGCGGCCACCACCACGACCGAGCGCGGCCGGTGTCGTCGATCGCGATACCGGGAATCACTTGCCCCGACTCCGCGAAGTAACGAGCCAGGTTCTCGAGGTCGTCACCGACCTCTGCTCGAACGCCTTCGCCCACTGCGCTGCTCATGCGCACACCATGTCATCCTTGACACTGCCAAGTCACGGCGACTTGGCGCAACCAACAAACTAGGTCTTACCGATCAAGATGCGAGTGGAGGTGAGCGGACTCGAACCGCCGACTCTTCGTTGCGATGTTGGTCAGTCCTCGGCGATGCTTCAGTAGCGCCAACTGAATGTCGTCAAGTTGCCATCTGTCATCGAGGTTGCGCCGGTTGCGTAGCCGTCATCGCTGAGGAATTGACTGAGCCGACACAACGCTCAACCGCTTACGGGCCCGAGGCTCAACCTGCGTAGTTTGGGCGACGGACGACAAGCGACAGACCTACGGTCCTGACAGTTTCGGCGGTGGCGGCCGCTACGCGTCATCCGTGCACGATAGGCACCCCCACCCGCCACCACCGCAGGATGGTCAGCGCTCCTGCTACCACGCCTGGCCGGTTCGCGGAGATGGGGTCAGAGCACCTCATCAACGGCAGGTTGATGCCCGCCGACCCAGGGCGACCGACGAGCGCGTGGCGGTACTCGCGGACGCCGACGCCGGGGTAACGCAACGATGAGTCGGGTATCCATGTCGTCGAGCGCGGTTTATTGCGCTGGTGAAGCGATGCGTTCCCAGGTGAATACGGTGTCGCTGTGGGGGTTGATGGTGAGGCGGAGGTATTCGAATGGGAGTGTTTCGCCGTGGACTACGACGCGGGTGAAGTTGGGGAGACCGAGCGGGTTGTCCGTCTTGTAGGTGTGTGAGTCCCCTTGGAGCAGGAGCACTTGGCCGTCGAAGGTTTTCGTTCGTTGGGCGATTCGATCGACGATCGCTTGTTGTGCACTGGCTGGCGCGGGGTCCCAGGTGTCGGCTTGCATGGCGAGTACGACACCTTTGAGGCCGCCACTGGTGGCGGTATCGAAGGTCGTGTCAATCCATTGGAGCACCGACGCGACCCGTGCTTGGACCTCGGCGGCCTGTGCGGCGGTCGGAGCGGTAAGGCCCAGTCCGGTGTAGGGGTTAAGGCCGTTGTTGCTTCCGATGACATGCAGCGTGGCGAACGCGACGCGCGATTCTACCCAGCGCACGTTCTCGACAAGGGCGGGCTGATAGTCGACGCGCATCGGATGGCGGCCG
>JBDTLT010000293.1:0-6243 GCA_039934635.1 Acidimicrobiales bacterium
CCCGATGTGGGTGTGATCGATCTGCGTGACACCGATTTCGAACCGCACGAAGCGCGGGATAGCTCGAACGCCTAGTCTGCGTACGCTCAATAGGGCCCTCCAGGGCGCCGATGAGTGACCTGTCATGGATTTCGTGCCCATCACTGCGACCTCGACGACGCCTCCGGCCTTCATCGCCGGTGACGGCCCCGGGTTCTACGGCGTGGGAGCCTCAGCCCGACAACCGGATGCGCCGACAGTGATCGCAGCAAGTCATGCCCAGCGAAGAACTCCTCGACGGTCCCGGCAATGAATGCCGCGGCGGTAGCAGGCCCCGACCTCGGGGTGGTCTCCGTGCTCGTGTGCACCTGCAACCGCCCCGCCGAGGTGCGGCGGGCCGTCGACTCGCTGCTCGCCGCCGCGCCCTCCGAGGGTGTCGGCATCGTCGAGATCGATCTGATCGTTGTCGACCAGAGTGACAACCGAGATTCCGAGCACGCGCTGTGTGACCTGATTCGCGCCGGACACATCCGATACGTCGAGAGCAAAACCCGCGGCAAGGGCGCCGCGATGAACGAGGGCCTGCGACTCGCGCGGTCGCCCTACGTCGTGTGCACCGACGACGACTGTGAGGCACCTCCGGGATGGGCCGCGGATATGGCGGCGCTGCTCGTCGTCCGCCCCCGCGTCGCGGTTGCGTTCTGTCGGGTCGAGGCCGCTCCCCACGACCTCACCAAAGGGTATGTGCCGCAATATCTACCGGACCGGGAGCATCTCCTCAGCTCGCCGATGGCCACCGGAAGCCATCGGGGTTTGGGCGCCGGCATGGTGTTGCGCCGTGACGTCGTGTTGTCCCTCGGCGGTATCGACGAATCGTTCGGGCCCGGCGCGCGATTCCCGTCGGGTGACGATTGGGATCTCGAGGTGCGAGTACTTCTCAAAGGCTGGGAAGCGTTCGAGACCGAGAAGCTCTTCATCGTCCATCACGGCTTCCGCACGTTCGCCGAGGGGCGAGTCCACGCTCGCCGCGACTGGCTTGCGCTCGGCGCGGCGGCGGCCAAGCCGGTTCGAGCCGGCCATCCGGGAATGATCTGGGTGGCGGCATACGTGTTCGCGGCCGATGCCGTGCGGCCGATCGCCCGTGATGTCGTCGCGCTGCGGGCCCCGGGCGAACTCCAGCGGGTGCTCGCCTTTTGCCGCGGGTTCGCGCAGGGACTCGCCACGCCGGTCGACCGGTCGACGCTGCGCTACCGACGGCCGCGGAACCGGGTTGCGCGCGCCGCGAAACGACCCTGATTTTCACGCCACGGGTCGCCGCGATCGCGGGCGAACGTCACGGGCTTTCGTCAACGTCGCGCGGCCGCGCTCATGATCTCGAAGAGACATCCGCACACCCGATCGACCTGCTGCTCGGTGAGCGCGAGAGCCGACGGCAGACTGACCGCACGCGACGCGAAGTCGTAGGCGACCGGGTTGCGTTCGGACGCCCCTTTCGTGTTGGCAACCTGGCCGAACGCAGGTATTGAACTCAACGGCGGGAAGTACGGTCGAGTGTCGATCGAATGTTCATCGAACCGCTTCATCAACTCGTGCGTGCCCAGGTCGAGTTGTTTGTCGAACGCCACGGTCACCATCCAGAACGAGTTCACAACACCAACTTGCCGATGGTTGAGCTGTAGCGCAGGGTGCGAGGCGAGTCGTTCTTCGTACCAGGAGTAGATCTGCTGCTTGCGTTCGATCAACTCAGGGAGGCGCGCGAGTTGAGCCCGCCCGAAGGCCGCCTGCAGGCTGCTCATGCGGTACTTGTACGCGAGCTCATTCGTGACAAAGTATTTGAATCCCTCGGCCGTCCGGCCGTGGTCGCGCTGGCGTGACGCCCGCTCGAAGATCTCGTCGCTATCGGTGACGAACATCCCGCCTTCACCGGTGGTCAGCGTCTTCGTCCCGGTGAAGCTGAATATGCCGCTGTCACCGAGCGAGCCCGCAGGCTGCCCCTGCCATCGCGAGCCGATCGCCTGCGCGGCGTCTTCGACGATGGGGATACCGGCCGAACTGGCGATCGCCCCCAGCGCGTCCATGTCGGGAATGTCCCCGAACAGGTCGACGGTGAGAATCGCCTTCGTGCGCGGCGTGATGCACGCCTCGACGGACGATGCCGAGATGCACCACGAATCGGGTTCGATATCGGCGAACACGGGAGTCGCGCCCACATACCAGACGGCCGCGGCGGTCGCCAGCCAGGTGGCCTCGGGCACGATCACCTCGTCGCCCGGCCCGATGCCCAGCGACAACATGCTGAGATGCAACGCCGACGTGCCGTGAGGGACCGCGATGGCGTGCGCGACCCCGATCGACTCGGCGAACTCTCGCTCGAACTTTCCGACGGACTGAGCGGCCGACGCGTACCAGTCGTTGGCGGCCGCCTCGGCGACGTATTTCACCTCGAGGTCGGTGATCCAAGGCCCGGCAATCGGAATGCGTTCAGCCATGGTGCTCAATCCCTCGGCCACCTCGATGTTGCGGAAACACGTCAATGGAATCGGTCGGTTTCGACGAAATGTGAGCGCTGGCCACCGGTCGGTTGCCCGATCCCACATTTGGCGCCAACATATCATGTGCTGGCGTAGTAATGATTGAAACACCCTGTCATCCCTCTGACGCGCCTCCTTGCCCTGCGGCTCGTTCGCAGCCATTCAGTCCAGGAACGGCCTCGAGCTTCTGCCTCTCGAAAATGCACGCGATCGCTCAATCCTGAAATTGGGACGGCGACACCTCGACGAGTTCCGCGCCTCGCGCAGCAGGTTCTGAGAAACGGTATGAACTGTGCGAAGCGTTGCGGTCGCCGTGCACCCATCGATGACTTGATTCGCGATACCCACGACCGATGGTTGTAAGTGCAACGGCCAGCCCTACGGTGCGTCGCCGAGGCTGTTGATCGCGGCGTTTCACGCGCCGGCGTGAATTTCGTTCACCCCTACGCGACAGCTCCTGCATCGGAGGGCAACGTCGACTTCATCGCATCCACGCAGTACAGTTTCGAATTTCCTCGATGAAGATCCTTCTCGTTTCTCCTTTTCTACCCAGCCCCCCCCGGTTCGGTGGTCAGCGGCGGATCGACGGCTTGGTGAGGGAGCTCGCCAACCGCCACGACGTCTCGGTGTTGGCGTTCAATGCCACCGACGAATGGGAACACGAGTCGCTGGTCGAAACCAGGACGTACTGCCGCGAGGTACGGACACTCTCGAACTACGAACCCGGCAATTCCAAAGTCAAACGCAGGAACCAACTGCGGTCGCTGCTCTCACGCCATAGCTATGAGCATTCGCTCGTCGCCGGCCGACTGGACTTTCAGCAGGCGTTCGACGAGATGTTGGCCGCGCAGGAGTACGACGTGGTGCAGATCGAATTCGCGCAGATGGCCGCGTTCCGCTTCTCGCGCCGCGCGAACGACGGCCCGCTGTTCGTACTCGACGAGCACAACATCGAGTACGACATCTTGCGGCGCACCTCCAAGGCGGCGGCGGGCTTCACCCGCACGGGGTACAACGCATTCAATTGGCGCAAGCTCGCGCGCGAAGAACGCGCGGCATGGCGTCGCTTCGACGGTGTCGCACTCACCTCGGCTCGCGACGAACAGCTACTGCACGAAGACATTCCGTCGTGTCGCACCGCGGTGATCCCCAACGGCGTCGATGTGCGCGAGTTCGCACAGTCGAGCGGCGCGGTCGATGCCGACAGTCTCGTCTTCTTCGGGGCGATCAACTATTTCCCGAACGCCGACGGCGTGATGTTCTTCGCCGACGAGGTGTTTCCCACGGTCCGCCGGCGCCGACCGAACGCGTCGTTCAAGGTCATCGGGCCCGGCGCCAGTGCTGAGGTACTCGCCCGTCAGCACGGTGGAGTCGAGATCGTGGGCATGGTCGATGACGTCAATCCGTTTATCGAACGTGCCGCGGTGATCGTGGTGCCACTGCGCATCGGAGGCGGCACGCGTCTGAAGATCGTCGAGGCGTTATCGAAGGGTAAGCCCGTTGTGTCGACGCGTCTCGGCGCCGAAGGCCTCGACGTGGTCGATGGGGAACATCTGCTGTTGGCTGACGAACCGCAGGAGTTCGCCGACCAGATCGAGCGGGTGCTCGCCGACCCCGCCTTGGCGCGGCGGCTCGGCACCGCCGGTCGTACGCTCATGGAAGACCGCTATAGCTGGGGCACCATCACCCGGCAGTTGGAGCACTTCTACCAGGAACTGCTGGACGCGCGGCCCTAGAGATCGCGGATCACCTTGGCCGGAAGTCCGCCTACGAGCGTGGCGCCGTGGTGCACTGACAGCTCGGTCCGCGCCGGCACCGCGAAGATCCGCACACGGTCTGCGACGCGCAACGTACCGCTGGCCGTCACTGCCGGTCTCCCCCACACGCGTACCCTGCTGCCGAGCTCATCGGCGCCGCGCAAGTACCAACGGGCGCGTACGACAGCCATGGCGTTGTCCCACGCCAAGCCACCACCTGTTTCAGGAAGTTTCACTCGTCGCAGCATGCCACGACTTCCTCTGTCGGCAGTGCTTCGTTGCGAAGCTGTTCGCGACCTGTTTGGTGATCAAACGCGGGGCCGCGCCGAGAACTAACGCGCCCCCCGCCGACTGATGACGGCGGGAATCGTCCGGAGCACGATTGCCACATCGGTAACAATCGACCAGTTGTCGACGTAGTACAGGTCGAGACGCTCATACTCGGCGAAGCTCGAGTCACTGCGCCCATGCACCTGCCACATGCCGGTGAGACCGGGCTTGACGCGCAACCGCGATCGAAGGTCGCCGCCCCAGGCACCAGCCTCGTGGGGTAATGCCGGACGCGGCCCGACGATGCTCATCTCGTTGCGCAACACGTTGACCAACTGCGGCAGCTCGTCGATTGAAAAGCTGCGCAGGATGCGTCCGATTCGCGTAATCCGGGGGTCGTCTTTCAACTTGAACAGGGGACCGTCGGCTTCGTTGAGGTGCCGTACCTCCTCGAGTCGCTCCTCGGCGTCGATCACCATCGTGCGTAGTTTGAACAGCCGGAATAGCGATCCATCGCGGCCCACGCGGACTTGGCTGAAGAACGCGGGCCCGGGCGACGAGACTTTGATCGCGAGAATGCTCACCGCGATGAGCGGCGCGGTCACCAAGAGCAGACCTACCGCCAAGGTCAGATCGAAGCAGCGCTTCGCGGCAGTGCGCCACCCGAACCGCTTGACTCCTTCGACGTATACGACGGGGAATCGTCCGAGAGGACGAACGAACATGCGACTCGTTGAGATGTCGAGAAGACTCGACGACAGTTCCACGTGAATCCCTGCGTGCGTGAGTTCGCGCACAAGGCGGTTCGAACCGAGCATTCCGATTGCAGTGGTCGCGATCACGACACCGGTTGCGTCTGTAGCGCGCACAACTTGGAGCACGCCCCGCGCCGCGGCCGACGAGTCGCCGTCCGCGTCTCGCCCGGCAACCGCAACGTCGCGCTCGTTCACGACGGCAGTTACGTAATAGCCCAGTCCCTGTTCGGTTCGCAGCATTTCGCACAGCGCGCGCCCCTCGGCGTTGTCACCGACGACCACTACTCGCCGCAAGAGAAGGCCATGGGCTCGCAGTTGCCCGAACAACCGGCGCAGCCACAACCGGGCGCTGAGAACGCCGACTATCACGAGGAGCAACGTCCACGCGGTCCACGCCCGCGAGATTTCCAGCTTGAACACGAAGGCGACGAGGGCGATCGAGCCGGCGCCGAAAACCGCGCCTCGGGTCACGCGCCGGATTTCGTCGATGCTTCGGCCGAGAAATCGCGAGACGTACGCTCCCGCTCGGATGAATCCGATGCCATACAGCGCGACCGACATCAGCAACAGGAGCACGACGTTGCCGAGCTTTGCTTGCTCGGGCCCGTAGTCGCCGTGACGCCATTGCAGGGCGAGCACGATTGAGGTGGTGAGCACGACGATGATGGCGTCGATGGCGATCACGCACGCCTTGGTACGCGAGAGGAAGAACCGCACCACGGGCCCTGGGGCAAACACTGCTGTCGCCGTCGTCGGGGCCGAGCGCGCCGGGAGCGTGTGGATCTGAACGAGATCCACACTGTCCGTTGCGACGGAGCCTTCACGACTCGGTGTCTGCATCATTTCTCAGTGGTCTCCAATGACAGGGTCTGGGTCGTGGGACACATCAGATCATCTGCTAAAGCATGCTGTCTAGAACTATCTCAGTCAACTTCGACTATTTCAATGAAC
>JBDTLT010000294.1:0-6234 GCA_039934635.1 Acidimicrobiales bacterium
TGGGCTGATCGGAGAAGTGCTCGTCGAGCAACTTCTTGCTGTCGGGCCACGTGCTGACATGGTGCGGGAAGTCGTTGCCCCACATCATGCTCTGCACGCCGACGATCTCACGCGAGAGCACCGCGGTGCGGTCACGCATGAACGTGGCGCGGATGTTCTCGTGGAAGTACTCACTCGGCGGCCGCGTGCACACGATGTCCTTGAGCAGCTTGCGGTTGCGGAAGAACCAGTAGTCGCCGCGCTCGAGCATGTGCCCGGCCCAACCCACGTCGTTTTCGGCGGACACGATCTTGAGATCGGGGAACCGGTCGAACACGCCGGCGAAGATCAACTCGAGGATGACGTGTTCGATCTCGACGGTCTGCAACACACTCAGCGCCGCGCTCTTGACCTCCCACGTCTTTTCGGGGTCGCGGCTGGTGGCGGCGTGCAGGCTCACCGGCAGGTTGTTGTCGACGGCGGCCTGCCACAACACGTCGTAAGAAGGGTCCCAGTACTGGATGCCTTCGCCTCGGATGACCGGGATCATCACGCCGGACAAGCCGATCTTGCGGGCCCGGGTGATCTCTTGCAACGCGTGGTCGAGATCGTCGGGTGACAACATCGCGATGCCGAAGAAGCGGTCGGGCATCTGCGCCACGAACTCCGACAACCAGGTGTTGTACGCCTCGAACAACGCCCACTGGAACTCGGTGTCGCGGATCGGGTACAGCTGCATGGCGATCGTGGGATACAGCACCTCGGCGTCGACGCCGTCGCGGGCGAGCGCCTCCATGCGGATCGTCGGGTCATAGCCACCCGGGTAGACGTCTTCTTCCCAGCGACCCTTGGCCCGCACCTCGTCGCTGGCGCGCATACAGCCCGCGAGCAGGCCGATCGGGGGCAGGCGGGCGCCTTCGCACACCAGCCGATCGGTCGTCTCTTCGCGGACGAGGCGAGGTCCGCGATCGCGAAAGCGCTCGATGGTGTAGATCTGCCACAAGTCGTGGGGCTCGACGACGTGGGAGTCGGCGGAGATGACGTCGTACGTGATGGTCATGGGGCGGGCCTCGTTCGCGAACGGTGTGAGCCGAGCATAATCAGCGCCATGGCAGGCGACTCCCTCGACGAGTTTCGTGACGAGGCACGCGCATTTCTCGACGCGCACGCGGAACTGGTCGACCGCTCGATCGGCCGGTGGGGCGAGGGCTCCGACGCGGTGGGCGCGTACCAAGTGCGCGACGCCGAACACGACCGCGCCGAGATCGGACGAGCCCGC
Source organism: Acidimicrobiales bacterium (assembly GCA_039934635.1). Classification (GTDB taxonomy): domain Bacteria; phylum Actinomycetota; class Acidimicrobiia; order Acidimicrobiales; family WLNW01; genus DATLFA01. The sequence goes on from JBDTLT010000294.1 coordinate 1,259, forward strand.
GAGTGGCGGCGCACGAAGTACGACGGCGGCTTCGGTTGGATCAGCGGCCCGCGTCGTTACGGGGGCCGCGAGTTGTCGCGGCAACACGAGCGGGCGTTTCTCGAGCTCGAATCCCGCTACGACGTGCCGGCGCAGACGGCGTTCGGTTCGGGTATCGGCATCGTCGCACCCACGATCCTCGAACACGGTCCCGAGTGGATGAAAGACGAGTACCTCGCGCCGATCCACCGCGGCGACGTCATCACGTGCCAGTTCCTCTCCGAGCCCGACGCCGGTTCCGATCTCGCGGCCGTGCGCACGCGCGCCGAGGCCGACGGCGACGACTGGGTGATCACCGGGCAAAAGGTGTGGAGTTCCAACGCGCATCACGCGGCCGTCGGTCTATTGCTGGCGCGCACGAATCAAGAGGCCTCCAAGCACCAGAGCCTCACCACGTTCTTGTTGCCGACGCACCTACCAGGCATCGAGATGCAACCGTTGCGCCAGATGACCGGCGGCGCGGAGTTCAACCAGGTCTTCTTCAGCGAGGTGCGATTGCCCGACCGCTACCGGCTCGGCGCGGTCGATGCGGGGTGGCCGGTGATCCGCACCACGCTCGGCAACGAGCGCGCCGCCATCGGCGCCGGCGGTTCGGGCTACGGCGGCGCGGGCCTCGCGGGCTTGCTGCCGCCCGAACGGATCGCGCAGATGATGCGTCACTACGGCGTCGATCGCGATCCGCTCGTGCGGCAAGGCTTCGCGCAGCTCTATACCGGCTACGAGTTGGCGCGTTACACCGCGCTGCGCACGGCCGCCGCGATCGAAGCGGGGCAGCCGCCCGGCCCGTGGACCGCCACCGCCAAGCTGGCGCTGGCTACGCACATGAACCGCTCGGCCAGCTTCGTGGCGCAGGTATTGGGCCCGCGCATCTGCGCCGACAGCGGCGAATGGGGCACGTACGCGTGGTTGCAGTTGTTGCTCGGCGTCGTCGGTATGCGCATCGGCGGCGGCACCGACGAGATCTTGCGCAACACCGTTGCCGAAAAGGTGCTGGGGTTGCCACGCTGAACCGCGCGTGGGTCCCGTGGCGCGCTACTCGTCGTGGATGGCGACCCGCACGCGCTTGTTGCCTTTGCCCTTGGATTCGAGCTTGGTGATCTCGAGGCGACCGACCTCGCGCGTCGAGCGCACGTGCGTGCCCCCGTCGGCTTGCTTGTCGAGGCCGACGATGTCGACGACGCGGATCTCGGTGACGCTCTCGGGGATCAGGCTGACCTTCGTGCGGATGAGATCGTCGTCGGTGAGCGCGATGGCCCGCCCGAGTAGCGAGACCTCGATGCGATGGTTCGCCGCGATGGCGTCGTTGGCGAGTTGTTCGAGCCGTTCACGAAAACCGTCGGGCAGCGGGTCGAACTCGAAGTCCATCCGCGCGCTGAGCGGGTCCATGTTGCTGCCGGTGACGAGCGTGCCCCACTCGTTCCACACGACACCGCACAGGATGTGCATCGCAGTATGCGTGCGCATGAGTTGATGACGGCGCTCCCAGTCGATCGTGCCGGTCACTGTGGTGCCCTCTGGTGGCAGCGGCGCGTCGGTAATCGTGTGCCACACGTGGTCGCCGTCCTTGCGCACATCGGTGACGGTCCCGACCGAAGCGCCTCGATCCCAGGCCAGCATGCCCGTGTCGTGTGCCTGCCCACCGCCGGTCGGATAGAACGCGCTGCGGTCGAGCGCGAGGCGCGAACCGGCGGCATCGATCGCGGTCACCGTGGCCGTGAACTCGCGCAGGTACGCGTCGTCGAGGCAGAGCATCTCGGTCATCGCGGCGTTCCTTCACGGCGCAGGGCAACGGAGAGTTGTGCGGCGACGGCGGCGTTGTTGGCGGCCAATGCAAGATTGGCGCGCACCGCGTCGCCACCGGTCGCCTCCGCGATGTGTGCGAGTACGAACGGGGTCACCGCGGGACCGCGGATGCCGGCCTGTTCGGCGGCTTCGAGGGCGCGGTCGAGAGCGGCCTCGCCGACGCCCGCATCGAGTGCCTCTGCCGCGGGCACGGGCACCGTCACGAGCACGCCGGTGCTGCCGAGCGCGCGTTGCGCGTCGGCGACGTCGGCCAATTCCGCGATCGAATCGACGCGCACCGCGAGGCGCAATCCGCTCGAGCGCATGGTGAACGCGGGGAATTCGTTGGTGCCAAAACCGATAACCGGCACGCTGAGCGTCTCGAGATATTCGAGAGTGCGAGGGAGGTCGAGGAACGACTTCGCGCCGGCGCACACGGTGACGACTGGATGGCGGGCGATCGCGCCCAGGTCAGCGCTGATATCACCGCTCTCGTGCACGCCGCGGTGCACGCCGCCGATGCCACCGGTCGCGAACACACGAATGCCCGCGTGCGCGGCGAGGCACAACGCTGCCGACACTGTCGTCGCGCCGAAGGACCAGCGCTGCGCGATCGCGACCGGGATTTCGCGCTCGCTCATCTTGTTGGCCGCGCCGAGGATTCGTTCGTGTTCGTGTTCGGTGATGCCGACACGTGGTACGCCGTCGAGCACCGCGGTGATTGCGGGAACAGCACCGTGCACCCTGATCGCGGTGAGGCAACTGGCGAGCGCATGCGCGTTGGCCGGGCTGGGCAGACCCAGGTGCGAAAAGATCGTCGACTCGAGCGCCACGACCGCGCCGTTACCAGCGAGCGCGTCGGCAACTTCGTCGGCGATCCGGACAGATGGTGGGGGCACGACTGCGGACACTACGTGAGCTCGGCACCGGGCGACAGGAGCACGCGCGCCGCGAGACGGTGAGCGTCGACCGCCGCGGCTTCGGGGGCGATGCCCTGTATCCAGGTCAACAGGAAACCCGCGGCGAACGCGTCGCCCGCTCCCGTGGTGTCGACGATGTGCTCGACGGGCGGTACGTCGATCGACTTCGCGCCAACGGCGGTGATCACCACGGTGGGGCCGGCGCCCGCCTTGACCACGGTGAGGGTGCTGCCGGGCATCGGCTCATCGATGGCGAGGCCGAGCTCCAGGTGCTCGTCGCGATTGCAGAAGAAGATGTCGGGTCGTAGTTCGTCGATCAACCGGCGAAACGCCGCGGTGCTGAACGATCGCAACAACGATGCGGATGACGCGTCGATGCTCACGAGAATGCCGTTCGTCTTGGCCGTCTCTATCGCTGCGCGCGCAGTGATCGCGAGCGGGTCGACGGTGAGCGAATAGGCGGGCAGGTGCAACACCTGCACACCATCGAGCGCTCCCGGCGGTAGTTGTTCCAATTCGGTGGACGCGCCGCGATCGGTGAGCATGGTGCGCTCGCCCGTCGGGTCGACGACGACCGCAATTGTGCCGGTGCGGCCACCGCGGATGACGACGGTGTCGACGCCACCGGCCTGCAATCCGGCGAGCAGGCGTTCGCCCGTGTCGTCATCACCCACTTGCCCGACAAATCGACTCGTCCCGGCGACGGCGGCCGCGAACGACGCGACGTTGGCGGCGCTACCACCGCGGCGGCGCACGATCCTCGCCGGTGTATCAGTGCCGTAGTTGATGGGTTCCTGCAACCACACCACCACGTCTTCGACGAGGTCACCGAGCGTGCACAGCACCGCGTGAGCGTACCGTGCAATCATGCGTTCATGGATCTCGAAACCGCACTCGCCTTCGCCGCCGACCACACCAAAGGCGTCTTGATCACGCTGCGCCGTGACGGGCGCGCGCAGTCGTCCAACATCGTCTATGTGATGGACGGCCCGGTGGCGTTGGTTTCCCTCACCGACGATCGGGCCAAGACCCACAACATGCGGCGCGACCCGCGCATCGTGTTGCACATCAACAGTGACGACTTCTGGTCCTATGTCGCGCTCGATGGTGTCGCCGAGTTGTCACCGGTGGCCAAGACGCCCGGCGACGAGGTCTGCCAAGAGTTGGCCAAGTACTACGAACGGGCCGCCGGCAAACCGCACCCCGATTGGGACGAATACTTTGCCGCCATGGTCAAGGACAAGCGGTTGGTCTTGCGATTCACCGCCACCTCCGCTGCGGGCATGACGCGCTGAGGTCCTAAAGCAACGTCCGCACGTCGCCGGTGAGGTCGACGAGCGCGAAGCCGGTCAACGCGGCGAGCCCGAGACACACCGCGCCGCGCAGCGCGATGTGCGTGGCGAGACTGTGTAGTGCGCCGACTTGCGCCAGTATCGCGACGACGGCCGTGGCGACGATGACCGCTCCGGGGACGATGCCGACGCCGGCGAGAAAAATCGGCACGACGGCCAGCGACGCGAGAGCGGTCCGGCGCCGGTTCTCGGCCCACCACGGTTGCCAGCGGTCGATGAAGTAGGCCATCAACCATGCGCCTCCCGCGGGGATGGCGATGAACATGGCGATCGCCAGCGACGTCGGTTCGAGCACCTTGAAATCGACGCCGTCGCGGTGGACGATCGCCGCGCCGCCGATCGCGCCGCACGCCGTCGCCCACATCGCACGGCGCCATCGCGGCGGTAGTGCCGGCCGCACGCCCATGTACAGCACCGCTGCGATCGAGCCGAGTGCGGCGGTGACGATGAGCAGGAAGCCCGTCTGCAGGCTGAACTTACCGATCGTGAAACCGTCGTCGCTCTCGGCGCCGCGCACGAAGTCCTCCGAGGTCAGTCGCAGGATGAACATGGCCAGCCGGCCACCGACGCCACCGATCAGGAATCCGGCGAAACCACCCGCCGCTCCCGCCAGCCACGCGCGGCGCAGCATGTGAACGAACGTGGGTCGAAATCCCGACGGCATGGGCCACCTCCGTAGCGACAGACGTGCGAGTCGCGGTCGCGGGTGACGCGCGGCCGATTTCGAGCGACGGCTTCCACCACGTCGACGATTGGGTGTCCCAGTGGCTGGTGACCGCGCGCGAATGACACCTGAGGCATCGGAGATAATGCTTGGGAGCACACGGAGGATTCCCATGCAGACGCGCCCGTTCCCCTCCACCCCGGATGCCCGTTCCCCCGC
>JBDTLT010000295.1:0-6208 GCA_039934635.1 Acidimicrobiales bacterium
AGCCGTGGTCGACGCCTTCGATGCTGATGCCCATGATGCCCCGGTTGAGCGAGACGCCCGCCGCGATGATCGTGCGCGCGCCGAGGCTGCGCAGCGTCGGGTCGAGTGAGGTGCCGATGAACGGAGCGATGCCGTGGAATCGCAGCGATTCGATATCGGATGCGTGGTGCAGCTCAGGCAGGGTCTGTGTCGTCGGAGCACCCACGAGTAGATGGTCGGGGTTTTCGAGGAACCGGTTGACCGAGGGCATGTTGCGATAGCTGCCCACGCGGTCGGGACGAAATGCCGCAGTGCAGTGGATGACACGGATACCGGCACCCCGCGCTGTCGCGAACAACGAGCTCAACCGGTCGACGATGCCGGATTGCTTCACCGCGTCTTCGAGGCCAGGGACCATGCACAGATCACCGACGACGCCACGCTCCATCTCCATGCAGACGATTGCGGTGTGACGAGGATTGACGAGTTCGGCGAGATCCATTCGTCGGACACTAACTCACCGACTGACCGGTGCGGCTGCTCCGAGGTTGACGACGTGATCGGCCATATCGACGGCTTCACTGTGATGACTCACGATGAGTACCGCAGGCCGCGCCTGCCATGCACGCAGGTTGGCGAGCACCTCGGCGATGCCGTTGCGATCGAGGTGGTTGGTCGGCTCGTCGAGGATGAGAATCTTGGGCCGGCGCACCAGCGCGCGGGCGATGGCGATGCGTTGGCGCTGGCCCCCCGACAGCGTCCGGGCATCTTCGCCCAACACCGTTTCGAGGCCGAGGGGCAGGGAGTCGACGATCGATTGCGCGCCGGCCATACCGAGTGCCCAGCGAATGTCGTCCGCGCCGATGCCGGTCGAGCCGTAGATCAGATTCTCCCTGATGCTCGCGGCGAAGAAGAACGGGTCTTGCGGGACGATGCCGATGTGGCGCAGCACATGGGCAAGGTCCGCATCGTCATACCGCAATCCGTCGATGCAGACTTCACCGATCGAGGGTCGATAGTGGCCGAGCACGAGATTGACGACGCTGCTCTTGCCGGAGCCATTGGGGCCTACGAGCGCGGTGACGCAATGGGGCTGCAGTTCGAGCGAGAACGACTGCAACACCGGCGGGCCACTGCCGTAGCCGAAGGTCACGTTGCGCATGCTCAAGGCGCCGACGATGTCCAATCGGGTCGTGCCGGAGTAGGGACGCTCGTCAACCCGATCGAGCAACTCGTGAATCTTGGCCAGCGACGCCTGGCCCTCGATCAAATTGGGGAATGCTCCGTTCATCGCGTTCAACGGTCCGCGCAGTAGAGCGAACCCGGCGAAGAACGACAGCACCGTGCCGATGGTCATCGAACCGTCGATCGTCGCGAGGCCACCGACGATCAAGATCGAAGCACCGACCAGTGCGGTGATCGTCTGATGTGCAGCTCCGTGGAACGCGAGTGCGAGCGCTCGTCGGATGCCGGCATGCTCCACCTCACGCGCGTCGCGTGAACGTTGATCTTGTTCGTAGAGCTCGGCTGCATGTGCACGCGTCAGATCCTGAGCGCGCAACGACGTGATCATGCCTGCGCTGTAGTTCTCGAACGCAGTGTGGTAGCTCTCGAATCGTTTCTCCAGCGTCTTGTCAGACGCACGGTTGACGATGAGCGACAGTCCGCCCACCACGACCGTCACCCCGGTCAGCAGTGGACTGCGAACGAACAGCAGCGAGAGCATTGCGAACGCAAGCACCGCGCCCGGAACGACGTCTCGCAGCAGGATCGTGGTAGCGAAGTCGACGCGGTCGGCGTGGTTCACCACTCGGTCATGCAGTTCTGCCATCGGAGTCGTGTCGTAGTGCTGTCGCGAGAGCCGATAGATCTTGTCGAGCATCGACTCGCGCAACTCACGAGTGACGCGCTTCGTGAGTCGCAGCGCGATGCGACGTTCGAGAACGCTGAGCCCACTAGCGAGCGCCGTCAGAGCGACGACTGCGACGCCGATCGTGACGAGTTCACCCCTCCGATGCTCGGGAATCGAATGGTCGATGACACGCGCGACGAGCAACGGCACAGGCAAGATCAACGCGGCCAACGCGATGCTCAACGCAATGCTCGCGGCCAAGGCGCCCGCCGACGCACGGAAGTGCGTGAGGTGGCGACGCCAGGGCGAACGGGTCATGCACACAGCAAACAGCGCGGCGGGCGCGAAGCAAACAGGCTATTTGGCTCATGGACGATGTTCCACGCGACTCATGTGCGGGTCCGAACGGCCTCCTACCTTGTCCTTTTCACAGCCGGTGGTTCCCACTTCCGACTGAGGAGAGATCGAGATGTTCGACGACAAGTCGTGCGTCGTGCGTTCGAGCGCAGTTGTGGCTCGAGGTCTGCGCGACCAGACACTGCTCATGGACATGGAGTCCGAGCGATACCTCACGCTCGACGCGGTCGCGTCGCAGATCTGGGGCATGCTCGACGGCACCCATTCGGTCGCCCACATCGCCGCCACGATTGTCGATGAGTACGACGCACCCGCCCCGACGATCCGCGCCGACATCGACGCCTTGCTGACCGATCTGTTCGAGTTGGGGCTCGTCCACCATGCGGCATGACCCCCGCTACGTGTGCACCGCGGCTGTTCTCGTCCCCGGATTCCGGGCGATCGTGAAGTTCGAGGGTCTGCGGACTGCAGCGTCGGCGGCCACGAGGATCGCGGCCGCGCCCCGTGCACCGCAGCTCCGCCGTGCCCCCGGCGCGGACGAGGTCGCCGGCACCGCCGAAGCCATTGCCCGCACGGTCGACGCCGTGGCCCGCCGCCTACCGGTCAGGTCGCGCTGTCTGCCTCGTTCGCTCGCTCTCTGGACGATGCTGCAGCGCGCCGGGATCGACGCCACGTTGCGCATCGGGTTGCGCACCGATGGCTCGGCCGAGGCCCATGCCTGGGTCGAACATCGTGGATCCGCTCTCGGCGAGCTGGTCGACGCGACCACGCTTGCCCCGTTCGCGCTGGCGAGTCAGCTGCCCGTCGCATTGGTCGGAGAGCAGGGACGATGACTGCATCCACGTTGCTGCGCTATCGCATGTGCTCCCTCGAAGTGCACAGCGAGATCCCGCTCGTCGAGCTCGACGAGGCTGACGACAACGTGCCGGCAACGTGCGTCGTGCAGTTGGGGGCAGAGGCACCGGCCTCGATCGTCCGCTGGTTGCTCGATCACGAGCACCGCGAAGGTTTTCTTGCCAAAGAAGATCCCGAAGACCGACTCGTCGTGCACCTCGAAGGTGCGGCGATCATCGTCGTCAGCGCAGACAACGCGTCCATCGTCGTGCATCCTGAGATCGACGACGACGATGTCATCAGCCATCTGGTCGTCGACCACGTATTACCGAGAGTTCTCGCGCGCCGGGGCTACACCGTGCTGCACGCCACGTGTGTGGCATACCAGGACCGCGCGGTTGCGTTCGTGGGAGCCAGCGGAGCCGGCAAGTCGACACTCGCCATGAGCGCGGTGCAAAGCGGCGCTCGGCTCCTCGCCGACGACTGCCTGGTGCTGGCCGACTGCGGAAGCGAGTTCGAAGTGCTCGCTTCGTACGCCGGCAGCCGGCTGTGGTCCGACAGCGCGTCCGCGCTCGACGTCGATCCGAACGGCGCTTTGATCAATGCGACCGGCAAGTCGCGAGTGCGTCTCGACGCGGCGTTCGAATCAGGGGCACGCACCCGCCTCGCCGCCGTCTTCGTGCTCGAACGCGGCGCCGCCGATCTAGCTGTCGACGCGATGGCACCGGCAGAGGCGTTCTGGCGACTCGGCGAGAACACCTACGTGTTCGACGGTCGCCGCCATGGCTTCGATGGCGTCGGGTCGCTCGTCGACACCACGCCTATCTACCGCCTGCGCTATCCGAGTTCGTATGCATCGCTGCCCGCGGTGCATACCGCAATCGACCTATTGATCGAGAGTTTCTGAGGAGGTGAACAGCATGGAAAAGAAATCCTACACAACCCCGAAGGTTGCCGTCCTCGGCACCGTCAAGGACCTCACCCGCGGCAACGAGTGGGGAGGTTCGGGCCGACGCCCGAGCTGATTTCGGAAGACGGATAGCCGCGGCCTTCTCCGCGGCTATCCGTCCCCGAGGCATCCCCGTTCACTTCCCCGACCCAACTTCCGGAACGACTGCGATATGGCGTACACCTTCGCACTGCTCGGGTTCGATCCCCATCAACCCTGGGCCGCGTTCACGCGCTCGAGCGAACTCCTCTACCTCCCCTACCTCCTCCCCGGTCTCGTCGTCATCGCGATTGCCCGGTGGCGCAGGCGGACTCCGCACGCGTCGCCATCACCATCGGCGCGTCGATCCCTACGCAACGACGCCGCGATGTTCATCCTCAACGGCGCCTTTCTCTTTCATATCCTGGCCGCGGGCATCGTCGCCGCTCCGATCGCCCTCTGGGTCAGAGACCACCTCCGCCCGATCATCGGCGCGCATGAGTTGCTGCACGGCCTCTCCGCACAGATCTTCCTGACGATCGTCCTGACCCTGACCATCGACTTCAGCTTCTTCGCCGCACACGTCCTCCAGCATCGCATTTCCGTTCTTTGGTGCTTTCACAAGGTGCACCACTCGGCACCGGTGATGACACCCTTGACCGCCTACCGCAGTCACCCCGTCGACGACATCGTCGAAGGCGTTGTCGTCTCGCTCTTGCTCGGGATCTGCGACGGCGTTCTCTTGCTCGTGTTCGATCCAACCGTGTCGGTGCCGACCATCGCCGGGACGAACGCAGTGTTCGTCATCGCATTCGCCGCGCTGGCCAATCTTCGTCATTCACATACGTGGATCTCGTGGGGTGATCGCATCGAGCGGGTCTTCTGCAGTCCGGCGCAACACCAGATCCACCACAGCACCGATCCGAGCCACCACGACCGCAACTTCGGCGGGCTGCTCTCACTGTGGGATTGGCTCTTCGGCACGCTGATCACCGCCCGCACGCACCAGCAGATCACGTTCGGCCTCGGCGCGGAGTCTGATCGATATCACACTGTTCGGGACATGTACTTCGCACCCGTCCGCGAGGCCGGCACGCGGTGGATCACGCCGCGCCTACGCAAGCCCACCAACGCCACCGAGGCGCCCGCCGCCGCTGATGAACTGATGCACGTATGACCGCTCGCGTGTTCCCCCCGCTGGCAGCACCGGTCGAGGCCTGCCTCTTCTATGGCCTCGCGGAGCCCGCAACCGCCGCGCTGGACCCAGCGGCATGGACTGGCGCAGTCGCCCACGACATCGTGCAGTTTCGCCTGGCGAGTCATGCGTTGGCACTGATCGAAGACCACCATGTACTCGTCGACGACGCGGTGCGAGCGGAACTCGACCGCGGTCTCTTCGGCCAGACCATAAATGCCATGCGACTCGAAGGTGTCGTCGTGGAGTTGCAGCAATTCCTTCGCAAAGCCGATATCGCGTCGGTTGCGCTCAAGGGTGTCGCTCTCGGCGATATCCAGACCGACCGGTGCCCCCGCTTCTACGGCGACGTCGACCTGCTGGTGTCGTCGCGCAACTTCCGGCGTGCCATCGACCTCTACCGCGAGGCCGGTTATCGCCTCGAACACCCATCACCCTGGAATCGCTTCTTCGCGAAGTCGGTGAATCTCTACGACAGCGAAGGCCGTGCGGTCGACATGCAACGAGCCATCGCTCCTTGGTGCTGGACTCGCCACCTCAGATTTCGCTCCTTGCTGGCACGCGGCCGCACCGTCGAGACCAATGGTGCCTACGCCGTCGGCGTCGAAGACGCGCTCATCACGACCGCCATGGCGCACGCCGCGGACCTCGGCGACGATCACGAGAAGTTGGTGCCATGGCGCGACCTGGCAATCCTCGTTCCGCTCGTCGACCCCGCCACGGTCGTACGCATCGCGCGCCGGGCGCGTGTCGCGCCGATCGTCGCGGTCATGCTCGCGCAGTTGCCCGACGCCCTGCGCCCCACCGATCTGATCGAACAACTCGGCGGCGCGCGTATCCCGCTCGCGAAACGACCACGATGGCGAGTGCTCACGAACCGTCGCTGGGCTCAGCGCTACTGGTTCGTGCGCGTGACCCGCAACCTGCCCATCAGCCGCTTGATCCCGGGTGTCATCGCCCTGCCCATTCTGCCCCCGAACGACGAGCCGCTGAGTCAGTGGTGGCGCAGCATCGCATCGGTCGCGCGGCGCAAGCGCGCCCCCGTCTGGCAAAGAGAGTCTGG
>JBDTLT010000296.1:0-6196 GCA_039934635.1 Acidimicrobiales bacterium
TCCACAGTCGCTCGGCACCGCGCCGGGCGATGGTGCATTCGGGCGTGAACGAACCACGCAGCCGCAGCACTTCGGCTGCGGAGTAGCCGCGCGTGATCCCCGACCAACGGGCATCATCGACCCATCGTTGTTCGAGTTCTGCGATCTGGCTATCGAAGCTCGGTGTCGTTGTCATTTCGCCGGTGGCCTTTCTTTCGGTTCTCAGGGGTTCAGTCGAGAAGTTCGTATGCGGGGAGCGTGAGGAAGTCGTCGAACTCGGCGGCGAGCGCAACGTGTTCGAAGATCTTGCGGGCGTCGGCGAAGCGGCTGACGTCGAACGACGTCCCCTTCTCGGCCTCGATCGCGACCAAGCCTTCGTCGATGAGCTGCGCCACGGTGGCGCGGTCGATCGGCATGCCGTTGGTCGCGCGGCGATGGTGCCTGATCCACTGCCACAGTTGCGCCCGCGAGATCTCGGCGGTCGCCGCGTCTTCCATGAGATTGTGGATCGCAGCCGCGCCGGTGCCCGCGAGCCACGATTCGATGTAGCGCAGGCCGACATCGACGTTGAGCCGCACGCCGGCCTCGGTGATCGACCCGCCGGCGGACTCGACATCGAGCAGGTTGGCTGCTTGGACATGCACGTCGGGACGTTGGCGATCGACTTGGTTCGGGCGCTCGCCGAGCACGCGGTCGAATTCGGCCATGGCGACCGGCACCAGATCGGGATGCGCGACCCATGTGCCGTCACAGCCGTCAGTGGCTTCGCGTCGCTTGTCGTCGCGGACCTTGGCCAGTGCCTGTTCGGTCACGGCGGGGTCGCGGCGATTGGGGATGAATGCGGACATTCCGCCGATGGCGTGAGCCCGCCGCTTGTGGCAGGTCTTGACCAACAGCTCTGTGTAGGCGCGCATGAACGGCGTGGTCATCGACACATCGACGCGGTCGGGCAGCACGAACTGGGGATGGTTTCGCAGCTTCTTCGCAACCGAGAAGATGTAGTCCCACCGTCCGGCGTTGAGCCCTGCCGAATGCTCGCGCAGTTCGTAGAGGATCTCGTCCATCTCGAACGCCGCGAGAATCGTCTCGATCAACACCGTCGCCCGCACCGAACCGCGGGGCACGCCGAGCTCGTCCTGAGCGAAACAGAACACGTCGTTCCAGAGGCGTGCTTCGAGATGGCTCTCGAGCTTGGGCAGATAGAAGTAGGGGCCGGTGCCGCGGTCGAGCGCGGCGCGGGCGTTGTGGAACAGGACGAGGCCCGCATCGAACAAGCTCGCCGACATCGGCGCGCCGTCGAACACGACATGCTTCTCGGGTAGGTGCCAGCCACGCGGCCGGATCACGAGCGTTGCGATGTTCTCGTCGAGCCGGTAGCGCTTGCCGTCGGGCGCGTCGAGCGCGAGTTCGCGGCGATAGGCGTCGCGCACGTTGATCTGACCCTGTACGACGTTGTCCCAAGTGGGGGAATTCGAATCCTCGAAGTCGGCCATGAAGACCCGGGCGCCCGAGTTCAGCGCGTTGATCATCATCTTGCGTTCCACCGGACCCGTGATCTCGACGCGCCGGTCTTGCAGGTCGGCCGGCGCCGGGGCGACCAACCAGTCGTCGGCGCGCACTGCGGCGGTCTCGGGGAGGAAGTCGGGTAGCTCGCCGTCGTCGAGGCGCGCTTGGCGGGTCTGGCGAGCCGCCAGCAGCGCTCGCCGTGTCGGTCCGAAACGGCGTTCGAGTTCGACCAGGAAGCGCACGGCCGCGTCGGTGAGGACTTCGACTCGTTGGGGATGGGAGGCGATTTCGACGGTCATGGTGGCTCAGGCGGGGACGGGTGAAGGGGCAGTATGAAAGCGGAATTCGCAAATAGCTAGAAGGTTTCGCCGTGTAACAGGGCCGGGCTTTCGCTGAGCCATAAAATATGGCAATATTTCGACTCCGCCCCGTCGGAGCGGCCGGAGGTCGACATGGCGCAGTTGGACACGCTCGTACTGGGTCAACGTGTACGAGAAGCGCGCCGCCGCGCCGGGCTGACCCTCGCCGAACTCGGAGAAAAGGTGGCCCGCCCCGCTCCGTATCTTTCGCTACTCGAAAACGGCAAGGTCGAGCCCAAGATCGGTTTGATCGGTGATCTCGCGGACGCGCTGGACGTGCTGTCGGCCGAGCTCCTCGACCCCGCACCCCCCAACCGCCGCGCCGAACTCGAGATCGACCTCGAACGACTGCAACGCGAGCCGCACTACCAAGCGATGCGGCTTCCGCAAATCAAGCCGTCGGCCAAGGTCCCCGACGAAGTCCTCGAACATCTGGTCACGTTGGCCAAGGCCTTGCCCCGCGATGGCGCAGAAGGCGCCGGCGAATCCGAACGGCGGCTACGTGCCGCAGATCGCGCCCGACTCGCCAATGTCAGCTTGCGCAACGAGATGCGCGCTCGCAACAACTACTTCGCCGAGATCGAGCAAGCCGCCAGTCGTTCCCTCGAAGCGGTCGGCTATCCCGGCAGCGGACCCGTGAGCGAGCGCGTGCTCACCGATCTCGCGGCGCACTTCGGCTTCACCGTCGAGCGGGTGCAGGGCATGCCCCGCACGGCGCGCTCGGTCACCGATCAACGCAGCCGTGTCATCTACATCCCACAGCGCAACGACCTTCGCACCCGTGCCGCGCGTTCGGTCGTGCTACAGACGCTCGGCCACTTCGCCCTCAGCCACAACCGCACCGAGAACTTCGAGGACTACCTCCGGCAACGCATCGAGTCCAACTACTTCGCCGCCGCCGTGCTCGCCCCCGAGGGACCCGCGGTCGAAGAACTGCGCGACGCGAAGGAGCGCGGTGACCTCTCGATCGAAGACCTCAAAGAGGTTTTCTACATCTCCTACGAAATGGCGGCGCACCGGTTCACCAACCTGGCGACCGAGCACCTCGGCCTGCCGGTCCATTTCCTGCGGACCGATCCCGAAGGCGTTGTCGAAAAAGCCTACGAAAACGACGGAATCGCGTTTCCGATGGACAGCGACGGCGGGCTCGAAGGCGAACGGGTCTCGCGCCACTGGGGCACCCGGCAGGCGTGGCAGTCGAGCGACTCGTTCTCGCTGCACTACCAGTACACACAGACCGATCGGGGCGAGTTCTGGTGCGTGACGCATCTCGAGACCGAGGCCTCTCAACACGCCATCACGGTCGGCACCACGGGCGCGCACGCCAAGTACTTCAGAGGGTCCAACACGCTTCGTCGAGTGAACGCCCGCACCATCGACAACCAGCCCGACCCAGACCTGATCGGGCGCTGGCAGGGCGTGGCCTGGCCGTCGGCCTCCGAGCGTTCCTACGTGATGTCTGCGCTCCCCGCGTCGCAGCGTGCCTTCAGTCCTTTCCCCGGCGTGGATCTGGTCGACGTCTACCGATTCCTCGACCGCCAGGGCCGCACGCGTGGCGGTCGTTCGACCTGACCGATTTGACGTCGACCAGTAGCGTTGACGGGGAAGAGGAGTGGGCGAGATGTTCTCCATAGAAGTGTTCGTCGAGCGGTGCCGCGGTGCACTACAGAGCGACGATCCCTCGGGCACGGTGGCGGCGCTGTTGCGCGATGCCTTGCAAGATCGCGCCGAGGTCGCGACGGCGATCCACGAATGGAGAGCCGAGGGTGGCAGTCCCTACGGCGCCCTCCACCGGGCGCGCGATCTCACCATCTTGCATGCCTCGGTGACCCCCGGCTTCGAGAGCCCGAGACACAACCACACCATGTGGGCAGTGATCGGGGTCTTCGAAGGAGAGGAAGACAACACCTTTTACGAGCGCGGCGAGCACGGCATCGTAGAGATCGGGCGCACGTCCATCACTGCCGGCGAGGCGCGGGTGCTGGCCCCCGACGTCATCCACCGTATCGCGAACCTCACGCCCCGGACGTTGCATGCGATCCACGTCTACGGCGGCGACCTGCTCGGCACCGAGCGAGCGATGTGGGACGAGCAGAGCGGCGAAGAACGACGATTCGACTTCGCCGCACCACCGATTCAGGCGATGAGCAACTGAGCGTCATGGCCGATTTCGCCGCGTGCGACGCCGACAACCACTACTACGAGGCGACCGACGCGTTCACCCGGCACATCGAGCCTTCGATGGCCAAGCGCTGCATGCAATGGGCGCAGTTGAACGGGCGGCAGCGCCTTTTGGTCGGTGGCCAAGTCAACGATTTCATTCCGAACCCGACGTTCGACCCGGTGGCCAAACCAGGTTCGTTGCAAGCGTTCTTCAAGGGCAACGAGCGATCGGGCAAGGACGTCAAGAGTCTGTTCGGCGAACTCGAACCGATTCGCGCCGAATACCGCGACCGCGACGCGCGGCTGGCGGTGATGGATCGCCAAGGCCTTGACGCGACGTGGCTTTTCCCCACGCTCGGCGTCGGGATGGAGCAATCGCTCTTGCACGATCCCGCCGCTGTCATCGCGGCGTTTCGCGCGTTCAACCGGTGGCTCGATGACGACTGGGGCTTTGCGTATCGCGGGCGAATCTTCGCCGCACCGTATCTGAGCCTTGTCGATCTCGACGCCGCGATTGCGGAACTCGGCTGGGCACTCGACCGCGGCGCGCGCATCATCTGCGTACGCACCGCACCGGTGACGATCGCGAACCAGACGATCTCCCCGTTCCTCGAAGAGTTCGACGCGTTCTGGGCCCGCGTCGCCGAGGCCGGCATCGTCACTGCCTTCCATGGCGGCGACACGGGCTACGCAGCTCACGTCGCCGCGTGGGAACCTGCGGCGCGGGGCCGTGCCTTCTTCGCCTCGCCTCTGCAGCGCGTCATCGCGAAGAACCGTGCGGCCACCGAGACGATGGCGGCCGCGATATGTCACAAAGTGTTCGATCGCCATCCGCGGTTGCGCTTCGCGGTGGTCGAGAATGGATCCGCGTGGGTGCGCGATCTACTCAAGAAGCTCGACCTCGCCGCGACACAGAGCGCAGGTTGGTTCTCCGAGCCACCGAGCGACACCTTCCGCCGGCACGTGTGGGTAACGCCTTTCTGGGAAGACGATTCGGCCGAGGCGGCGGAGATCATCGGCATCGAGCGCACGCTGTTCGGGTCCGATTGGCCCCACGCCGAAGGCATCGCCGAGCCACTCAGCTACGCCGATGCAATCGCCGGTCTCGGCGACACCGCGGTGCGTCGCATCATGCGCGACAACTTCCGCGAACTCAACGGGTGAAGCCGGAGCCTCAGTCCAACAAGAGGTGGGTCGTGCCGGTGATCGCGAATAGGCGCTCGATGCGCGGGTTCACTGCCACGATTCGCAGCATCGGTATGCGTTTGCGCAGCTTCAGTAGCTCGCGCAGTCCGATCGAATCGATGAACGTGACATCGCGGAGGTCGAGCTTCAACGGCTCGGTTCGGTTGACCCCCGCGAGCTCCCGCACCGTGTTGGATGTCTCGAGCGCGCACTGATCGTCGAGTTCACCCGACATCTTCAGGAAGTCGCCACTTTGTTCGATGCTGAATGCCCTTTGCACAGCCTCACTCCCGTCGATCGCCGCTGCGTCGCCGGGCGGATGATCAGGGTCTGGGAGCAGGACCTGCCGGTGACGGGGTAGTGATAACCGATACCGGTAGAAGTGAAACGTTGCGGCGTCATTCGTCGTCGCTACCCAACCGATGCGGCCGTGGCGCGGTTGCGTCGGGTGAGGACGGGCTCATACAGAGCGGCAACTCGCCCGCGGTCGATTGGTGCGCGCTCACCGCGAGCCCGTCGCCTTCTTGCTCGTCGACTTCGACGTACTGGTCTGCGGGCCAGTGCTCGGCCTGTCCGGCCGGCACGATCTCGAGTCCGCATCGGCTGCAGCGTTGCGATCCGTCGTTGCGCGGCTCACCCGCGATATGGATCGTCGTCGGCACGGCCAAAGGCTATGCAGAACACAGTCTCAGTGCGAAACCATCCGACGCCGCGGGCGTGTTGGCGTGTCGTCATCGTTGCGCGCGTGACCGCGCCCTTCGGCCACCCAGCGCAACGGTCGCCCATGCGCCCACAGCTCGATCATCCAATCGTCGCCGCAGCCGATCTCGTCGATGACGGCATCGAGCGCGCGGTTGAGCGATTCGTGCGAGGTGGTGAGCCCCGTCGTCTCGTTCGTGAGCACGTAGGTCGAAGCGTCGATCATATGGATCTTCTATCGGCCGTGGCGCGTGCTGCTGAATGGGCGCTTCGGCTCCGATCGGTAGGGCGGGCGACCCGTTCGA
>JBDTLT010000297.1:0-6154 GCA_039934635.1 Acidimicrobiales bacterium
CTTTCCGCCGGTGCTCGTAAAGACCCTTTCCGCGCCGTGCTCCTAAACATCCTTTCCGCCCTACCGCCGCCCACCCCTGTGCCGTACCATGCAATTGCGCCTAACTTCGGCCAGCTGGAGACACTGCACAGGTGGTTGCTGCGACATCTGAACCATCTCCTGATCTCGAGCCAGATCAGGCTGCGGCGATTGTGTCTCGCGCGCCGATCGGCGTCGCCGAGCTCGATTCCAACATGAATCTGCGCTGGGCCAACGACCTCTTCGCGTCGATCGCGGGCTATGGCGCCGACGAAGACAATCCCCGCTTCGCGTTCGACTTCGTGCACCCGAGCGATCAAGGCCAGCTATTCGTCCCGCCCACCGAGGGCGTCGTCGTCGCGCGCTGCCGCACCCGCGTCATCGACGGCGAAGTGCAGGGCGTGCGCATCACGCTCAAGCGTTCCGACCTTCAGAACACGACGATCGTCATCGCGTTCGTCGAGCCGCTCGACACGCCGCAAGCGCCGATGTTGAGCGATCTCTACGAGGCGACCCGCAGCTACTCCGCGCTCTTCCAAAACCTCACCGACATCGTCGCCGTGTGCGACGCCGACGGGCACATCAAGATGGTGTTGCCCGGCACGGCGACCGTGCTCGGTTGGGACGCTCGCTCGTTGAACGAACGGGTGCTCTGGGATTTCTGCCACCCCGACGAGATCGACCAAGCCAAAGCAGCGTTCGAGCTCATGACCCACATGCCGGGCGTGCCGATCACGCGGGAGTTCCGCATGCTGCACGCCGCCGGCACATGGTGTTGGCTCAACCTCAAAGGTGTGAGCCTGCTCGGTGATCCGCAGATCGGCAGCGTGATCCTCATCGCCAACGATGTGACCGAACGCCGGCAGGCCGAGGCCCTACAACGCAACCAGAGCGAGATCTTCGAGCTCATCGCCTGCCGCGCAAAGATCGAATTGATCCTGGCCCGCATCTCGCAGCTCGTCGAAGAAAACACCCAAGGCGCGCGCGCCGGCATCTTCGTGCTCGACGACGACCGCCTCAAGCTCGGTATCGCGCCGCGCGTACCGGGGCCGCTCGTCGACAGCATCGTGGGCACCGGTCGGCGCCGCTGGTTCGGCGCGATCCGCAGCGCACTGACCGAACAGCGGATGACCATCGTCGAGGACACCACGTCGAGCGAGTTGTACATCGACCATCGACAGCTGCTCGAAGACGTGGGCATCCGCTCATCGATCGCCGTGCCCATCGCCGACGACGACGAGTCGCTCGCCGGTGTGCTCAGCGTCTACTTCGACTCGCCGCGCTACACATCCGAAGGCGAACGCACCGTCGCGGAGAACGCAGCTCGGCTCGCCGCGATCGCGCTCCAGCGTCACCGTGCCGACGAGCGCCTGTCGCATCTCGCGCACCACGACAAATTGACCAACCTGCCCAACCGCGCGCTGCTGCAAGAAAAGCTCGAGGAGGGCATCCGTTACGCCCGCCAGCATCGTTCGTCGGTGGCGGTCATGTTCCTCGATCTCGACAACTTCAAGATCGTCAACGACAGCTTCGGCCACGCGACCGGCGACCAACTGTTGATCCGCTTCGCCGAGCGGTTGCGCACGTTGGTGCGGCCCAACGACATCCTCGGCCGTTTCGGCGGCGACGAGTTCGTGGTGTTGCTCGAACACGTGCAAAACGCCGAAGACGCCATCCCGGTCGCCGAGCGACTACTCGAAGACCTCAAGCGCCCGTTCCACATCAAGGGCCGCAACGTCTTTCTCACCGTGAGTGTCGGCATCGCCGTGTCCAACAAGGGTCGCGACTCGGGCGAGATCCTGTTGCGCAACGCGGACTCCGCCATGTACAAGGCCAAGGGCCGCGGCCGGTCGCGCATCGAGGTCTTTGCCGATGCCTTGACCGCAACGGCGTCGGCCCGCTTGCTGCTCGAAGGCGACCTGCGCCAGGCGATCGAGCGCGAGCAGTTCATCCTCCACTGGCAACCCAAGATCGCGCTCGACACCGGTCGCATCGTCAGCGCCGAGGCGTTGGTGCGCTGGGCCCACCCCAGCCGCGGCATGCTCGAACCCGCCGAGTTCATCCACGTCGCCGAAGAACTCGAGATCATCGACGAGATCGGCCAGTGGGTGCTCGAAGAAGCAATCCGTCAGCGCATCAACTGGGACAGCGAACACGGCGACGAAGCGCCCTGGTCGATCGCGGTCAACGTGTCGGCGCTGCAACTCTCGGCGCCGCGTGCGGCCGAGACCGTCGCGATGGTGCTCGAACGATTCGACTGGCCGGCCGAGCGCCTCGTGCTCGAGCTCACCGAGAGCGTGCTCATGGACGAAGTGTCCGAGGCCGCGCCGGTGTTGCTGCGCCTCAAGGAGAGCGGCATTCAGATCGCTATCGACGACTTCGGCACCGGCTATTCGTCGTTGTCGTACCTGCATCGCTTTCCTGTCGATCAGGTCAAGCTCGACAAATCGTTCGTCGACAACATCAACTCCGACGGCGAAGGCTCCCCCATCGCCCGCGCGGTCATCAACATGGCCCATGCGCTCGGCATCAGTGTCACCGCCGAAGGCGTCGAGACGATCGAGCAAGCACGAGGGCTGCGCGTGCTCGGCTGCGAACGAGCGCAAGGCTTCTTGTTCGGTCGCCCTGTCGCGGCAAACGAGTTTTCCGCGCTGTTGCGCAAGAAGCCCCGCTTCGTCACGCTCGCCGAAGGCGTCACTGCCGCCTAAGCGACGGCAGGCACCCGCAGCAGCAGCGCTTCGAGCAACAGGGCTTCGTTCGGATTGCGGATCAAAGCCTCGGCCGACGCGGTGATGCGGCCGATCGCTTCGGCCATCGGCGCCGGGTCACGCGTCGTGAGCAATTGATCGCGGTAGACGCCCGCCAACGTGGCCAGGCCGAGACGAAGCTCGTCCTCGCGCAACAGCCTCGTCTCGCGCCGATGCCGCTCGTCGAGTTGGCGGCGTCGTGAGCCGCGCGCGCCGAACTGTTCTTCCCACGCGTCGACGTCGTCGCGTTCACGGGCTTGGCGTTCGTCGAGGGGCACTTGCGCATCGTCGATCAAGGCCCGCAGGTTGGCGACCAGATCGGCCACCGTCGATCCCGTGCCGTCGAGCCGTGACGGGATGTCGAGCCATGCGTCGCGGCGAGCCACGAAACGCTCGTCGCCGGCGAGGAGTATCGCCCGGTCGACGTTGCCGCCCGATGCCGTCGCAATGAGCGCGGCGCGCTCGGGTTCGACGCCGGCCGCCGCGAGATGCTCGACGATCGCGCCTTCGGCCACCGGCGGAAAATCGATGCGGAAACAGCGCGACGCGACCGTCACGTGTTCGGGCGGGACCTCTTCGGACAGGAGGACGAAGATCGAGCTCGGCGGCGGTTCTTCGATGGTCTTGAGCAACGTCGCGGCCGCTTCGGGCTCGGCCGTATGGAATCGATCGACCACGATCACCTTGCGCCGCCCCTCGATCGGCGAGCGTGAGCCCTCGGTGATGATGATCTCGGCCTCGGCCCGGCGCAACGTGCGTCCCTCGGGCGCGACGATGACGAGGTCGGGGTGCTGCTCGTTGTGCGCCAACCGGCGATGGCGCGCCCCATCACCGTCGCTGTGGCCGCGGGCCAGCAACTCACCGGCGAAGATCGCCGCCGCGGCGCGCTTGCCCGCGCCACGGGGCCCGACGAAGAGGTACGCGTGCACGGGCGCGGTGGTCGCGGCTTCGAGCAACGCGGTCGCGCGCGGTTGACCCACCACCTTTGACCACACCGGCGCGACGTCAGCGTCGTCATTCATGGCGCGAGCCGTTCGTCCAGCACCCGATCGATGCGGGCCGACACCTCTTCGATCGCCCCTTCGCCGTCGATGACCGACCAGCGCTTAGGGTCGGCACCGGCCAGCGAGCGAAAGCCGTCGCGAACGCGGCGATGGAAGGCCGCCGACTCTGATTCGAGACGGTCGCGTTGACCACCGAGGCGCGCGTCGGCCACGTGATCGGGCACTTCGAGCAACAACACGAGGTCGCCGCGAAGACCGCCCGTGGCGAAGTCGAGCACCCGTGCGAGTTCTTCGAGGTCGAGGCCGCGTCCGAAGCCTTGGTAGGCGAGCGCGGAGTCGACGAATCGGTCACAGACCACGTCTCGGCCCGCGTCGAGCGCGGGTTCGATGATGGCGCGCACATGCTGCGCCTTGTCCGCCGCGATCAGCAATGCCTCGGCGCGAGCCTCGAGGTGATGCGTGTCGGGGTCGAGCACGATCTGACGCATGATCTTGCCGAGCTCGGTCGCGCCGGGCTCGAACGTGAACAGCGCGTCGAGTCGTTCCGCGAGGAGGCGGGCTTGCGTCGACTTGCCACAGGCTTCACCGCCTTCGAAGACGATGAAGCGACCCCGAGGATTCATCGGACCGGTTCGACCATCTCGAGCTCGGCCAATTCGTCCCGGAGATCGATGATGACACGCCGGCGCTCACCGGCGCGCAACGTCCACCACGAGAGGGTCGCGGCGAGCAGGATGATCAACCCCGCGAGCCAAAGCGTCAACCGAACACCGGGCACGTCGATGTTGAACCCCAGCGGCGCGACGCGCCCATCCCACAAGCGGTTGGACAGGCTGTCGAGCCCTTCTGAAAGGAAGGGGCCGACCGCCATCGCCAGCAGAAGGCAGAGCCGAACCAGCGAGTACAGCGCGGTGAACACACGACCGCGCAACGCGTCGCCCACGTTCTCGTGCAGCAACGTGAAGCCGAGTACATAGATGGTGCCGGCGCCGATGCCCATGAACGCCACGAGAAACACCGCGGGCGTGAGCGTGGATGTGGACGCCGCGCCGATCAGCGCGCTGCCCGACAGCACCATGCCACCGGTGAACAACCACTCTTTGGGCACATACGACTGGACGAGCGACAGCGTCAGGACGCCGATCGCCACACCGACGCCCAGCGCGAACGTCACGGAGCCATAGCCCGGATCGCCGGCGCCGAGCACTTGGCGCACGAAGGTCGGGCCGAGCGGAATGAGCATTCCTCCGCCGATCAGGCTGCAGGCCAACCCGATGTTGACCGCCCGCACGACGGGGCTGATGAAGATGAAGTGCCAACCCTCTTTGAGATCGCGCAGCGTCGAGCCGGGGTCGAAGCGACGGCCATTGGTACTGACGGCGACTTCGCGTTCGGCTTTGCGAATCGGCAATCGCCACACGATGCAGGCGGTGAAGAGGAACGTCAGCGCGTTGAAATAGAACGCGAGGCCGAGGCGGTCGAAGTGCATCGAGTTCAACGCGGAGAAGCCGGTGAACCAACCGGCCATTTTCGCAAAGAGGATGAGCAAGCCCGCGCCGACGGGGAACGTGCCGTACGCGGCCACGAGCGAGAGCGAGTTCGCCGACGTGAGGTAGCTCTTGGGTACGAGATTCGGAACGCTCGCTTCTTTGGCGGGCGACCACAACAAGGTGAAGACCTCGAGCACCAGCGACGCCACGATCAACCCGGGCACCGAGTCGACGAAGGGCAAGGCGATCATCACGCCCGCACGAGCGAGATCGCAGGTAATCATCACCTTCTTGCGGTCCCATCGATCGACGAGCACGCCCGCCCACGGCGCGAGGAAGAACCCGGGAGCGACGCGGGCGCCGAGAACCAGCCCGACCGCCACGCCTTCGGCGCGCCGGCTGACCGCCGCCGCCAGTGCGGTGATCGCCATGAGGCCGAGCCAGTCGCCCGTCGCGGATACGACCTGGGCGAGCCACAGGCGGAAGAACGCGGGGGTCCCGAAGATGCGCAACGCGCGCTCATCGCGCGCCCCATCCGCCGACTCAGCGGGTGGGGCCAACGCCGGTGGATCGTCGCCGCCTACGGCTCCAGAAGCCTCGAACGGCTGGATCATCCCCTCCACGTTAGAACGCGGCGGGCCTCCGCTCCCGTTTTGGCCGCCGACGACGGTTATTTCTTGGCCGGCTTCTTCGCCGCGCCGGCCTTCGCGGCCTTGCGCGTGGCCTTCTTGGCCGGTGCCTTGGCCCGTTTGACCGTCGGCCGAGCCGTCGCCTTTTTTGTCGTACCGCGCCCGCGCTTGGCCGGTCGGGGCTCGGCGGCGCGCCGTTCGGCGAGGAGTTCGCAGGCCCGCTCGAGGGTCAGTTCTTCGACCATGTCGCCCTTGCGCAGCGACGC
>JBDTLT010000298.1:0-6153 GCA_039934635.1 Acidimicrobiales bacterium
CGTGCTGCTGAATGGGCGCTTCGGCTCCGATCGGTAGGGCGGGCGACCCGTTCGATGCGAAGATAGTGTTACTATGTTACGCGTACGCTGTCCTAGGGGGATTCACGTGAGGCGTTGGGCGATCCGTTCCTGTGTGGTTGCGGTTGCAGTCGCATTGTTGGCGGCCAGTTGTGGGGACAGCGGCGAGGACGCAAGTTCTCCGAGTACCTCTGCGGGCGCGTCAGTTGGCGCGACGGCGTCGACGGTGTCGGTCCCCGACGAGTGCACGCAGGACCGTGTCGGCGGCTCGGCGACCGTTGGCACCTACAGCCAACCCCTGGGCCTCGATCCGGTTGCGGGCAGCGGGCTCAGCACCGGCAAGTCCGGCGGGATCGAAGGCGCCGCGCTCTACGACACCTTGACGAGATGGAACGACGCGACGAGTGCGTACGTGCCACAGTTGGCCCAGTCGATCACGGCGAACAGCGACTTCACCGTCTGGACGCTGAAACTGCGACCGGGCGTGACGTACGGCAACGGCAAGACGATGCGTTCGGCGGACGTCAAGTTCAGCATCGACCGCCACGTCGCGCCCGAATCGAAGGCGACGCTCAAGAACGTGCTCCTCATCATCGATCGCATGGAGTTGCCCGACGACCTCACCGTGGTCTTCACGCTCAAGCAAGGCTGGAGCGGGTTTCCCTACGTGTTGTCCGGATCGCCGGGGATGATCGCCGACCCCGCGGTTGTCGCGGCGCGTGCTGCCGATTTCACGAAGAACCCTGCCGGCGCCGGCGCAGGGCCGTACGAATTCACGAAGTTCACACCAAACGAAGAGATCGTGCTCCAAGCGAAGACGAACTATTGGGGCGGACCGGTCTGCATCCAACAGTTGCGCTTCGTAACCCTCGCCGGCGCGCAGCCGACGTTCGATGCGATGACGACCGGCACGCTGCAGATTGGCTTTCTCGCCGATGCGGAGGTGAGCGACGCGGCCAAAGCAAAAGGCTACAAGGGGCTTTCGTACATCCTCAGCGCGAGCGCGTCACTGATGCTCAACCATCGTGCCGGAGCGCCGACGGCGGATGTCAAAGTCCGCACGGCAATCCAGCGCGCACTCGATCCCAAGGTGATCATGGACCGGCAGTTCAACGGCCACGGGTTACCGACGACCGCATTGGTGCATCCCGACTTGGCCCTCGCCCCAAAGGTGGCCGGGCCGACCATCGACCTCGCGGAAGCGAAGCGGCTCGTCACCGAAGCGAAGGCCAGCGGCTGGAACGGCAAGATTCGTCTGCTCTGCAACGACCCGCCGGACCGTCAGCGGGCGGCGTTGGCCGTCGAGACGCTGCTCACTTCGATCGGGATGACGGTCGAGACGACCATCGTGACCACCAACGAACTCATCGCGCGGGTCATCACGCGAAAGGACTTCGACACCGCGTGCTGGGCGCTCAACCTGAGCACCGACGAGCTCTACTACAGCCTCAGTACCTACGACAGCAAGAATACGACCACGAACTACCCGGGCCTGCAGAGCCCCCAGATGGATGAGGCCGTCAAGAAGCTGCTCGGTGCCGCGACGGCGGACGACAAGCGCACCGTATTGGGCGAGATACAGACGATCTGGACGCAAACGGTGCCGGTGGTCATCTGGGGCGGCTTGGAGTCGTACATCGCGTTCGATGCCAGCGTTCACGGCTTGAAGAAGTCGGCCCGTGAGAGCTTCCTCTTCGACAAGGCGTACATCAAGAGGTAGGGGGTGCGATGACCGCAGAGCACGCAAGCCGGTACTTGATTGTTTCGAGCGATGGCCACGTGGGGCCGTCGTTGGAAAACCAACTCCGTCCGTATTGCCCGAGCACCTACCTGCCTGAGTTCGACGAGTATGTGCAGGCATACCGGGCGTCGATGGATCAGCGGCGCGCCAGGATGCGACCCGTCGAGCATGCACGCCCCGAGGTACTCGCGGCTGTCGAACGAACGCAGAACTGCAAAGGGCTCGGCGACCCCCACGCGTTCCTCGCCGACATGGATGCGGAAGGTATCGCTGCCACCGTCTTGTTCGGTGGGGGACAGAACGAGGAGACCCTGCCGTGGGTCGAAGGTTTCGGCATGGGCTCCACCCAGACACGGCCCGAGCTACGAGCGCTGGGTTTCCACATCTGGAACATGTGGCTCGCGGACTTCGTGGCGACCGCACCGCAACGGCTGCTCGGCTTGATCCACATTCCGATCTGGGACCTCCCCCTGGCGATCGCCGAGATGGAGTGGGGGAAGGACCGCGGGTTGAAGGGCGTGAACTTTCCCGCGCCACGACCCGACTATCCCGCGTTCAACGAGCCGCTCTACGAGCCCTTCTTCTCGGCAGCAGAGGCACTCGGCCTGCCGCTGGTCACGCACGCCGGAGCGGGGGAGATCACGCCCGGCCGCCGCGACGCGCCCGGCAGCTACATGCTGCATTCGTTCGAAGCAATGTGGTTGGGCCGGCGCGCGCTGCCCCAAATGCTGCTGGGCGGCGTGTTCGAGCGGCATCCCGACCTTCGGCTGGTCTTCACGGAGCAGCGCTTGTCGTGGGTCGGTGAGACGCTGCGTGACCTGGACTCATGCTACTTGGATCCGAATCGCGACTACTCGGATCGACCCGCTCGACGGCCGTCTGACTACTGGTCGGACAACTGCTCGATCGGCGCGAGCTTCATCGCGCCCTACGAGGTGGCGCTACGTGATGAAGTCGGCGTGCGCAACATCATGTGGGGCTCGGACTATCCGCATGCCGAAGGAACGTGGCCCCGCACTGGCCTCGCGTTGCGCAACAGTTTCGCTGGAGTGCCCGAAGACGAGGTGCGGCTCATGTTGGGTGACAACGCGGCGCGGATTTTCGACGTCGATGTCGACGTGCTGGGCCGCGTCGCCGATCAGATCGGGCCGACGCCCGACGACCTGTCACGGCCGCTGTCTCCCGACGAGTTCCCCGAGCACCGCGGGTTGGCCTTTCGCGAGTTCGGGATATTCGCCTAGCGCGAAGCGGAAGCGTTACTGCTCGCGGAGCAATGCCGCGAGCGCTCTCACCAACATTTCGCGCTCCTCGGTGAACAGCCGCTCGTCCTCTCGCAGACTGCGCGTGACCGCCAGGCCGCGCGTCGTCGCAAAGATGAGATGCTGCACGGATCGCGAAGACACGGCGCGCGGCATCACCGGTTCGAGAATCCGCGACCAAATCTCGGCCAGTTCGTCGTCGATGCGGCGCAGCGACGGCTCCAACAGATCGAGCCAGGTCTCGTCGCGCCGCAAGCTGCGCAGGATGTCGGTGTACAGAAGGTATTCGGGCTGCGAGTGGTACTCCCAGATCGCGTCGACCACTGCCCGCAGCCGATCTTCGATGTCGGGCGAGTCGACTTCGACGGCTTGCAGCTTGCCGCGCAGGCGGGAGAAGCCGTCTTCGACGACGGCCATGAGGATGCCGTCGCGCGTACCGAAGTGATATTGGATGACGCCCCAGCTGACCTCTGCCCTGCGCGCGATTTCGTTGGACGACGCATACAGGTGGCCCTGTTCTTTGATGCACTCGAGGGCGGCTCGGATGACACGGGCGCGGGTCGCCTGGGCGCGGGCCGAAAGCTCGCGGTTGCCCGACTCGCGAGGAACCGCGACGCTGCTCGCCGCGGCGGCGGGCTTTCGACGGCTAGCCATGGAGCGAGAGCATGCCATTCATCAGGGCCGCGTGGTCGTGTGAGGCTGCACCGACTGGCGTTGGGCTCACCGGCGCGCGACTGCGACGGGTAGCGCCTCGATTTGCTCGTCGGTGGTGAACGGGACTCGCACGGGCCGTTCGATGAGTAGTTCGAGGTCGTCGATGCGCTCGACCATTGCTTGCACCGCGACTTGGATGTCGAGGCGGGCGAGTGCTTGGCCGAGGCAGAAGTGCGGGCCGTAGCCAAAGCTGTAGTGACGTTGTTCGGGGCGGCTGACGTCGAAGCGTTCGGGATCCGACCATCGTTTCGGATCGCGGTTGACCGCCGGTCGCGCGAGGTACACCGTGTCGCCGGGCTGGAGCTCGAGCCCGAACCGCGAGGTCGCGACAACGGCCTTTCGTCGTCCTGCACGAAATGGTGGTGCGTAACGCAAACACTCTTCGACGGCGAGTCGCACTCTGCTGTGGTCGTCGCGCACCCACTCGGCTTGCTCGCGATGTGCGAGCAACAGGTACACGCTGTTGGCGATGCCCGCCCTCGTCGAACCGACCGCGCCACCGATGACATTGACGACGAGTGCCAACAGCTCGGCGCGATCGAGTCGGCCTTCGCGCTCGGACTGCACCAGATCGGTGATCAAGTCCTCGCGTGGTCGAGCGAGCCGATCGTCGACCAAACCTTCGACGTAGTCATAGAGCGCAGTGATGCCGCCCTCGGCGCGTGCGCGGCGCTCGGGCGTCATCGGTTCGGCGAAGCCTTCTTCGGTGCCGACGAGGAACCGTGCAATGTCGGTGTAATCCCCGAGCGGTAGCCCGAGAAACTGACACAGAAGCCACAGCGGCAGGTCGTGCGCGTAGTCGGCGACGACATCGAACCGACCCGTTTCGGTGGCGCTCTCGAGGATCGCCTTCGCTCGATCGTAGAGCCCGGCCCGCAGCCGCTCGACGCGTCGCGGCGTGAACGCTCGACCCACCAGTGCGCGAAGGCGTTCGTGTACCTCGCCGTCATTCGCGGCAAGCGTGAGTCCGCGCCATTCGTACAGCGGGCCTTCGGTGATACCGAGGCGACGGAGCGCGTCGAGGCCAAGTTGCGCGAAGACAGGGTCGGTGTTGAGTGTGTCGACGTCGTCGGCGGCGAGAACGATCGGCTCGCCCTGCGTCGTGCGCGCCGTGCGGCTTTGGCGCCGTGCCTGTTGCCACGTCGGGTACGGGTCCTGCCAGAAGTCGGCATCGGACAAGTCGACGGTCATGGGCTCGGTCATCGTCAACTCCAATGCCACACGCGTGCGTAGCCGCCGACCGCAGTCGATCGATCGAGCCATTCTGCGACATCGTCGCTCACGACCTGCGGAGAGTCGGCACGGGCGAAGTGGTGCTCGAGGGCATAGTCGACCGACGCGTACCAATGTTCCGACACGCCGTCGGCAGACCGTTCGGGTGGCCCGATGTAATTCGTCACCTCGTTCTGGCGGTAACGACCCGCATTCGAGTGGTGCACCTCTGCGATGGCACCGTGCCACCGAAACCGGCGGAGGTACTCGTCACGCGTGACGTCCGGAAGCCGGCGATGGAAGGTGACCTTGCGAATGCCAGGGACCGCGTGCAGCCGTCCCCGTTCGTCCGCGGGCGGCGGCGCGTGGTGGGCGCCGTGTACGTCGGTGGCTTCGACTTCATAGATCGCGAGCCCTCTGACGCCGGGAATGCGCCCCAGCAATTGCTGCACCCGGGCGGCCGGCGCTGCACTGCGATAGAGCCACGCAACGGCGCGCGCCGCCGACGCCTCCCGATCGAAGAGCGCCCGCTCACCTTCGCCTTCTGCGACCAGCGCCGCGGCGATCCGGGCGTGCGCGTCGTCGGGTAGCTCGTGTTCCCCCGCCACGATCGTGGCTTTGGCGACCATCATGAACCCCCTGAGATCAGCGCACTCCGTGATGGCGACCGTCTAAATAGTATCACTATGTTTCATTGGCGGCCGCCGCCAGAGTCGCCCAGCAGTGGTCCATCCCAGTCCCATCATCGCGCCGGCCCACAGCCAGTCGTAGCGAGTGGCCTCACCGTCCTTCGCGCGCCACACGACGACGAGCATCGTGCCGACGCTGACGGTCAGTGCCCACGCCATGAGCAACGATGCGCAGCCAAGTCGTCGGCGTCCGCTGCGCGCGCAACCCACGCCGATCACCACCGCACTCACGACTGAGCCGGCAACCAGGGCGACGAGGACGAACAGCACCGCGTCGAGCCCCAAATCGCCGTCGATCACCATCGCGGCAATCGTGCCACGGCCGCGGTCCTCGAACCGTCGCGGTCAGGAGTAGCCGACGATGCCCTCCGATTTGGGTCGGGTCAGGTCTTGACGTAGCGCGGGCCGATGGTCGCGCCGCCGTCGCACGGGATATCGGCCCCCGTGGTGTAGGTCGCCTCCTCCGATGCGAGGAACAAGATCACATTGGCGACCTCGTCGAGCTTCCCGAATCGATTCA
>JBDTLT010000299.1:0-6152 GCA_039934635.1 Acidimicrobiales bacterium
GCTCGCGAACATGAGTGCGTACGCGAACCGTCCCCTGAATTGGAACGTGTTGACCGTCGACGCCGCGAGCGCCGGCTTGATCGAACGCCAATTGCAGCCGTCGCGGCTCGCACGGAGCAACGGCGGTCGCGTCGTGGCGCTCACCATGCCGGTGACAGCAGAGATGAACATGAGCTTCGCGACGTTCTGCTCGCTCTGGCTGATTCCCGGCTGGCGCGAAGTGCTCACGTTGCCGCTCGCCGAAAAGGCACGGGCGCTGCGTGATCCGCAGGTTCGCGCCCGATTGTTCGCGAACGCGCAGGGCACGCCGTTCGAACATCGCGTCAACTTCGCCAGCTACGTCATCGGCACCACAGCGGCGGCAGAGAACCAGCCACTCGAAGGCCGGCTCGTGGCGGACATCGCGCGCGAGCGCGGCATCGACCCCTTCGCCGCGATCGTCGACATCGTCATCGCCGACAACTTCACCACGGTGCTCTGGCCGCTGCCCATGTCCGATACCGACGCCGACTGGGCCGTGCGCCGCGATCTTTGGAGCAACGAAGATGTGTTGCTCGGCGGCTCTGACGCCGGCGCACATCTCGATCGCATGCTGGGTTCTCCCTACCCGACGCGGTTCCTCGCAGATTCGCTTCGCGGCCGCAAGTTGGTGTCGCTCGAGCGCGCGGTGCAGCTGATGACCGACATACCGGCGCGTCTTTTCGGCCTGCGCGATCGCGGGCGTCTCGCTGCCGGCGCGTTCGCCGACCTCGTGGTGTTCGATCCCGATACCGTCGGCAGCGAGCCCGCTCGGCGCGTGAGCGACCTGCCGGGCAACAGTCTGCGGCTGACTTCTGGGTCGACTGGTATCGAGCACGTGCTCGTGAATGGTGTCGAGGCCATCGCGCAGGGGCAATCAACAGGAGCACTTGCGGGAACACTGCTGCGCTCGGGCCGCGATACCGACACCGTCGCGACGCACTAACGAACAACGAGGAGAACCATGCAAGACGTGCCGCGAATCATCTCTGTCGACGACCACGTCGTCGAGCCCCCTGACCTCTGGACGTCGCGTCTGCCCGCCCGTTTTCAAGACCGATGGCCGCGCGTCGTGCGCAAGAAGCTGGTACACAGCGGGGACGACGGTCGAGTGGGTTGGTTGGAATCCGACGACGGCCACTGGGCCGACGTCTGGCACTACGACGACGTCAAGTCGCCGCTCATGACACCGCACGCGGCCGTCGATTTCGACGAACTCGCGTTCGCCGTCACCAACTACGACGCGATCCGGCCGGGCACCTGGAAGCAGCGCGAGCGCCTGGCCGATATGGATGCGAACCATGTCGACGCGGCGATCTGCTTCCCGAACACATTGCCCCGCTTCTGCGGGCAGACGTTCTACGAACGCCAGGACAAAGAGCTCGCACTGTTGTGCGTGCAGGCATACAACGACTGGATGATCGACGAGTGGTCGGCCGGCGACGGGCGAGGTCGACTCATACCGCTCACCATCGTGCCGCTGTGGGACCCGCATCTCGCCGCCGCCGAGGTGCGGCGATGTGCCGCCAAGGGAAGCTTCGCGGTGACGTTCCCCGAAAATCCGCACCCGCTGGGCCTGCCGTCGATCCACGACAAGAACCACCACTGGGATCCGTTCTTCACCGCCTGCGAGGAGACAGCGACGGTGGTGTGCATGCACATCGGCTCGTCGTCGAAAGTACCGACCACCGCGCCCGACGCGCCGTACATCATCAGCTCGACGCTCACGTTCCAGAATGCCATGGGCTCACTGTGCGACTACCTCTTCTCCGGCACGCTCGTTCGCTTTCCGAAGCTGACGATCGCGTACAGCGAGGGCCAGGTCGGTTGGATGCCCTACGTGTTGGAACGAGCCGACAAGTTGTGGCTCGAGCGCAGCAACAACAGCTTCGGTACGTGGCTGCCCGAACCACCGACGACCTACATCCCCGGTCGTGTCTACGGTTGCATCTTCGACGATGCCACCGGCCTGCGAAACCGGGACGTCATCGGCATGAACCAGATCTGTTTCGAGACCGACTATCCGCACGCCGACACGACGTTCCCCGAGTCGAAGGCCGTGCTCACCAAGATTTGCGAGCAGGCCGGCCTCGATGACGACGAGATTTACAAGCTCGTGCGGGGCAACGCCATCACCGCGTTCGGTCTCGAGCGCTTCGGCATCACGGAATAGGCGGCTGCATTCATGAAGTTCGGACTTCCCATGTTGGGCGTGAGCCCGCGGCATTACCCGGCGATCGCGCAAGTTGCGGAAGCAAGCGGGTTCGAGTCGATCTGGATGCCCGAGCATCTCGTGCTCCCCGCGGAGATGCCACCGACCTACCCCTATTCCGAGACGGGGTTTTCGGTGATGTCGCCCGACACGCCGATGTACGACCCTTGGGTCGTGCTCGCGTCCGTAGCCAGCGTGACGACCACCATCCGGCTGGCCACCAACATCTACGTGTTGACGCTGCGCCATCCGTTCATGACCGCGCGGTCGGTGGTGACGCTCGACCGCATCTCCAACGGTCGCGTCACCCTCGGTGCAGGCGTCGGGTGGCTCGAGGAGGAGTTCACGTACACCGGCCTCAGTTTCGCCGACCGCGGCCGGCGCATGGACGAGATGGTGCCACTACTGCGCCGGCTGTGGACCGAAGACGTGATCGAACATCATGGCGAGTTCTTCGACTTCGGCCCAGTGAAGTTCCAACCGAAGAGCCTGCAAAAACCCTGCATCCCGATCGAACTCGGCGGGCACAGCGCGCCTGCACTGCGTCGAGCGGGCCGGCTCGGCGATGGGTGGGTAGAAGTCGGGTCGAAGACCTTCGACACGTTCCAGCAACGCTACGACACCGTGATGCAGGCGCGTCGCGACGCCGGCCGCACCGACGAGCCCTTCGAGGTGACGTCGCATCTCGGCGTCGATCTCGAGTCGATCCAACGCTGCGCAGAGATCGGTGCCACGCGGGTGGTGCTCGGCCCCCGAAGTGACCCGGCTATGCGCACCCGCGACCAGACGCGCCTACTCCCCGAAGACTTCACCGAATGGTGCAAGCGCTTCGGCGACGAAGTCATCGCCAAAGTGAACGGCTGATTCGACGGTTCAGTTGTGACGAACCTCGCGGAAGGGCTTTCCGCGATCGGCCGCGAGTTCGCGCGGCATCCCGTAGACGCGCTCGCTGATCAGGTTGCGTTGCATCTCGCTGCTGCCGCCACCGAGTGATCCCATCTGCCGCATCAGAAACGCGACACCCTGTTCGCCCGCGAAGTCGTCGTCGCCCGCGCTCGCGGCCGCCGCGCCGGCGATGGCGAGGCCGATGTCGGCAATGCGCTCGCGGTTCGTGGCGGCGCTGAGTCGCGTCAGCGAACCGGCATCGGGAGGAAGTCGTCGTGATTCGACGGCGGCACCGACGCGGGCGATGAGGCTGCGTTGTACGGCCTCGTTGGCCCACACCTCACCGATCATCTCGCGCACACGCGGATCGTCGGTGCGCCCGGTAGCGCGCGCCAACCGGATGAGGCCCTGCACCGGGTCCACGCTGCTACGCGAACTGATGCCGCTCTGGTACGGCGACGAGCCGGCCATAGCCGAGCGCTCGTAACCGAGCAGTTCGCGCGCGACCGTCCAACCGCCGTCGACCTCACCGAGTACGTCGCGCACCGGGATTGCAAGGTCGGAAAAGTACTCCTGGCAGAACTCGTGGCTCTCGTTCGACATACGAATGCGATTCACCTCGACGCCGGGTTGGTGAATCGCCATCAGGAACATCGTCAGGCCGTCGTGTTTGGGTACGTCCCAATTCGTACGGGCGAGACACAGCGCGTGGTCGGCTCGGTGTGCGCCACTGCTCCACACCTTTGAGCCGTTGAGCACGAACGTCTCGCCGTCTCGTTCTGCTCTGGTCACGAGCCCCGCGAGGTCGGACCCGCCCGATGGCTCCGAGAGGAACTGCACCCATAGTTCGTCGCCGCGGAGAATCGCCGGAAGGTGACGTTGGCGTTGTTCTTCGGTGCCGAATTCGAGGATCGTCGGCGCGATGATCGTGAACGTCGGGATGTTGAACACGATGGGCATCTCATACGGCCCGGTTTCGTCGTTGAATGCGAGTTGATGCTCGTAGGAGAGACCTTGGCCACCGTATTCGACAGGAAAGCACAGACCGGCATAGCCGCCATCGAACAATCGCCGTTGCAACTCGCGGGCCCGCACACCGTCGCCGCCCATCTGCTCTTCGACGTACCGATCGTGCGGCGCGCGCGGCATGTTCGCCGCGAGCCATGCCCGCGTCTGGTCGCGGAAAACGTCGACGTCTTGGTCGTGCGGCGCCGCCATGTCAGTCTTCCTGTTCGAGATGGTTCATCATCGCCCGACGGTGTGCTCGGGGCGATCCGAGAAAGTCATGCAACGTACGCGACATTTGCGAGAACAACGAGAGGCCGAACTTCGGATCGCTCCCGATGCCCGCATGCACTTCGTGGGCGGCGTTCGCCGCTTCGTAGTACCCATCGGTGGCGAGCGCCTTGGCGAGGTGCACGCTGACCCCCGCCGGCCTACCGGCATCGAGCCGCCACAACGCTTCGTAGGTTGTCCAGCGCGCGGTGTCGCAGGCATTGAGCAACCGCACGATGTGGTCCTGCACGCGTTGGAATCGGCCGATCGGTTGACCGAACTGCACCCGCTCGTTCGAATAGCGGATGCTCCGTTCGAGCAATTCGCGGCAACCACCGACTTGATAGGCCGCGGTCAGCGCGAGTGCCGGGTAGATGGACGCGCTGTCGATATGCCATTCGGGCAACTCGATGACGTCGGCCGGCGCGATCGTGCAGCCGTCGAACTCGACGACGTCGTTCCACGCGAGGAACCCATGCAAACGGCGCGTGCGCACACCATCGGCGTCGCTCCGTACCACCGCCAGACGATGGGCGCCGTCGTCGGCGCGCCCGATCGCCACGAGCAGATGCGTCGCCGTGCCCGCACTGGGAACGAACGGTACGGAACCGCGCAACACCAACTGCGGACCGGCCACCTCGGCCGTAACCGAGGCCGGCACCACATCATCACCGGCGGCCCCGCGCAGACGCAGCAACGGCACGACCACCGCCGCACCCGACGCGATGCCTTCGAACAATGACGAACGAGCGTCGCTGGGTCGCGCCGCGCGCAGCATGCCTGCGGCGACGACGCTCGACATGAGCCACGGCCCGGGCACCGGCCCGCGCCCGAGCTCTTCGGCCACCATCGCGGTTTCGAGATACGTCGCACCGCCACCCCCGAACGCTTCGGGGACCAACATGGCGAGCCAGCCGGCATCGGCCATCTTCGCGTGCCAGTCGGGTCGCGAAGGCGAGTCGCCCTCGGAGATCTCGACGAGTGCCTCGCGGGTCGCGTCGCGATCGACGAAACGCCGCACGGCGCCGGCAATGAGGTCCTCTGATTCGCTGAGTGCAAGATCCACTGGTGTCGACAGCCTCTACTGGTGAAGGGTTCCGGCCCGTTCGGCCTCGCGTTTTCCGAGACCGAGCCGGCGGGCGATGATGAGCCGGCCGATATCGGTCGTGCCCCCGGGGTGCATACCGACGATGCCTTCGCGCTGTTGTTCCTCGGCGAAGCCGTTCATCGCACCCCAGATCTCGTCGTCGACGAGCGCCGCCGGACCGATGATCTCGAGAATGGCTTTGGTGAGCCACAGACCAGTTGTCTTCTTGACGTACTGGAACTGTGAGCCTTCGTAGCTGCGCTTGCTCTTCGAGGCGACCATCCAAAAGTTGCGCAACGCGAGCAGACGTACGGACTCGAGCCGTTCGTAGATCTCGGCGAGCTTGTCGCGGACGTCAGGGTTGTCGATGAGACGCTCGCCGTCTCGCACCTCGGCGGTGCAATAGTCGATCAAGCGGCGCCAAATGCGATCACGGCCGATGCTGCCGATGGCGCCGTGCTCGAGTTCGAGGTGCGTCGACGCCACCGGCCAGCCGTTGTTCAGCCCGCCGACGAGATTCTCGGCGGGGATGCGCACGTCGTTGAAGTACACGGTGTTCTTGTTGCCGACGTCGCCTTCGCCCTCGCCGATCGAGCTCAACAACACTTGCGGTTGCACGTCGATGCCCGGCGATGTCGCGTCGATCATGAACCAGCTGAGATTGCGATGGCGGTC
>JBDTLT010000300.1:0-6083 GCA_039934635.1 Acidimicrobiales bacterium
GCATCTTGAACGAGCTCGGCGGTCTTGCCGAAGTACGTGTTCGAACCCGTCGCGTAGACCAGCGCGCCGATCTCGCCCTGGCGGATGATCGAACCCGAGAAGACCGCGTCGCCGGACTCTCTGGTGGCGGGCAGCGACTCCCCGGTGAGGGCGGATTGGTCGACCTCGATCGGGTCGCCGTCCAGCAGCCGCGCGTCGGCGGTGACGATATCTCCGAGGCGGAGGCGGATGACGTCGCCGGGGACAAGATCACGGGCCGGTGGTGTGGTCCATGTCCCGTCGCGGCGTGCTCGTGCGGTGACGGCCAGGTTGGCTTTGAGAGCCTGGATGGCGTTGCCGGCCTGACGTTCCTCCCAGAACCCGACGGTCGCGTTCGACACCAACAGGATCAAGATGATGAAGAAATCGGGCCAGTGGCCGACCGCGGCCGAGAGAACCACGGCGATCTCGATCATCCACGGGATCGGACCCCAAAAGTAGGTGAGGAACTTGAGCAGCGGGTTGGTCGCGTGCTCTTCGATCTCGTTCGGGCCGTACTGGGCGAGGCGCTTTTTCGCCTCGATCTGCGACAGCCCGTCAGCCGTCGCGTCCAGTGCCTCGAGAACCTTGGCGACCGGCATCGTCTGCAGATCGGGCCCGTCGTCGGTTCGCGGTGCCGTGGTCGCGCTCATCGCGGCTGGCCCCATCGCCAGTTGACGATCTCGGGCATGTCGTGACCGTGTTCATTGATGTAGAGCTTGTGCTCGATGAGCTTGTCCCGCATCGACTGCTTCAGATAGGCGCCGTCGGCGCCCAGGTGGGGGAGCCGGTCGATCACGTCCTGCACGAGGTGGAACCGGTCGAGATCGTTCTGCACTCGCATGTCGAACGCGGTGGTGATCGTGCCCTCTTCCTTGTACCCGCGTACGTGCAGGTTGCGGTTGGTTCGCCGGTACGTGAGCCGGTGGACGAGTGTCGGGTAGCCGTGGAAGCCGAAGATGATGTGCTTGTCGGTGGTGAAGATCGAGTCGTAGTCCTTTTCGCTGAGCCCGTGCGGGTGTTCGCTGGCCGGCTGCAAGCGCATCAGGTCGACGACGTTGACGACCCGGATCTTCAACGCTGGGAGGTGCTCGCGCAGGATCGAGACCGCGGCGAGGACCTCGAGGGTCGGGGTGTCACCGCAACACGCCATCACGACGTCCGGTTCCGATCCCTGGTCGTTGCTGGCCCATTGCCAGATGCCGAGGCCTTCGGTGCAGTGCACGACGGCTTCGTCGATGGTGAGCCACTGCGGCAGCGCGTGCTTGCCGGCGACGACGACGTTCACGTAGTGCCGGCTGCGGAGGCAGTGATCCACCACCGACAGCAGACAGTTCGCGTCGGGCGGAAGGTAGACCCGCACGATGTCGGCCTTCTTGTTGACGACGTGGTCCAGGAAACCGGGGTCCTGATGGGTGAAGCCGTTGTGGTCCTGTTGCCACACGTGCGACGCGAGCAGGATGTTGAGCGACGCGATCTTGGCGCGCCACGGCAGCTCTGCGGTGACTTTGAGCCACTTGGCGTGCTGGTTGAACATCGAGTCGATGATGTGGATGAACGCCTCGTAGCAGTTGAACAGGCCGTGGCGTCCCGTGAGCAGGTACCCCTCGAGCCATCCCTCGCACTGGTGTTCGCTCAGCATCGAATCGAGGACCCGGCCGGCGGGTGCGAGGAACTCGTCGCCATCGATCCGCTGTGCGTCCCACTGCCGGTCGGTGACTTCGAACACGGCGCCGAGCAGGTTCGAGAGGGTCTCGTCGGGCCCGAACACGCGAAAGTTGCGAGCGGTGGAGTTGGCCTCGATGACGTCGCGGAGGAAGAAGCCGAGCACCATCGTGTCCTGGCCGTCGACGCTGCCTGGCGAGGCCACGTCGACGGCATGGACACGGAAGTCGGGCATGTCGAGCTCCCGCAGCAGCAGACCGCCGTTGGTGTGCGGGTTCGCACCCATGCGCCGCGGTCCCTTCGGGGCCAGCTCGGCGAGGTCCTCGCGCAAGCGTCCGGCGGCGTCGAACAGCTCATCGGGCCGGTAGCTGCGCATCCATGTTTCGAGTTGCGCGAGATGATCAGGATGATCGGCGTCGACCAGGAGCGGCACCTGATGGGCGCGGAACGTGCCCTCGATCGCGAGGCCGTCGACGACCTTCGGGCCGGTCCAGCCCTTCGGTGAGCGCAGCACGATCATCGGCCAACGCGGCCTTGGGGGGTCACGCCGATCGCCCGCAACACGCCGGATCTCCGCGATGTCGTCGAGGACACGATCCAAGGTGGCGGCCATCAAATCGTGCATCGTGTCGGGGTCGTCACCTTCGACGAAATGCGGCGTCCACCCGCACCCGCGGAGGAACTGGTCGAGCTCGTCGCGCCCGATGCGATCCAACACCGTGGGGTTGCTGATCTTGTAGCCGTTGAGGTGCAAGATCGGGAGCACCACACCATCGGTGATCGGGTCGAGGAACTTGTTCGAGTGCCACGCCGTGGCGAGCGGTCCGGTCTCTGCTTCGCCGTCGCCGATGACGCACGCGACGATCAGGTCGGGGTTGTCGAACGCGGCGCCGAACGCGTGGCTGAGCGAGTAGCCGAGCTCGCCACCTTCGTGGATCGAGCCCGGCGTCGTCGGTGCGACGTGGCTCGAGATCCCACCGGGGAACGAGAACTGTTTGAACAGTTTCTGCAGGCCGGCCTCGTCGCGGCTGATGTTCGGGTAGACCTCGCTGTAGGTGCCCTCGAGATACGTGTTCGCGACGAGGGCCGGGCCGCCATGGCCCGGACCTGCGACATAGAACATGTTCAGGTCGCGTTCGCAGATGACCCGGTTGAGGTGGACGTAGATGAAGTTCTGGCCCGGGGTCGTACCCCAGTGCCCGACCACCAACGGCTTCACGTGCGACAGTTCCAACGGCCGCTGCAGCAGCGGGTTGTCGTACAGATAGATCTGCCCGACCGAGAGATAGTTGGCGGCCCGCCAGTAGGCGTCTATTCGCTCTCGCAGCCCAGGGTCGAGCGCAGTGAGCGTGGCGACTCCGCCCATCGCTCGTTGGTCATCGCGGGCACCATCGTTGTGGTTCGACATTGCAGACCTCTCGCTTCCGCTGTGAAGCGGAGTTGCCGAGGTCCGGAGCAAGGCCGAATCGACCGCTCGTGGCGTCCGGCGTGGCGATGCTAACTGCGGCGACGCGGCTCGCCATCGCGACCCGGCTGAGCCGAGCGGGCTGCCACCACGTTCAGGTCTTGGGGTCGCCGGGAACGAGATTCCACAGGGTCAACTCCGGGCGACCGCGATGGTCCTCGAGCATCGAGAGTGAGCCGGTGTCCGAGCCGAGGGCACCACCGCAGCGTGCGGGCAAGCCGACCGCGCGAGCCGCCAGGATTCTGCTCATGTGGCCGTGCGTCACGGCGACGACGGGCCCCGGGGTTGCGCGGATCTTGGCGACGAACTGGTCGGCGCGGGCCGCGACGGCGTCGGTGGTCTCGCCACCTGGGCAGCCGTCGTTCCAGATGTCCCAACCGGGCGCCCGGGCCTCGATCTCATCTGATGTGAGGCCCTCGTAGTCGCCGTAGTCGCACTCCCGCAGGAGCGGCTCGATGGTTCGGTCGTAACCGGGCAGCGCGAGATCCGCCGTTTCGATGGTCCGTCGGCGCGGGCTGACCATCACGAGTGGCGTGTCGCCCACCAGCAGGCGCGTCAGCGTCGATCGTTGTGCGCCGGCCTCGGTCCGGCCGACGGCGGTCAGCGCAAGGTCGGTGAACCCGGTGTAGCGCCCGGAGAGCGTCCACTCGGTCTCGCCGTGACGCAGGATCAACAACCGCATCGTCACACCGTGTGCGCCGGTTCTGTCGCTGCGCCGTCGGGCAGGAAGTCGGGGAGGACGTTGGGGATGTCGAGCTGGGCGACGCCGATGCGGCGGTCGGCCATGCCGTAGTAGACGTCGAAACGATTGGGTTGGCCGAGGTCGTCGCGCCGATCGATACCGGTGGGGAACACCACGTTGGCAATCGTTCCCGAGCGTTCGTGTGGCGTTTCGGGCGCGAGTACCGGGTGCGCGGAGCGGTAGAGAATCTTCTGCGGGTGATCTTCGGAGAGGATCATCACGCCCGCTGAGTAGCGCAGCACCGATGCGCCCGTGTCCGGGTCCGACATGTCGGCGACGCCGTGGTAGACGATCAGCCATCCGTGGCGGGTGAGCACCGGCGGGGTGCCTCCGCCGATCTTCAATCGTTCCCACGGTGATACCGGCGTCGCGAGGCGATGATGCGAAGTGAACCGGCCGATC
The DNA here is from genome assembly GCA_039934635.1 of Acidimicrobiales bacterium. Lineage (GTDB taxonomy): Bacteria > Actinomycetota > Acidimicrobiia > Acidimicrobiales > WLNW01 > DATLFA01. Next base: position 4,293 of record JBDTLT010000300.1, read on the forward strand.
TCCCCTCGTTCGCTGCGGTCGACGTGCATCGGACGGTACGAGATCCAGATGCTCTCCCGGTCGAGATCAACCGATCGCGGTGAGCCGTTGCGCACGGTCTCCTCAGGACGCGTGCCCGGGAATAGGGGGCGGTGCAAGATTGCGAGCTCGGCCCGCTCGCTCGGGTTGGGGATGGCGATCGGGAAGACGCTGGCGTCCTTGTCGTCGATCCCGTCGAACTCGAGCCCTTCGTAGGGGAGGAAGGTGACAGGGCCGAGCCGTTGCCAGTGGAGCAGATCCTCCGAGATGGCCAACGCGATGCGCGGGCCGGCGGCCGAGAACGCGGTGTACGTCATCACATAGTGCTGCAACGGTTCGACGTAGGTGACGCGGGGATCTTCGCATCCGCCGCCGCCACCGGGGCGGCGCTCATACCCGGCATCGGGTTCGAGCGCGATGCCGACGCGTTCCACTGCGCACGGATCACCGTTGTCGTCGAAGCGGACGCGGGCGATGCCGATGCGCGAGTAGTTGTTGTGTGCGACCAGGCGTGGGAACAGGTACAGCTCGCCGTCGGGGCCTCGCGCCGCGGCTGGGTTGAGGACCCCTTCGACCTCGCGCGGATCACCTGGGGTGGGTTCCATCAGCATCCCCATTCGCCGTAACGTGAATCCGCTCATCGGTGCTTTCCACCCGGTTCGTTGATGTCTCTCTGCAGGCCGCCGGCGCAGGCGAGCATCGCCTCGATCAGTCGCTTCGTCTCGTTCGGGTCGCGCGTCGCGATCGATTCCACGCCTGCCTCGATGGCGGGGTGGTCGTTTCCGCCCGGGAACAGCGCGTCGCCGACGAAAATCATCTCGCCGATTTCGATCGCCAAGACCTCGCTCAGTTTGTGGATTCCGTAGGCCTTGTCGATCCCGGGTTTGGTGATGTCGATCGATGTCATTCCGCCGATCCGCACGGAGAACTCGGGGATCAGCGCATCCAGCTTCGTCTTCATCGCGGTGCGTTTGGTGATGTCGGGGTCAAAGGTCGATTTGGCGTCGAGCGGGGCCCGCTGGCCGAGCGCCGAGAACGTGATCTGGCTGCCGCGGTCTTCGATGACCTCACCCCACACCTTCGCGGGCACGAGGTCCATCGACCCGATCACCTGATCCAGTGCGGAGTTGATCTTCGCTTTCTCTGCGACGGTGAGGTCCTCGGCGTAGCGCAACGACCATTCTGTTGAGTACTCGTAGAACTTCGTTCCGCAAACGGGTAGCAGCGACAGCTTCGGCCAGCGCTCAGGGGACCCGAGCTGAGAGATCAGCTGCTTCTGGAACTGCCGCCAACCGCCGCCGGAGATCACCGCCATCCGAACGACATCGAGCAGACGGTTCAGCAGTGTCGCCATCTCGGCATCGATCGCCGACTTGCTCTCGGCCAGCGTCCCGTCCAGATCGAACACAACAAGCCGCTTCACTCCGCTCCCCGTTCGGGCAACGACAACTCCAACACCGTGACCTCGCCGACCGGACGGACGAAGCAGACACCCGCCACGGCCGGAAGCACGAGCACCTCACCGCGCCGCAGCCGGTAGAGGTCACCGTCGTCGTCCACGTCGGACGCACCATCGAGCGACACCAAGACCCGCGCCTTGCCCACCGCGCCCACGGGGAACGCCGATCGCCCCGTGAGACGCCACATCCCGAACTGCTCACAGCTGACCAGACGCTCGCGTCGAACAGGATCGACCGACTCGACGACCGGCACGGCGGCCTCGATGGGACCCACGGACACGTCGACGGAGGCCAAGGCCTGATCGAGCTGCAG
>JBDTLT010000301.1:0-6033 GCA_039934635.1 Acidimicrobiales bacterium
CGCGACTGGTGTGGCACAAGCATCGGTGGTGTTGCCGCGGCCGCGAGTGCGAGGCCGGGTCGTGGACGATTGAGTGTGTCAACTCGGGTTGGCCCCATTGTGCTTGCTGGTTTTGGTCCCACTTGGTGGTGATTGGTGATCGTTGTTTACGCGGTTTTGCGTCGGGTGCGGGTGCGGGTGGTGCGGAGTCGGTAGCTGTTGGTGCCGGTTTCGAGGATGTGGGCGTTGAAGGTGACTCGGTCGACGATGGCGGCGACGAGGCGGGGGTCGGCGATGACGTTGCCCCATTCGCTGAACGGGAGGTTCGACGCGACGGCGACGCTGGCTTTTTCTTCGCGTTCGGTGAGGATTTGGAAGAGCAGTTCGGCGCCGCGGGCGTCGAGTTGGACGTAGCCGAGTTCGTCGAGGCAGAGCAGATCGAGGCGTCCGTAGCGGGTCACGAGTCGGGAGAGGCGTCGTTCGTCGGCGGCTTCGGCGAGTTCGTTGACGAGTTGCGCGGCGGTGGCGTAGCGGACGCGGTGTCCTTGTTCGCATGCGGCGATGCCGAGACCGATCAGTAGGTGGGTTTTGCCGGTGCCGGAATCGCCGAGGAGCACGATCGGTTCGCCGGCGGCGAGGTAGGCGCCGGCGGCGAGGGTGGCGATGGTCGCGGGGTTGATTGTTGGTGCGGCGTCGAGGTCGAAATCAGCGAGGCGTTTGGTGCGCGGGAAGCGGGCTTCGTTGATGCGGCGTTGGCGGCGTCGTTCGACGCGTTCGTCGACTTCGGCGGCGAGGGCTTCGGCTAGGAACGCGAGGTAGCTCTGTTGTGTGCGTTGCGCGATGTCGGCGAGTCGTGTGGCTTCGCTGCGCACGACCGGTAGTCGCAGTTCGCGTGTGGCTGCTGCGATCGCTGCGGTTGCTGCTGTGTCGGTCTTGTTGGTCATTGGGCCTCCAGGAGGTCGTCGTAGTGGGCGATGGACGGGGCGGGTCGATCGAAGCGGCTGAGGCCTTCTCCGATGGGCACGATCGTCGCGATTGTTGGCTCCGCGGCGCGGCGCGCTTCGATCGCGATCACTGCGGCGTCGATCGATCCTGCGTTGAGCGCGCGGTCGATGCCGGCGATGAGCGCGTCGGCGGGGATGGTCCGATGCAACAGCAGCACCTCGATCAAGCAGCGTGTGCCGTCACGATCCCCGAGGCGTCGGCGGGCTTCGTGCCAGAGCTGTTCATGGGTTGACCCGAACGCGCCGCTGGCGCGCGCTCGAGCGAGCGCGGTCGCGCCGGGAAACGCGCCGGTCTTGATGGCCAGCACTTCGAGGTAGTGGTCCAACGCCAAGACCTCGTCGCCTTTGATGGCACGCGGGTGAGGGGTTGTCAAGAATTTTGTGTGAGGTGTTAGTTGAGTGTGTCGGGGATGCGGCCGGGGAATGCGATGGCGAACGCGTTGAGTGCTTGTTTCCAGCCCTGCGTGTGGCTGCCGAGCTCTCCGCCTCGTTCGTGTCCGATGTTGACGATGGCGAGGTAGAAGATCTTCAACACGGCGTCGTCGGTCGGGAACGAGCCTTTGGTTTTCGTGACCTTGCGGAGCTGGTAGTTCAGCGACTCGATGGCGTTGGTGGTGTAGATGATCTTGCGGATCGCCGGGTCGAAATCCAGAAACGGGATGAACCGGTCCCAGTTCCGACGCCACAAGTCGATGATCGCCCCGTAGGTGTGTCCCCAGTTCGTTTCGAACTCGTCGAGGGCCACGGCTGCGGCGTCGACGTTCACCGCGTTGTAGATCGGCTTCAGCGCGTGCACTACCGCTCTGCGGTCCTTCCATGAGCAGAACCGGATCGAGTTGCGGATGAGGTGCACCACACACGTTTGAACGATCGCCAGGGGCCACACCGCGCCGATCGCGTCGCTGAAGCCGGTGAGCCCGTCACAGCACACGATGCAGATGTCGTTGACGCCACGGTTGCGGAGCTCGGTGAGCACCCCGAGCCAGTACTTCGATCCTTCGTCGCCGACGCCGAGCCACAGGCCCAGCACGTGTTTGCAGCCATCGAGGTCGACCGCCATAGCGATATAGACCGGCCGGTTCGTGACCCGGCCATCGGTGCGGACCTTCACCACGATGGCGTCGAGGTACATGATCGGGTACATCTCATCGAGAGGTCGGGACTGCCATTCACGCAACTCCGGCAACACCGCGTCGGTGATCTTGGAGATCAACTCCGGTGAGATATCGACCTTGTACGCAGCGGCGAGATGCGACTGCACATCACGCGTCGTCACACCGCGCGACACCAGCGACAACACGATGTCGTTGAACCCCTCCAAGCGCCGGCTGTGCTTCGGAACCAGCTTCGGTTCGAAGTCGCCGTTGCGGTCACGCGGGATCCTCACCGGCACCGCTCCCGCATCAGTCAACACTGTTTTCGCTGACGTGCCATTGCGGTTATTGCCCGAGCCGTGACCCGCGCGGTCGCCTTGCTCATAGCCGAGATGCTCCGTCATCTCCGCCTCCATCGCCCGGTTCATGATCCGCGACGTCAACTCGGTCAACACCCCATCAGGACCCAACAACTCCAGGCCCTCAACCTCCACTTGCGCCATCAAACGATCCAACGTCGCCTCATCGATCAACGGCCTCGCCACAGTCTTGAACTCACTCTCAGTAGTCGACTTCTTCAAAGTGTCCTCCATATCGGTTGGGACACCTCACACAAAGAATTCAACACCCCCGCGGGTGATGCGCCACGAGGACCGCTCCGGCGTAGACGTCGATCGTGTCGGCGCCGACGCGGACATCGACCCGGCGTCCGACATGACACGCCGGGACCGAATACAGACACCCACGGACCGATACCCGGCTCTTGCGGTCTACCCGATGCGCGCTCACCGCGGTGACGTCGAAGGGCTCAGCGGGCAGCGGGCGAAGCGTGTCGGCCTCGAGCGCGAAGTGCTCGGCGACAGTGATGCGCCGCTGCGCGATGAAACGCTGATCATCACGAGCTGCGCACGCGGCGAGAAATTCGTTGAGCTCGACCATCGAGTTCACATGTGGAACCGGAACCAGATGGCGGCGCCGGAACCGGCCGACCTCGCCTTCCACGCCACCCTTTTCGTGGCTGCCTTTGATGCCAGGCTGACAAAAAAAGCTATCGAAGCGGTAATGCGATCGCAGCGCAATGAACCGGTCCGACTCGATCCGGTCGCGGCCTTTCAACACCCGCTCGACCGCGGCTTTCAAGTTGTCGTAGCGGATCCGGCGCGCCACACCACCGAAGTGGTCGAACGCTCGGACGTGACCATCGAGGAACACTTCCTGCGCCTCGTTCAAATACGCCCGCGCGTAGCCACGACCCGACGCCGACAAACGCATGATGAACAACGACACCTCGACCAACACCCCGCCGAGATAAACGCTCGCCGCGCCGAAATCGACCTCAGCCTCCTCGCCCAACGGGTGGTGCTGAGGGATCATCACCTCAACGAGCGGCACATCCATACGCCGACGGACCTCAGCCACATACCGGCGCACCGTCGACTCGCCCACCACCGCGCCGTGCTCCTCCACAAGACGCTGCCACACCCGCCGAGCCGTGTGCCGCTGCTTACGCGGCGCCACACGATCCGCGTCCAACCAGCCATCAATCAACGGCTTCCACCGATCCAACGACGGCGCCGGCCGCGCCGACAACTTGCGCGCCGGCGGCACCGCCGACGCCAACGCCTGACGCACATCACGACGATGGACACGAAAACGCCGAGCCAGCTCACGAACCGACAAACCATCACGCTCGCTCGCCTTGCGGATCTGCTCGTACAACTTCACCTTCGACCTCTTGGGCATCACCCACGGTCGACGACGAACACCACCCACCGGTGGACCCCCCAAAGCCGGGGCCAAATCAGATGAGCACTACCCGCCCAAGTGGGGCCAGATCAGATGAGCACACTCACCTACAACGCGGCGGACGAGCTCACGCAGGTCGCCGACACCGCGAGCAAGACGGTCACGTCAACCTATGACGTGCTCGGCAACCCGGTCCGAGTGTCCGATCAACTCGGCCGCCAAAACCGTTTCGAATACGATCAGGCCGGCCGAGCAACCTCCCAATCCGCATGGGCATCGGACGCCGCCGGAAGCTTCGTCACCAAGTCCACGCAGAGCTACGACGCCGCCGGCAACGTCATTGCCGCCACGTCAGGACGCGGCTACACCACGACGCTCACTTACGATCCGTTGAACCGTCTCACACAAGCGACTCAGCCGAAGGACGGCTTCGTGTCGTTGACCGCGACCTACGGATACGATGCCGCCGGCAATCTGACCCGCCAACGCGACCCTCGCGGCAACAACGTCGCACCCGTTGCCGAGGATGACTTCGCCGGGAACAACGGCGCGGCGTGGGCGTCGAAATGGACAACGTCATCGAACAGCGGCGGCGCAGTCGACATCCAAACCGCAACCGGACTCTCCGGTGGCGCCGGACACCTGAAGGCCACCACCTCGACCGGCTGGGCCCGCGCGCTAGGGGACTCAACCACCGCGAACACCGACGCCGAAGTTGTCGCCGCGGTCCGGACCGGGTCGAGCGTGTCAAATGGAGAACTGAAACTCTGGCTGCGCGGTTCGACGTCGTGGGCGGCCAACAACCACAACCTCACCAACGGCTACTTCGTCTCATTCGACATGGGTGCGAACCAGCTCCGTCTCAAAAAGACATCGTCGTCGACCGAAACCACCTTGGTCTCGTCCGCCTTCACGTTCAGTGCGAACACGACCTACCGCGTCCGCATGCAAATCTATGGATCTACGCTGCGGGCCCGCATCTGGGCCGACGGCACCGCCGAGCCCTCCACGTGGCCGCTCGCCACGACCGACTCCACGCACACCTCAGGGCGCGCCGCGATGTCGATCACCGCGTCCGCGACCCGCGAGGTCTACGTCGACGAGTACTACGTGAACCCGTTGACCGCTCCGGCTGGCGGGTCGACACCGACGCGCACGCTGGTGAGCCGCACGACATCGAACAATGCGTCCGCCACCGTCTCCAACGCCACGTCGACGGCGGGAGAGCTCTTCGTCGTCGTCGCCACCTACGCCGGTGGCGGCACGCCGAACCTCGGCATCAGCGACTCCCAATCGTTGACGTGGAACGAACGCGCCACCGACACCTATACCAACGGCAACAAGTCGATGGTGTCGATCTTCACCGCAACCGCGAACGGAACGAACACCAACATCACCGTAAACGCAGGATCCGGATCGACGTACGTGATCTCGATGGAGGTCTACCGTTACTCCAACCACGGCGGCGTCGGCACCGTCGTGCACGGCGCCGGCGATGTCGGCACCGGCGGATCCGCGACCGTCAACCTCAGCGTGTCGCCCTCGACGAACGCCAACTCCGAGACTCTCGCGGGGATCGGCATGCACGAATATGCCTCCACTCCAATCACTCCGGCATCGGGATGGGCCGAGCTCTACGACACCGCCACCGCACACTCCTCCGGCAACGGCTACGGCGGCGCCGCCGGCGTCACCATCCGCCACGAAACAGAAGTGAAGACAGGGGCGCTGTCGGCGACCAGTTGGTCATGGACAACCGGCGACGAATACTCCGAGTCCTACGCCGCCATAGAGATCCTCCCCACAGGAGCCGAACCCACCTACCCCGCGCCCGTCTCGAGCTACGACGTCATCACCACGTACAACCCCTGGGGACTCCCCGAAGACGTACGAGAACCGTCGACCACCGCGCACCCCAACACCGCAGACCGCTACTGGACTTCCGTCTACAACGCCGGCGGTCTGCTGACCGAGGACCGTCAACCAGGCGGCATCACCGTCACCAACACCTACGACGAACTCGGCCGCCTCACACAACAAGCCTCCGGTGGGCTCACCAAGACACTCGGCTACGACCTCGCGTCGCGGCCGACAACGTTCTCGCATCCGTCCGGGACACAGACGCTCGTCTACGACGACCGCTCACTACCCATCGGTGCGGCCGGACCTGCGGGCAACATGATCGCGACCTTCAACGGCGATCACCAGAT
>JBDTLT010000302.1:0-6023 GCA_039934635.1 Acidimicrobiales bacterium
CGCGGACACCCACGCTGCGAGGGGCAGGCCTAGCGCGAACGTTGCAACGACCGCCGTCGCAAGCAACGGCGGCGACGCCAACGCCGGTATGCGCTCCACTCCGACCCACTGCAGAATCGTGACGGTCAGCGCCGCCATCAAGGCGAACGCGACGATCGGCGCAGCAGTCTCGACGCTCTGCGTCCAGCTTTGATTCGGTCCGTAAGAGTTCTGATACGCGACGGTGAGTGCCGCGCCAACCAACGCGGCAATGGCTGCCGCAACAAGCGCACTGCCCGTACGGCGGCGCGGATTGAAGAGAACGATCGCGAGCGCCCCGAGCGCCGCGCCGCTCGCGACGTGCAATTCACCGGCGAGCACCAGCCGCGGCGCGACCATGAAGCTCTGGCGAACTTCGCGGGTCGAAATCCTGTCGAGGCGCTCTTCGTGCACTCGATAGGCGAGGAAGCCGAGCAATCCGGCGACAATTCCGACCGGTACGGCAACGAACCTGCGCAGAAGCCGCTGATCCGTGAGCGGCGCAGATCGACGCCGCCGCAGCAGCACCACCTCGAGGCACAGCGGCGGGACGGTAAGCGCGAGGAGCATCAGCGCCATCACGGTCGGTGTGCCGATGTTCAAGTCGAGGACCTGCAAGAACGCGACCACCTTGTCGCTGCCCGGAGCGTCGTCTTGCACCGTGATCCGGGCAAAGAACAGTGTGCGAACCAGTGGGGCGACCACAACCGCGGCTGCAATGGCACCGACGGCTGGTGTGGCGTACCGCGAAACCGATCGAAGGCCGGTGTCATCTGCCAGCCGCCCGACCATCGCAAGCCATCCGGCAAGAGCCGTGATTGCAACGACCAACGTGATCATGGCGAGGAATTCTGTCCAACCGCCCGGAAAGACCTGCAGTTGTTGATAGAGCGGCGCGTCGAATGCGACGAGGGCCGTGACTGCTCCGAGACCGGCCGCAAATCCTGGGCCGATCGTCGTTACCACGCGCGACGAACCGAGCGCGGCCGCACGCCTGAGACCGACGGCCAGCCACGCACCGAGGAGCGCGGTGAAGAACGCCGCGACCCAGAGCATGCCCTCGTTGACCGACGCGGTTCCTGACAACCACGCTGACGCGAGACGACTGATCGTCGGGACAGATAGCATGCAGAAGAACCCAGCGGCGAAGCACTGCACCATCGACGGTATGAGCGAGTTCAGGGGATACAACACGATCGCCATTCGATCGACAGGGGCCGGGTGCGTGGCGAACAACCCGCTTCCGAAGACCCGAGCTCTCGATCGAGTACGCTGCACCGCCGGTTGTTTCCCGGCCGTGAGACCGGCCATGGCCGGCGCCATGTCGATCTGCGCGGCGGTCGCGCGGAGATCGGCTTCGTGCTCGCGAGAGCGCAATACGGCGCGCTGCACGAGCGCGGTCACGAGAATGACGAGCGCGACGCGGAGCCACGAAACCAAGACCACGCGAACCGGTACGTCAGACAACAACGATCCGACCATGAACGGAACGACCGCAGCGGCAAGAAACGCCGCCAACGAGCCCACTGCCACTGCGCCGACCACGATGTCGCGGTTGCGATGGTGTGCCAGTTCGTGAGCCACGATCGCATCGAATCTCGACCGGTCGGTGATGGCGAGCGTCGCCGTGCCGGGACTGATCTCGAGTTCGGGTCGGCCCGGTAACCCGAAGGCCGTCGCCGCACCGCCGACGCGCCGTGGCTGCCACCACAGCCGAGGAATATGGCTGATCTCGAGGCGGCTCCCCAATACGCCCACACGATCGTGCACGACCGCCAGCGATTCGGGGACCGCTCGCAGAGATCGTCGGCGACGGCGAGCCCACGGCAATGCCAGTGAGACGCTTACGCCCACCACGACAACGAGCGGGAGCACTGCGCTCGTCCAAACCACTCGATCTCGTTGGGCGGGGGCGCGACACTCCGTCTCGCGGGCAGCGGCATCGGAAGGATCGACGACTGCGGCAGCGACTGCCCGGCATCGCGTCAGCAGCAAGCGCTCACTGTCCGCGTGAACGGTGTAATACAGCGACTCGACCAAGAAGAGCGCGGCGAAGACGAGGCCGGTCGTCAATACGACGAAGCGAAGCAGAGTCTCCGACGGCATCTCGAATGTGTCAGCGGCCGCAACCGCCGCGGGCGACTTGGGAGAAAGATGCATCAGGCCGACGGCGGTGTCACCGTTAGGCAGCCTGCAATCGCGTCAGCAAGAAGCTGCGCCCGACCGGGCTCGAGACCGAGGGCTGCAGCCTGGTCGAAGGCCGCCGCACGCGCGCGCTGGACGACCTCGGCGGGAAGGGCGTCGACCGCCGGGCTCTTGTCTTTCGTCATCCGCTTCTTCAGGGAGTCCCGCAGGCTGACTTTGGCTCCTTCGGTGAGTGCACCCACCACCATGGCCTCGACGAGTTTGCCGACAAATCGCGCCACCGGTATCGCAATCACCGACAGGGTGACGACGTCCGCCCCGAAGCCGATCTGACCGTCCGCGAACTGAACCGAGTCCATGTGTTCGTCATCGTAGGAAGGCGCGGTCGCTTCAAAGATAGGTAGCTCATCAGGAGCAAGCTCCGATACCAACGCGCGAGCGAGGTCGATTGTCATGTCATTCGTCCACAACGAATCCAAGCGACCGATCCTTCGGGCGTGCGGCGAAGCCAAAGTGTAGCCACCAAGCGATTCACGCTCCGTGTTACTGCTGGCTTCCTCTGATTGCACGCCCGATGAGCGCGCCGAGGCAGAACGCGAACACCAGGAACGCTAGGGCGAACCACAACGGGATGGCGTCCGGCGCCGTAACCCCGCGGATGTTCACGCCCAAGAAGGCCAAGGCCAGGCTCGGCACACCGAAGAGCAGCGCGAAGATTGATACCCGCTGTTCGAATCGGTGTTGGCGGTCCTGAAGGGCCTCGCTGAAGCGCAGCCGAACGGCGTCGTTCAGTTCTGCGACGGAGGTTCGCACGTCACCGAATAGCTCCGGGACGCGAAGCTCACGTTGCGCGAAGGCGTAGAAACGTTGCTGGCCGTCACGCTCGAGCAACTCGCTCGGCATCCCTCGTGCCATGAGATGATGCAGGTCGTCTTGTATCGCGCGGAACGCCGCGACCCGATCGCTCTCGTCGGGCTCCAGCCATTCGTCGCTGACGCGCTCGGCCAAACCGAGCAACGCATAACGTTGCTGTAAAGCGAACAGCAATCCGAGTTGATATTGATGGCGGAATTCGTTCGGAACCTGGGCGAAGTACCCGCGCTCGGGCAGATCGTTGCCGACGAACCCGGCCGTTGTCTGGGACATGTAGTGCCACGCTGATTCGGCACGGAGATATACGCCCTCGCCGTCGAGCCTCAGATCTTTCTCGGAGGGGACGAAGTCCGCGCCCGATCTCGCGTTCGCCCGCAGACGAAGCACTGTCTCGCGAATCTGTCGATCCGCCGCGCTGACGAGAAAGAGACTCACGAACGCGTGCGAACGGCTGCGCAACCGGAGTTCCACCGGCGGTGACGCGACACGAACGCCATCGGCGGGAGGTGAGGGCGACAGAGTCGACAGCAATCCGTCGATCAAATGGTGAAGCCGGCCCTCATCGCCAGTCGCCACCGGAGCACTGGTGTCGAAGGCAGCAAAGCAGCTCTGCTTCGAGTGAGGTGCACCGCCGGTACGGCGCTCGACGACCAAAGGTCGCGACTGAACCCCACCGAGGTAGCGCAGATCGTGGGAGAGTTCGACCCAGGTCGATACCCGATCAGGCGCGAGGCTCGACATGTCGCTCTCGCGGGGGGATTGACGCGGAATGAAGTCCAGCGAGACGAATCCGACGCCGGTACTGAAGATCGCGAGCTCCGCGGCCCGGCAGCGCACGCAAATCGGGGACGGCCGACTCTGCAACCACCAGGTCGCCCCGGCGGACAGTCCGCGCGCGTTGTCGAACGCGTCGGGCCGCAGCCGCCATCCTGCGACTGTCGCCCGCGAGCGATCTGGGTTGTTGACGAAGTCGGTGAGGCTCCCGCTCACGTCGGAGAGATGGATCTTCGTCGGTTGCCATACGAGGCCGTCCTTCACGAAGCTCCACTGCGCCCGATCAGCGCGTTCCATCAGCTCAGCCGCCATCGCTCGAGGAAACGTGAACGGGCAGATCAATCTGACGAAGGAGCGGTCCAGGTCGACGCGCTCGCGTTCGTCGCTGTCGTCACGATCGTTGCCATCGCTCAACTTCCGTCTCCCGACACGTAGTGGCGACCATTGAATCACCACATAACTCGCCGCGCTGTCCCGGCGAGCCAGCCAGACTGGGCCGATGGAGCGATATCCAAAGATCCACGAGCGGCGATCGATTTTCGAGCATGTTCGCACGCATGCGCTCACGGACGTGCCTGGTCTCACCACCGGTGGCGAGACGTTGCCCGACGAGGACAAGGTGCGGCAGTCGACGCGGGTCGGATGGTCTGCAGGAGCCCTCGACGGCGTTGGCACCCACCACATGAGTGGCGACGCGGCGAGCGCGGCGGCCGTCGAACACCTCGCGGTCGCAGCCGCGGCTGCCATGGCCCAAGCGTCTCGGCGGCACCTCGAGTCGTTCTACGCGTCGGTCGAATCCGCCCGCGCCCTCGACGTGATCGACTCGCTCATCGAAGCGCTGCGCCAGCGGGGCAGCACTCGTGATGATGTACGTGACCTCGGCATGTGGTTGAGCACGACCGTTCCCGACCGCGAGCCGGTCAAACTCGGCATCGCACTGCTCGGCGTCGTCGGACTCGATGAGCGAACGTTGGACATCGTGCGAGTGCTCGGTCGGCACGAGGAGTTCACGCTGTTCGCCGCGGTGGCGTTCCGTAACGGACTCACCACCGCGGAGCCCGAACTGTTCGCGCTCGCGCATCATGTTCGCGGATGGGGACGCATTCAACTCGTCGAGCGACTCGCATCAACATCGGATGCCACGATCAAGCGTTGGATCCTCCGCGAGGGTTTTCGCAACTCGGTCATGTACGAGTACCTGGCGTACCTCGCCGCCACGACAGGCGACCTCGCCGCTGAACTCACCGTCCCACATCCCGATCGCGAACTACTCACTGCCGCAGGCGAGATCCTCACCGCTCTGTACAACGGCGGACCGACATCCGACATCGACGACTACGCTGATGGTGCCCTGGCCACCGACCGCTTCACTGCCCACATGTCGACCCTCGCCGAAACCGTCGACGACGCGCTGGCAACGTGGGAGATCGAGCGATTCGTCACCGCCGACGGTGACTGGACCGAGCGTGCGAGTCGCGGTTGGACACTTGAATTCCGCAGCACGGCGGCCGCTCGTTGTAGAGACATTCTCGCCGCGCCGAAGTGGGACCCCGCAGTCCGAACCGGGCTCGCGGCGCAAGATCGCAGCCTCGTGTGGCGCGCCGACCGACTCGCGCCGCGAGTCGGCATCGACGCGTATCCGTCGCATCGAGCGAGCCTCGACGTGAACATCGTCGACCCATGGGTGTGGCAACGCGCGCTTGCTTTGTCGAATTCCGAACGCTCGGACGAACTGCTCGCGCTCGCAACAGCTCGACTTCCGCTCGATGACGTAGCAACGGGAGCGTTAGATGAAATGGGCTTTGGGCCGGGTTTCGAAGCCCATATGAGCGTCGACGCGGTACTCGGTCACCTCCAAGGACGCCCGGGCAAGGCGCCGCGAGTCGTACTCGCGGCGCTCAGAAGCCCAGTCACGAGAAACCGCAACGGCGCGCTGCGTGCCCTCGCGACATGGCCACGCGAAGCTTGGCCAGACGGATCGGTCGCGCGCATCGCAGAAATCGCGGTGCAGGACCCCAACGATAAGACACGCGAGCAGGCCCGAGTCATGTTGTAGCAGCGCGGCGTGTCGTCAGTCGCGTTGGTGTCAACTCATGCTGCGCTCGGGCGTGTATTTGACTGCTGATCGGTCCGCGGGGCGAGCACCAGCACACAGAAGGCGGCAATCGCCGCAAAGACGAATACGCCCACTGCGAACGGCCGTATCGAGTTGT
>JBDTLT010000303.1:0-5977 GCA_039934635.1 Acidimicrobiales bacterium
GCGGCAAGACACCCATGTCGACCAGGTTGGAGCGATGGATGCGCTCGAAGCTCTGAGCGAGCACGGCCCTGACGCCGAGCAGCAACGTGCCCTTGGCCGCCCAGTCTCGCGAAGAGCCGGCACCGTAGTCGGCACCGGCCAACACGACGAGCGGGACACCATCGTCGCGGTAGCGCATTGCGGCCTCGTAGATCGTCATTGGTTCGCGGTCAGGCAAGTGCGTCGTGTAGGCACCCACGGTGCCCGGCGCGAGACGGTTGCGCAGTCGGACGTTGGCGAACGTGCCCCGCACCATCACCTCGTGGTTGCCGCGCCGGGCGCCGTACGAGTTGAAATCCGACGGCGCCATACCGAGGTCGCCCAGATAGCGACCTGCGGGGCTGTCCGCCTTGATAGGGCCCGCAGGCGAGATGTGGTCTGTGGTGATGCTGTCTCCGAGCACCGCAAGAACACGTGCCCCCACGATGTCGCGCGCAGGTTCGAGGTCGCGGCCGATGCCGTCGAAGAAAGGCGGTCGGCGTATGTAGCTCGACGCGGGCTCCCATCGAAAGGATGTCCCTGTCGCGACATCGAGGCTGCGCCAGTTCTCGTCGCCGATGAACGCGTCGTCGTAGCTCTGGCGGAACATGTCCGAGCGGATGGAACCGCGAACGGTCTCGGCCACTTCGGTCGCGCTCGGCCAGATATCGCGCAGAAGCACCGGCTGGCCATCGGTGCCCACACCGAGTGACTCACGCTCGAGGTCGATGTCGAGGGTTCCGGCGAGGGCGTAGGCGACGACAAGTGGTGGCGAGGCCAGGTAGTTCATGCGGACATCAGGATGGATGCGACCTTCGAAGTTTCGATTGCCCGACAGCACGGCGCATACCGCCAGATCGGAGTGGGCGACCGCCTCCGAGACTCCGTCGAGAAGGGGCCCCGAGTTGCCGATGCAGGTGGTACAGCCGTAGCCGACGAGGTGGTAGCCGAGGGCTTCGAGTGGCTCCACGAGGCCGGCCTCGGCCAGGTAATCGGTGACGACGCGGGATCCGGGAGCGAGCGACGTCTTGACCCACGGCTTGGCCGTCAGCCCTCGGCGCACCGCGTTTCGCGCCAGCAAACCAGCGGCGACCATGACCGATGGGTTTGACGTGTTGGTGCAGCTGGTTATGGCGGCGATGACGACGTGGCCGTCGTCGAGAGTGACCTCGACACCATCGGCAAGCACCGCGTTGGTGGGACGGTTGGTCCGTTCGGGCATCGCGGCAAAGCTCGACGCCGCCGACGGCTCGGCTGGTTGCACAGTGACGGCACGTCTCGGCATGCCCGCGTTCGACGCCGGAGGGTCGCTCGCAGGGAAGGACTGCGCGGAAGCCTCGTCCGGACCACGCGGCGGGAATGCCACGGCCGTCGCCGAGCTCGCCTCCAGCGCCATCCGAAATGACCGTTTGGCCTCGGTGAGCGCCACTCGGTCGTGCGGGCGGGCGGGGCCGGCAATGCTGGGTACCACCATTGCGAGGTCGACCTCTAGGGTCTCGGAGAAGATTGGGTCGGGTGCGCCTGGTTCGAGGAAGAGGCCTTGCTCCTTGGCGTAGGCCTCGACCAGCGCCACCTGCTCCGGCGCTCGGCCGGTGAATCGGAGATAGCGGACGGTCTCTTCGTCGATCGGGAACATGGCACAGGTGGAGCCGTACTCGGGCGACATGTTGCCGATGGTCGCCCGATTCTCGAGCGGCACCGCGGCCACGCCGGGACCGTAGAACTCGACGAACTTACCGACCACACCGTGGCTGCGCAGCCGCTCCGCGATCGTGAGCACGAGATCGGTCGCCGTCGACCCCTCGGGGAGCTGCCCCACGAGGCGAACCCCGACGACCGCGGGCACCAAGAGCGAGAGCGGCTCGCCGAGCATGGCCGCTTCCGCCTCGATGCCGCCCACGCCCCATCCGAGCACACCCAACCCGTTGACCATCGGCGTGTGGGAGTCGGTCCCCACGAGCGTGTCGGGGTATGCACGCCGGTCCGCGTCGACGAATACCACGCGAGCGAGGTACTCGAGGTTGACCTGGTGGCAGATGCCGGAGTCGGGAGGCATCACTCGTACGTTGCCGAACGCGCCCTGCGCCCAACGCAACAGCTCGTAGCGCTCGCGGTTGCGGGTGAACTCCAGTGCGGCGTTTCGACGAAACGCGTCGGGTCGACCCGATACGTCGGCGATCACCGAGTGATCGACGATCAACTCCACCGGCACTCGCGGGTTGATCCGAGATGGATCTGCTCCGAAGGCCACCATCGCGTCTCGCATCGCGGCAAGATCGACGATGGCAGGCACACCGGTGAAGTCCTGCATGAGCACGCGGGCGGGAGCGAAGGCGATCTCCCGTTTTCCAGCCGACGCCGGCGACCATCGGGCCAGAGCTTCGACATCGGCGCCGGCAACGGCAGCGCCGTC
Organism: Acidimicrobiales bacterium; assembly: GCA_039934635.1. GTDB lineage: Bacteria > Actinomycetota > Acidimicrobiia > Acidimicrobiales > WLNW01 > DATLFA01. The sequence goes on from JBDTLT010000303.1 coordinate 2,432, forward strand.
CTCATGACGCAGAAGATTCTCGAGGAGCACCTTCAACGAGAACGGCAGTCGGTTCACGTCCGCTATCGCTTCGAGTGCGTCGAGGCGGTAGATCTCATAGGACGTCGGTCCGACTTGCAGTCGTCCTCTCGCGGCGAAGCTATTGATTGGCATGTCCGTCTCCTCGCTGTCTCCCAGCCGTGACGGCCATGTCGTACATACCCGTCATGCGTCTCTCGGATCGACTGATTCGGTGTCGATGCCGTATCGATCGATAGCGGCGGCGACCACCTCGGCCTTCACGGCGCCACTCTGCGCCAACGCGTGCAAGGCGGCGACGACGATGTGTGCGGCGTCCACCTCGAAATGCCGGCGGAGAGGGCCGCGTGCGTCGGAGAGTCCAAAGCCGTCGGTGCCGAGTGGCACGAACGGTTGCGGGACCCAGCGGGCGATCTGGTCGGGTACCGCCTTGACGAAGTCGGTGACGGCGATCACTGGCCCTACGACGTCCGCGAATGCGTCGGCAACGTACGCTCGCCTCGGGTCTTCGGTGGGATGCAAGCGATTCCACCGTTCGACGGTGAGCGCGTCGTTGCGCAGTTGCTGGTAACTGGTCGCGCTCCACACGTCCGCGGCCACGTCATGCTCGTCGGCCAGTAGTTGCTGGGCCTCGAGGGCGGCCAGCATGGCCGTGCCACTGGCAAGGATCTGCACATGATTGGTGCGATCCTCCGGGGCACGCCGGTACCGGTAGAGACCGCGGAGGACCCCTTCCTCCGCTCCGTCGGGCATTGCCGGCATCGGGTACGTCTCGTTGTAGAGCGTGACGTAATAGAAGACGTCTTCCGGGTCGGGACCATACATACGGTGCAGTCCGTCTCGGATGATCACCGCGACTTCGAACGCGAACGCGGGGTCGTACGCACGGCAGTTCGGGACGACACCGGCCCAGGCGAGGCTGTGACCGTCGCAGTGCTGGAGGCCTTCGCCCTGGAGCGTCGTGCGACCCGCCGTCGCCGCGAGGAGGAACCCGCGCCCGCGCACATCACCGAGCGCCCAGATGAGATCGCCGAGCCGGTGGAACCCGAACATCGAATAGAAGACGAAGAATGGGATCATCGGCTCGCCCCAAGTGGCATACGAAGTTGCTGCGGCCGTCAGCGAAGCCATCGAGCCCGCCTCGGTGATGCCCTCTTCGAGGATTTGGCCGTCGGTTGCTTCTTGGTAGCTGAGGAGCAGGCTGGCGTCCACCGGTTCGTACTGTTGGCCCGACGCGGCATAGATCTTCCACTTGCGGAACAACGCGTCGATCCCGAAGGTGCGTGCTTCGTCCGGGATGATCGGAACCACCCGTCGGCCGACCTCGGGATCGCGCATCAGGTTGCGCAGGAGCCTCGTGAACGCCGACGTGGTCGACGTCGCGATCTTGTCGCCGGTGCCGGTCAGCAGCTCGCGATAGGGAGCCTCTGCGGGGAGGTCGAGCACCCGCTTGCGCGCTACCCGCCGTGGCAACTCGCCACCTAGCGCGTGCCGTCGAGCCATCAGGTACTCGTACTCCTCGGACTTGACCCCGGGGTGCACATACGGCGGGAGCGCTTCGGTCAGGCGAGCGTCGGTGATCGGGAGCTCGAGACGATCGCGGAACATCTTGAGTTCCGCTTCGCTCATCTTCTTCATCTGGTGAGTCGCATTGCGGGCTTCGAAGTCGGACCCAAGCGCCCATCCCTTGACCGTCTTGGCCAAGATGACGGTGGGCGCGCCCCGATGGTCGACCGCAGCGCGGTACGCGGCGTGGACTTTGCGGGGATCGTGGCCGCCGCGACGCAACCGGCGCAGGTCGTCGTCGGAGAGACCTTTCGCCAGCGCGGCCAGACGTTCGTCGGGGCCGAAGAAGTGTTTGCGTATGTAGGAGCCTGACTCGACCCGGTACTTCTGGAACTCGCCGTCGACCGTCGCGTTCATCTTGTCGACCAGCACTCCATCGGTGTCGGCGGCGAGTAAGCCGTCCCATTCCCGGCCCCAAACCACTTTGATCACATTCCAGCCGGCGCCGCGAAAAAGGCCTTCGAATTCCTGGATGATCTTGGCATTGCCCCGTACGGGACCGTCGAGACGTTGCAGATTGCAGTTGACGACGAAGATGAGGTTGTCGAGTCGTTCCCGACCCGCCATCGCGAGGGCGGCGAGGCTCTCGGGCTCGTCCATTTCGCCATCGCCGGCGAAGCACCACACTTTCGCATTGCTGGTGTCGACAATGCCGCGGTCGAGGAGGTAGCGGTTGAACCGCGCCTGATAGGCGGCGTTGATGAGTCCGAGACCCATCGAGACCGTGGGGAACTCCCAGAAGTCCGATCGCCGAGGGTGCGGATAGCTCGGCAGGCCGCCCCCGACTTCACGACGGAACCCGTCGAGGTCGGCTTCGGTGAGTCGGCCCTCGAGGAACGCTCGGGCATAGATGCCAGGCGACGCGTGCCCTTGGATGAAAATCTGGTCGCCGAAGCCGTCGTCCTTGCCGCGAAAGAAGTGGTTGAACCCCACCTCGTACAAGGTGGCGGCTGACGCGTAGGTCGCAAGATGACCGCCGATGCCGTCGAGGCGACGGTTGGCGCGGGCGACCATCACCGCGGCGTTCCACCGAATGAAATGGCGGAGTCGCCGCTCGAGATCCGCGTCGCCCGGATACGCGGGCTCGTCCTCGACCGGGATCGTATTGATGTAGTCCGTGACACCTACCGCGGGGACGCCGATCCCGAGCTCCGCGGCTCGCCCCATGACATGGAGTAACAGTCGGCGAGCCCGCGCCGGGCCGCGGGCATCGACGAGCCCATCGACAGAGTCGACCCACTCCTGCACTTCGCCGCCGTCGGGGTCGGGAAGCTGGCGAAGGTAGCGATAGGGGTTCATCCGGAACCCACCTTTGCAGTTTGGAGCGCGCGTGCGGGAGCGCGGCGATGGGAGCGTTTTGCGCAGCGGTTGATGTGCGCTTCGAGTACTCGAGCGCCCGAGTATTCGACGTCGCGGGTCGCCGTCAGTACCGTTACCGTCTTCGTGCGCGCGATCTCGACAAGTCGGTCCACGGCGGCCGATGCCGGCGGTCGGCGCAGCTCGGCGCGGTACCGGTTGGCGAATTCTCGAAAGCGACCGACGTCGTGGCCGTACCAGCGCCGTAGCTCGGTGCTCGGTGCGACATCCTTGAGCCATTCGTCAAGCGCCGCGTCGGCTTTTGTGATGCCTCGCGGCCACAGCCGGTCTACGAGGACGCGGTAGTCCTCACCGCTCCGGTCGTCATCGTCGTACACACGGCGGATACGGATTTCACGACGTTGCGGCATCTTGGATGACCCTTCTCATAGCTGTCAGCGGCGGACCAGCTCGATCGGGCTCCATGCGGGCGAGGGCTTCATCGACCTCTTCGATCGCCTCCCGCGCTTCGTACATATGGAGCGCGGTCATCGCCCGATCGAGACTGGTCGTGTCCGCGGACAAGCCGACACTGAGTGCGTCAAGTGTGGCCGCGTGTTGCGCGACCTCGGCGGTCAGCGCCTCTTTGTCGGCGAGCAGCAGCAC
>JBDTLT010000304.1:0-5910 GCA_039934635.1 Acidimicrobiales bacterium
AGTTGTTCAATCAGGTGTACCCAACCAAGGGTGTCCTGCTACGCGATCGCGAGTTGCGCACCTGAACAACTGAAAGACCGCGGTGTTCGCGAAGGTGCAATCGTTGCCGCGGCCGACTGACGGTTCAGTGACGATCAATGCGCTTCCCGAAGAGTTGACTTCCTTCGTCGCAATGAGTAGGCCAGCTGGCAGAAAGACCCGTCGCGTGAACGCGAGCGACAAGACGCTCACGAGAGGTGTGCCGCCATGGCAATCAAGGTCACGCCACTCCCGCAGGCTCTGGGCGCAACTGTCGAAGGCATTGATCTATCTGCTGGTGTCGATGCGACTCTGGTTGCAGCGTTGCATGACGCTTGGTACAAGCACCTCGTTTTGTTTTTTCCGGGCTTGCATCTCGACGACGCGCAACATGTCGTGTTGGGTCGAGCGTTCGGCAATCTCGCCGCTACGAGTGCGACTGCAGACGACTATCGCGGGCATCAAGCGTTGGGCGAGAACGGCGAGATTCTCGTCCTCGACGCGGATCGCAGCGAGGATCGGGCGAACGCGTGGCACACGGATGTGACGTTCACCGCCCAGCCCCCAATCGGCTCGTTGCTCGCGATGAAGGATGCCCCCGAAAGGGGAGGCGACACGTTGTGGTCAAACCAGTACGCGGCGTACGAGGCGCTATCACCCAGCGTGCGCGAGTTCATCGATGGGCTGGAGGCTGTGCACGGCCGACCCGGCGTAACCGGGACGAGCACACATCCGGTTGCCTTGACGCATCCACACAGCGGCCGACGGGCCCTGTTTGTGAACCGAGGCTGGACGACACGCATCGTTGGACTCACCGCGATCGAGAGTCGGTGCGTTCTCGAGATGCTCTTCGATCACGCCGAGCGACCGGAGTTCACCGTGCGTTGGACGTGGCGGTCAGGTGACGCGGCGCTGTGGGACAACAGATGCACGATGCACTATGCCGTCAACGACTACGGACAGGCCCGGCGGATTCTCCATCGGGTCACCATCTACGACGCCTGAGCGTGAGTACACGGCGGCGCTCGTTGTACGTTGCGAGCTACCAGCGCTTCGATCGACGGCAGGTGGACCAAGCGGTGTGTTGAAGCCCGGTAGTTGGCGGTGTTTCTCGTCGGTTCACGTGCGTGGGAATGCTGCGGTTGGCGAGGTGGCGTTTGTGGGCGCGGCGTGCTTCTCGGCGGGTGTTTCCTTCGCTGATTTTGCGGGCGATGTAGTGCCGGGCGTCGTCTCGGTCGCGTTGTTGGGTGACGCTGGCGATGTAGAGCACGCTGTTGATTCGCCTGTTTCCGCCGAAGTCGAGCCGATGCCGGACGGGCTGGTTTGGGCCTTCGCCAGATGACAACGCGACGGCAGAACCCCGCTTGACAAGGGAGCGTCTGACAGTCCCGATGAGAATTGAGTTCTGGCCCGGTCGGAGGCGCAACCAAATTAAGTCGCCGGCGCTCACGGCAAGGGTCCGCAATGACGCAGCGACGCGTGGCGAGAGACACATGGAAGCCATAAACTGGCGATATGAGCGATGTTGAGCACGCGGTGGTAGTTATCGACTCGAACTCGGTTTCAGATGGGACTCTTGAGGGCCAGCTCGTTCAACAAGAACGGCAAGGATGGGAGCTTGCGGCGGCTCTACCGCGTCCGGATGGCCAAGTAAGCCTGGTGTTCAAACGGCCTCGAACACTCATGGACCACCACGGGAACTAATAGATAACGCACGATAGGAGCGGAGGGAATCGCGGACTGTTCCGCGACGGAGTGCACCTCGGCGCGACCCCGCGAGCGGCTCCTCGATCGCTGAATTGCTAGGCCTTGCGCTGGCGCGCGAGGCGCGGGAGCGGTGTCACGCGCAGGACGCGTTCGCGGTGGCGCTCTTCCTCGAGGATTCGTTGTTGCGCCGCCAACAGGTCGAACTGGGTGATGATGCCCTGCAACTGGTCGGGGGCGCCGCGCGTGACAACGGGGAGCACGCCGACCTGCCGTGCGGCCATGCGGTCCGCGACATCGCGCAGGGTCTCGTCGGGATAGGCGACGACAAGGTCGCGCAACATGATCTGGCCGACGGTGGCCCGCCCATCGCCGGCAGCCACATGCTCGAGGATGTCGACCCACGGCACCGCGCCGGCAAGTCGTTCGCCGTCGTCGAGCACTGGGAGAATCCGCTGTCGCCGCGCGAGCGCGCGCCTCTGTACCGCGGCGTGAACAGCGGCGACAGGACGCTCGGGCTCGACGGTGACGACATCGGTCTCCATGACGTCACGAACGAAGAGCGCGTCGAGGGCGCCGACCGAGTATTCGCGCAGCACGTGGAACCCGCGTCGCGCGACCTTTTCGGTGAGGATGGATCGTTTGAGCACCAGGACGCTGATCATGTGCGCGATGGTGCTGGCGATGAGCAAGGGCAACAGCAGATCGATGTCATGGGTCAACTCGACGGCGAAGATCACGGCCGTGAACGGCGAGCGAGTGACGCCGGCAAGTGCGGCCGCCATGCCGAGGAGCGCCCATGCCGCCCTCGACCCGCCCGGGAGTATCGGCGCCATCAAACCGCCGGCGGCCGCGCCCATCATCAGGATCGGCGCCAGGATGCCGCCACTCGTTCCCGACCCGAGCGCCAGCGCCCAGATCGTGAGCTTCACCAGTAACACTGTCAGCAATGTCGACGCCGCGAGTTCGCCGGCGAGCTCAGCCGAGATCGTTCCGTAGCCAACGCCGAGCGCACGCGGCTCGATCAACCCGCCGACACCGATCACCGCGCCGCCGATCGCCGGCCACCAGGCCCAGTGGATCGGCAGCCTGTTGAATAGGTCTTCGGCCCCGTAGACCGCCTTCGTCAACACCCACGCGGCAGCGCCGCCCAGCAGTCCGATCGCCACCGCGCCGACGAAGGTCCCCCACCCCGGCGAGACGTTGATGGTCGTCGGGAACAGGGGCGCAAGCTTCACCCATCCCGCGTGGGCAAAGCCGACGCGAATCCCTCCGGCGACTGCGCTCGCGATGGCGATCAACACCATTGAACGCGGGCGCCACTCGAACACGAGCAACTCGACACCGAGGAGGACGGCGGCGACCGGCGTGCCGAACACAGCGCTCATGCCCGCCGCGGCACCGGCAACGAGCAAGCTCCGGCGCTCGATCGCGGTGAGATGGAAGAATTGGCTGAGCACCGAACCGACGGCGCCGCCCGTGAGAATGATCGGCCCTTCCGCGCCGAAGGGGCCGCCGGTACCGATGCTGATCGCGCTGGAGATGGGCTTGAGCACCGCAACACGCGGCTGTGCCTTGCTCCCGCCCACCAAGATCGTCTCCATCGCCTCGGGTATGCCGTGACCCCTGATGCGCTCGGATCCGAATCGCGCCATCAGCCCGACGATGAGTCCACCGACGATCGGCACGAAGATCGCCAGCCATCCGAGCGAATGACCGGCGGGCGAATCGTGGCTCGTGCCCCACTCATGGAAGTACGCGATTGACGTTGCAAGTGCAATCAGTTTCAAGAGCAGCAGTGCCACGAATGAGCTGAGGACGCCGACGATCACCGCCAGCGGCGCAAGCCGCACGGTGTCCCAACCCATCGTGAAATCAGCGAGTTCCTGCTCTTCGCTCAGGGGATCGCGCTCATCGGGGCCGATTACCTCATCGCTGGGGAGCCGGGTCACCGTCGATCGTTTTTCAAGTGGTCGCATCGAATACCGGCCGTCCGCGTAGTCAAAGGATGTAGGACACCGAAATACATCGTGTCACGAGTGAATCGTAGTACGATATGTTCTCATGGCGCGCCGAGCAACCGCACTCACCGACGCCGACTTCGAGCGTCTCCTCGACTTTCGCGATGGTCTGCGCCGCTTCCTACGGTGGAGCGAAGACGAGGCCAAGCACGTCGGGCTGACCGGTCCCCAGCATCAGCTGCTACTGGCGATCCGCGGGCACGGACACCCGCCATCGATCGGCCAGATCTCCGCTCACCTCCTGCTGAAACACCACAGCACGGTCGAACTCGTCGACCGCGCCGAACGCGCCGGTCTGATCAAGCGGGAGTCCGACGCCGACGATCACCGCGTGGTGCGGCTGTCGCTCACTCGCTCCGGCGAGGCGAAGCTCGTCGCGCTCACCGATGCCCACGTCGAAGAGCTCCGCCGGCTACGCCCGCAGCTCGAGCGGCTATGGGAGCGCCTCCCCGAATAGCGCGGCAGGTCAACCCAATGCGAGCGATCGGTACGGTTCAAAGGTCGCGAGACGATCGCCGAGTCGAGTCCAGGTGAAACTGCTACCGACGCGCACCCGACCCGCGAGACCCAGGCGAAGCGCGAATGAGGGATCGGCAAACGCCCGAAACGCGTCAGCGATGTCGGCGACCGCTTTGGCCGTGGTCGTGCGCCGGAACCTATATCCCGTGTCGCTCGTGACTTACAGTGCCGGCTCGCTCAGGTCGAGACAGACGACGGCAATCCGCTAGCTGTACTCGGCCATCACGTTGGTGGCTGGAGTCGGCTGATGGGTGGTTGGCCACCGCTTCCAAGGTCGCCCATCCGGCCGAATCGTGCAGGCTCAGATGCGCGAGCACATCACGCGCCGCGAGTCGATCGAGAACATCGGCGCGGGGCAGCCTTCCACGGTCGCTCCAAATTCTGAGACGAAACTTCCCTTGGTGGCTGCCGTTGGGGCGCGCGGGTCTGGGGCGTACCCCCTCGGGCCGAACGGCCCGACCGTTGCGGTGTCGTGTCAGGCGGCGGGTTGGACGGTGACGGTGTTGCCAAGCTTTTCGAGTTCTCGGATCAGGTACCGCTTACGGGCGTCGCCGTCTGGGCGCCTGTCGAAATGGTCTGCACCGAGTTCGCGGTAGATGGTGTCGTCGTGGAGGAGGTGCCACGCGATCACGATCATGGTGTGAGCAACCGCGAAGATGGCCTTGCCTTCGCTCTTGGTGCCCATGCGTCGTTTGAACCGCCGATACTGCGCCGCCAGGTACGTGTCGCGGGTATGGGACGCGGCCCACGCCGCTTCGCACATCGACGGTGCGTAACGCCTCGTTGCCCTTGCGGGCCTTCCCCGAGCGTCGCTTTCCCGCGGATTCGTCGTTGCCGGGACACAACCCCGCCCACGACGCGGGATGACCCGGCGTCGCGAACCGGCCCATGTCGACACCGACCTCGGCGACGATCGTTTCCGCAGTTCGTTTGCCTACCCCCGGGATCGACAACAACCGCGTAGCCGGCTCAGCGAAAGGGCCCATCAACTCGTCCACCTTGGCGTCGAGACCGCCGATCATCGCGGTGAGCCGATCAATGTGTTCGAGGTGCATGCTCAACATCACACGATAGTGACCATCAAAACGGCCGCCGAGCGCCAAACGCAACTCAGGGATCTTCGGGCGCATCCGAGTACGGGCCAGCTGCGCCATCGTTTCCACATCGGCCTGCCCCGCGATCAACGCGTCGAGCATCTCGCGAGCCGACTTGCCCATCACATCGCTGACAACCGAATCCAACTTGATGTTCGCGTCCTCCAACAACTTCTGCACCCGCTGGATCTCACGAGTGCGTTGCTGGATCAGCTTCGTCCGATACCGCGTCAAGTCCCGCAACCGAGCCGCTTCCTTCGTCGGAACGAACGACCCGCGCAACAACCCGCACTCCAACAACTGCGCCAGCGAGGACATGCCACACCGGACGCCAATACACCCGGGCGATTCAGTCGACGGTCTTGGAGTTCCTGGAGACGGCGTTGTGTTGCCCTCTGGCTACGTGGTGTCAGGGCTCGCGGAAACGTCCACTGTCGCGCGTTCGGACGCCATGTCGACTTCGACGAAGACGTCGCCGCCTTCTTGGGTGAGGATGTAGACGGGTTCTGGCTTGAGAGCCGGGAGGGTCAGGGCTTCGCCAGTGACAAGCGAGA
>JBDTLT010000305.1:0-5846 GCA_039934635.1 Acidimicrobiales bacterium
CCCGCCCCGTTCGGCGACGCGAACGGCAACGACGACGTCGTCTTGTCTCCGGTGGTACGCCGGCTCATCGCCGAGCACGGTCTCGATGCCACCAGCCTCGATGGCACCGGTCTCGGTGGGCGCATCACCCGCGCCGATGTCGAGCGCGCCATCCAAGGTCAGCGGCCCTCGGTGCCGGCCGCGGGTTCGGTGCCGGCGGCTCCCGCCGCCCCTGCGCCCGCCACACCCTCGCCCGCAATGAATGCGCCCGCACCCACCGCGGCCACGGCAGCGACGCCCCGCGTGGTGCCCGTGGGGCCGCGCACGGGCTCGACGAGCGAACCCTTCAACAACATCCGGCGTCGCACCGCCGAGCACATGGTGATGTCCAAGCACACGTCACCGCACGTACTCACCGCGGTCGAGGTCGATTACGAACGCGTCGAGCGCGTACGTCGGGCGCACCGTGAGTCGTGGAAGCAAGGCGAAGGCTTCAGCCTCACGTACCTACCGTTCATCGTGCGGGCGCTGTGCGACGCGCTGCACGAGTATCCGCACCTCAACGCGTCGGTCGGTGAGGGTGCGCTCACCGTGCACCACGACATAAACGTCGCGATCGCGGTCGACCTCAACTTCGAGGGTCTGCTGGCACCCGTCATCCAGAGCGCCGACACCAAGCGGTTGCGGGGCATCGCGCGCGAGATCGTCGATCTGGCCAATCGGGCGCGGTCGAAGAAGCTCAGCGCGGACGATGTCGTCGGCGGCACGTTCACGATCACCAACGCCGGCCAGTACGGCACGATGATGCAGTTCCCGATCATCAACCAGCCGCAGGTTGCCATCTTGTCGACCGACGGCATCAAGCGGCGGCCGGTGGTCATCGTCGACGACCACGGCAACGAATCGATCGGCATTCACTCTGTCGGCATACTCGCGATGGCGTGGGATCACCGCGCGGTCGATGGTGCCTACGCCGCGGCCTTCCTCGCCCGCCTCCGCGAGATCATCGAAACGCACGACTGGGATGCAGAGCTCGCCTGAGCGTGCCTTCGTCGAGCCGCTGCACGTTCGCTGGCTCGGGTCGGTCGACTACAACGACGCGCTGGCGCTGCAGCACGGGTTGTTCGCGCAATCGGCGGCCAATCACTTGTTGTTGCTCGAGCATCCCCACGTCTACACGATGGGGGTGCGGGCCGATCGCGCCAATGTGCTGGTCGATCCGGCCGAAGTCGGCGCGCAGTTGGTGTTCGCCGATCGCGGCGGTGATGTCACCTATCACGGCCCGGGACAGCTCGTCGGCTATCCGGTGCTGTGGGTGCCGGGCAAACGCGGCGGCGGCATGGCCGACACCGTCGCGTATGTGCGATCCGTCGAACAGCTCGTCATCGATGCGCTCGACGATCTCGGTCTGCGCGACGTCGGGCGCCTTCACGATTTTCCCGGCGTGTGGGTCGCGCCCGAGTCCGACCATCCGCGCAAGATCGCGGCCATCGGCGTGCGATTGAGCCGAGGCCGATCGATGCACGGCTTCGCGCTCAACGTCGACCCGGACATGCGTTACTTCGATTGGATCGTGCCGTGCGGGATACGCGGCAAGGCGGTCACGTCGCTCGTTCGCGAGGGTATCGACGTATCGATGCGAGACGTCGTCGATGTGATGGCAGCGCGGGCGTCTGCCCGGTGGGGTGGTTCCACCGTCACACGCGCCGATGTGGCGTGGCGGGTACGACCCGAAGACCTCAGCGTCTTCTCGCGCGGGGGCGGCGCCGGCGAAGCGCTCGATCGATCCACCGCCGGCCGATCCAACGGTGAGACGAACGTGCGCTTGCGGGGACGGTTGGCCGAGGCGGGTGTGGGTGTGGGTCTCGGCCTGCGCGAACGCAAGCCCGAGTGGATGCGAGTCAAGGTCGACTTCGGCGAGGAGTACCGCCGGCTCAACTCGATCATGCACGGCCTCGAACTGAACACGGTCTGCCAAGAGGCGGGTTGTCCCAACATCTACGAATGTTGGAACGACGGCACCGCCACGTTCATGATCAACGGCGATCGCTGCACGCGTGCGTGCGGCTTTTGCCTCGTCGATACGCGCAAGCCTTTGGCGCTCGATCCTGGCGAACCGGCCCGTGTCGCGGCAGCCGTCGAGCAGATGGGTCTGTCCTACACGGTGATCACCGCGGTCGCTCGCGACGACCTCGACGACGGCGGCGCCGGAGCGTTCGTCGACACCATCCACGCGGTGCGCGACCGCTGCCCGGGTACACAGGTCGAAGTCTTGATCCCCGACTGCCAAGGCGATGTCGACGCGCTCGAGCTCATCTTCAAGAGCCGGCCCGATGTGCTCAACCACAACATCGAGACGGTGGCCCGATTGCAGCGAGCAGTCCGACCGTCGGCTTCCTACGCGCGGTCATTGTCCGTGCTCGCCCGCGCCAAAGCCGCCGATCTCACGACCAAGTCGTCGATCATCGTGGGCATGGGCGAGACGCTCGACGAAGTCGCCGAATGCATGGCCGATCTCCGCGCCGTCGGTGTCGACATCGTGACGATCGGTCAATACTTGCGGCCTACGTCCAATCACGTGCCCGTGGCGCGCTGGTGGACACCCGACGAATTCGCAACGCTCGCCCGCATCGGTGAGCAAGAACTGGGCATTGCGCACGTCGAAGCGAGCCCGCTGACACGATCGAGCTATCACGCCAAGAGCGCGGCGGCGCGGTCAGGTGAACGATGAGAGAGGCAGACATGTTCCGCTCGCGGTTGGCCCGCGTACGCCAGACGATGACCGAAAGGGGGGTCGACACGTTGCTCCTTTCGGTGGGAGCCGACCTGCCGTACTTCTGTGGCTACGAGGCGATGCCCCTCGAGCGGCTGACCATGTTGGTCGTGCCGCGAGAAGGCGACGCAACGTTGGTGGTCCCGCGGCTCGAGGCCCCGAGGGTGCGCGAGCGTCCCGATGTCTTCGCCATTCGTCCGTGGGGCGAGAACGAGGACCCGATCGCCATCGTGGCCTCGATCGTCGGATCCGCGGCGACTGTTGCCATCGGTGACACGACGTGGTCGCGCTTTCTCGTCGATCTCATGCGCGAGTTGCCGCGAGCGCAATGGCGGCGGGCGTCGACAGTGACGTCGTCGCTGCGCGCGGTGAAAGACGCGGACGAGATCGCGCGGCTACGCGCGGCCGCCGCCGGGGTCGATCGCATCGCGCGGGAGTTGCAGAAGGGCAACATCGCGCTCGTCGGCCGCACGGAGGCCGAAGTGTCGGCCGATCTCGGTCGGCGCATCCTCGCCGAGGGTCATCACCGCGTGAACTTCGCCATCGTCGCCGCCGGTGCCAACGCCGCGAGCCCCCATCACGACGCCGGCGAGCGCGTGATCCGAGAGGGCGAGGTCGTGCTGTGCGACTTCGGCGGCACCATGATCGGTGATGACGGCATCGGCTATTGCAGCGACATCACACGTTGCGTGTACATCGGCCAACCACCGAGCGAGTTCGCCGAGCTCTACTCGGTGCTGCAGCGCGCGCAAGCGGCTTCGGTGGCGGCGGCGGTCGTGGGTACCGCGTGCGAAGAAGTCGACGCCATTGGACGGCGCGTCATCGCCGAGCACGGTTATGGCGACTACTTCATCCATCGCACCGGTCATGGCATCGGTGTCGAGGCCCACGAAGATCCTTACATCGTCGCCGGTAACGCCACGCCGCTCGTGCCCGGCCACGCGTTCTCGATCGAACCGGGTATCTACATCCCCGGCCGATGGGGGGCGCGACTCGAAGACATCGTCGTCGCCTCGTCCGCCGGGCCTGATTCGCTCAATACCGTCGACCATTCGCTCTGCGTCGTCGAGGGCTGAATCTCCACGGGCCGGCCTGCGAGTCAGGGCTCGGCGGCTTTGCGGGCGCGACTGGGCGCGACGCGATCGGGTTCGTCGGGCATCTTGGGATAGACGGGCGGCCACGGTGCGTCGGCAAGGCCGTTGGCGCGGTCGCGTTGGTGCATCGCGAGGAGCGGTTCGAGTGATTGGGGCTCGTCGACCATGGTCGCCCACGGGTCACCCTGCTCGGCGAGTCGCGCCGGCACCGACGCGAGCGTGAGGGTCTCGGGATCGATGTGCTCGAGGTCGGCCCACGCGAACGGCGTCGAGACCTGTGCACCCGCGCGCGCCCGCACCGACCATGCGCCGAAGACGGTCTTGTGCGGCGCGTTCTGGTTGAAGTCGATGAAGACCCGCCGGCCCCGCTCTTCTTTCCACCACGCGGCGGTGATCAATGTGGGGTGACGACGCTCGAGTTCGCGTGCCACCGCGACCGCGGCCGAGCGAACCTCGTAGGAATCCCAACGCGGTTCGAGGCGCACGTACACGTGGATGCCGCGATTACCGGTGGTTTTCGGGTAGCCCGCGATGCCGAGCTCATCGAATAGTTCGCGCGTGTGTGCCGCGGCCTGTCGTACCTCTTCGAAGACGACGCCGGGTGACGGGTCGAGATCGATGCGCAATTCGTCGGTGTGCTCGGGATCGTCGGCGCGGTACGGCCACGGATGGAATCCGAGACAGCCCTGGTTGACCGCCCACACGATGTGGGCCATGTCGTCGGCGACGAAGACCCGCGAGGTGGTGCCGTTGGGCGTCGACACGATCGTCGTCTTCAGCCATTCGGGGGCGCCGTCGGGTACACGTTTTTGGTAGAACGACTTACCCGACGCACCATTGGGGAACCGCTGCATCAGGATCGGGCGGCCGCCCATCGCCCGCATCAGCGGTTCGCGCACGGTGAGGTAGTAGTCGACGAGATCTTTCTTGGTCTCGCCCCGCGTGTTGAAGAAGACCTTGTCCGGAGATGTGACGCGCACTTCGTGGCCGTCGATCTCCATCTCGATGCCGTCGTTCTTCGCGGCCATCAGAGATCGGGGATCGTCTTGGGGATCAAGTCGTCGGACGCACCGCCGTCGACTTCGAGCAGCTTGCCGGTGACCCAACACGCGGCGGGCGACGCGAGGTAGACCGCGGCGGGGGAGATGTCATCGGGGCGACCGTTGCGCCGCATCGCAGTACGCGCGTGCATCGTCTCGCGGATCGAAGGATCACGACTCGACAGGTAGCGCCCGAGGGCGGCGGTCTCGATCGCGCCGGGCAGGATGGCGTTGACCCGGATGCGCGGCGCGAGGTCGGCCGCCATCATCTTGGTCATGTGCGAGACGGCGGCCTTGAGGGTGCCGTGGACGAGCCCACCGCGAGTGTTCTTGACGCCGGCCACCGAGCTGATGTTGATCACCGAGGCACCTTCGCGTTTCAGCAAGTGAGGCACAGTGAGCCGCACGAGCTCGAACGTGGCCGACACGTTGAAATGGAACGAGCCTTCGAGGTTCTCGACGCGGGTGTCGAGGAACGGGAACGACGGTGAGCCACCGGCGTTGTTGACGACGATGTCGATACCGCCGAATTCGGTAGCGACGCGCTCGACGAGACCGGGTAGCGCGGCGAGATCGTTCATGTCGCTCGGCAGGACGAGTGCGCGGCGACCGCGGCGGCGAATCTCCTCGGCGACGCCGTCGAGATCGGCTTCGGTCCGGGCCAAGATGGCGACGTCGGCGCCCGCCTCGGCGAACGCCACTGCGATCGCGGCACCGATGCCCTTGCCCGCGCCGGTCACGGTGGCCACCCGGTCGGTGAGCCGGAAGCGATCGATCACCGAGATGTCGTTGCTGGTCATTGTGTTCCCCCTGGGCCCGTTTCCGCTCTATAGAGTCGCGCCGTCGCCCACGCAATGAGCGTGCGCTCGAGGAGGCAGGCGTGATCACCGACCGGTTGCGACTCGACGATCGTACGGTGTTGGTGGCGGGTGCCGGGGGCGCGATCGGTTCGATCGTGGC
>JBDTLT010000306.1:0-5823 GCA_039934635.1 Acidimicrobiales bacterium
CTCGGCTGCATCGAGAGCTTGGTCTCCATCATGGCGCCGAACTTCATGTTGGCGTGGTCCATGCGCTGCATCCAGTGCGGCAGCCAACCGATCTCGCTCTCGGCGGCCACGATCATCAACTCGGGGAAACGTTCGAGCACACCACCGAGCACCAGGCTCGAAATCGATCGTTGGATCTCGTGGATCATGTGCATGTAGCGAATCGGCGCGTCGGTGAAATCGACACGGCTCTCGTCGCCCATGCCGGTGACGATGTGCAGCGACAGCGGTAGCTGGAGGTCCTGCGCGGCTGCCCACAACGGGTCGTAGATCTTGGAGTGGTACTGCCGGTCGGGTGGCGGGTAGCCCCAGATCATCGCGCCCTTGAAGCCGAGCTCGGCGCACCGCTGCAGCTCTTTGACGCCCTGCTCGACATCCCACAGCGACACGCAGCCGAGGCCGTGTAGCCGCTTGGGGTCATAGGCGCAGTACTCGGCGAGCCAGTCGTTGTACGCCTTGAAGAACGCGTGCTGCAACACGCCGTCGCGCATGGGGAACAGGCGCATGCCGAGGGTGCCGTAGAGCACTTCGGCCTCGACGCCGTCGATCTCCATGTCCTTGATGCGTTCGGCCGGATCCCAGCCCGACGGACGCGCCGATTCGTAGCCCGCCGTCTCGAGGTGCTTCTTCAGCTCTTCGCCGCTCTTGCCCGCACCCCATGCGCCCGACACTGTCGACGGCTTCATCCCGGGCGCGTGAAACGAGTAGCCCGGCTTGTCGTCGTTCTTCAACACGCGCGGCGCGATGTCGCGCAGATCGCGATCGACTCGAGCCGTCCACAGATCGGCGGGTTCCATCGTGTGGGAATCGGCGGAGATGACCCGCTGTGTTGTCTTCATGAAGTCCCCTTGCTCACACTGTTGCTACTTACAGGACGATTCCTGCGACCTTGAGCTCGACGATGCGGTCCCAGTCGTATCCCCGTTCGAGCAGCACTTCGTCGGTGTGCTCGCCCAACTGTGGGCACGGTAGCGCAGGCTCGACCGAGCTGTCCGAGAAGTCGATCGGTGTGTTGAGCATCGTCACGATGCCTTCGGCCGCCGGCGCCTCTATCCACGCTCCCGCCGCTGCCACCTGTGGATCGGCCACCACCTCGTGGGGCGACATCACCGGCTCCCACCACACGTCTTCACGCGTGAAGATCTCGCCCCACTCGTCGCGCGTCTTTGTCGCGAAGATCTCGTCGAGCAGCTGCACCAATTCGCGCGCGTGCTGGCGGCGCGATGGCAACGAGTTGAACCGCTCGTCCTCGAGCCACTCGGGACGATCGACCGCCCGCACCGCCGACGGCCACATGCGGTCGGGCTGCAGACCCAACAGCCAGAACCACTTGCCGTCGCGGTCGCAGTAGCTGTTCATCATCGGGTTGCCCGCGTCTTCGCGGGCGCCGCCCATCGGCAGCGACCCTCCGAGACGCAGCGACATCGTGATGTCCTGGCCGAGGATGTACATGCCGGTGCGCATCAGCGACGTGGTGACGTGCTGGCCCTTGCCCGTGCGCTCGCGCTCGAAGAGCGCGGCAGCGACTCCCGCCGTCAAGGTCATCCCCGTCGTGTGGTCGCCGCAGGCCCCGCGCAACGTGGGCGGTGCCTGGCCCTGGACGGTGTGCGCGAACGCCAAACCGGAACGGGCCCAGAACCCACCGATGTCGTAGCTCTGACGATCGCGTTGCTCGCCGTGACTGCCATAGCCGGTGATCGACGCGTAGATGAGGCGGGGGCACTCGGCCGCCAGCGTGTCGTAGTCGATGCGGCATTTCTCGAGCCACTGGGGCCGCATATTGGTGAGGAAGACATCGGCATCTTTGATCAACTCGACCAACAGGTCGCGGCCTTCGTCGCGACTGACGTCGATCGCGAGGCTGCGCTTGCCGCGATTGTCGAACTCGAAGAGCACGTTGACGCTGTCCGACGCCCCCGTCGTGAAGATCCACCGGAAGGGGTCTCCGTTGATCGGCTCGACCTTGAGGATCTCCGCACCCCAGTCGGCCATGATGGCCGCCGTTGCGGGTGCAGAGATCCATTGCGCGAGCTCGACCACGCGGACCCCGCGCATCGGTCCGTCCATAGGTCAGGCCGTGGCGACAGTGTCGGTATCGCGACCCGAGCGCAACACGATGCCGGGCAGGTTGCCGCTCGTCGCGCCGTTGCGCACGGTCTCGACGCCGTTGACGAACACCCGCTCGATGCCGGTTGCTTCGGCTTTCAACCGCAACGCACCGGCCGGCAGATCGTGGGCGAGGTAGGCCTGCTGTGCGTCGACGGTCGCGGGGTCGAGCAGCACGAGGTCGGCCTGCCAGCCTTCGGCGATGCGACCGCGTCCGCGCAGGCCAAAGAGACGGGCCGGCGCATCGGTCATGAGTTGCACGGCACGCTCGAGCGACAACAGCTTGCGGCCGCGCAGCGTGTCGGCCAGGAACGCGGTCGTGTACTGCGAGCCGCACATGCGGTCGAGGTGCGCGCCGGCGTCGGATCCGCCGATGAGCGTGCCGTCGGTCTCCCAGATCTGGCGGCGCAGCTCCCAGCTGGCGGCATCGTCGTCGGTGGGCGTCGGCCACCACACGGTCTTGAGCTCGTCGTTGAGACCGATCTCGACGAACATGTCGAACGGATCTTTGCCTTGCTCACGCGCGATGTCGGCGACGACACGGCCCTTGCGTCCGGCATTGGCCTCGGAGAACGTGTCGCCCACGACATAGTTGCCGAAATCGGCGAGACGGGCGAAGACACCGGCCTCGGGCAGCTTGGACTGCGCCAGCAGCCACGCCCGCACCGACGGGTCACGCAACTTTTCGATGCGCTCGGGGATCGGCAGGTTGAAAACTGTCGACCACTGGGGAAGCTGGTGGATTGCGCAGAAGTTGCGCAAGCTCATGTTCATGGGCACGAGCGTCGGCATGGTCAGCGCGACCACGCGGGCGCCGGCGGCCGCGCTACGCCGCGAGGGCTCGAGTTGGCGCATCGCCCGCTCGCGCGCCTTGGAGTCGACCGTCAACACATTCCAGTTGATCGGACGGCGCGCCGCCGCCGACATCGCGACGAGTGTGTCGATCTCGAGATCGCTGAAGCCGTAATTGCAGCCTTCGACGATGGCCTCGAGGGTGGTGCCGGGATACTCGCCCACGGCGCGGCACAACTCGATGACCTCTGAGTCGGGGCCGACACGCGATGCGACCGGACGGTTGTCGGTGTCGGAGTGCGTTGGCGAGCGTGTCGTCGAAAACCCGAGACCGCCGGCAGCCAGCGACCGCTTGAGCTCGAGCACCATCGCGGCCATCTCGTCGGGCGACGCGTCGCGTTCGAGCGCGGCGTCACCCATCACGTAGTGGCGAATGGCGCAGTGGCCGACGAGGAAGCCGGCATTGACGCCGAGGCCGCCGTCGAGCCCGTCGAGGAACTCACCGAAGCTCTCCCACCGCCAGTCGATGCCGGCCTTGAGCGCGGCGAGCGACATGCCTTCGACCTTGGAGAGCATCGAGCAGATGTATTCGACGTCGGACGGGCGCGTCGGTGCGAGCGTGAAGCCACAGTTGCCGGCGATCACACTGGTGACGCCGTGCACGTTGGAAGGCGTCGCGTAAGGATCCCACCAGAGCTGCGCGTCGTAGTGCGTATGTGGATCGATGAAGCCCGGCGTCAGGACGAGCCCGCCGGCGTCGATCGTCTCCTTCGCCGGCTCATCGACTTTGCCGACCGCCACGATCTTGCCGTCGCGAACACCGACGTCGCCGGTGGTCGCGGGAGCGCCAGTGCCGTCGACGACGGATGCGCCGCGGATGAGATGGTCGAGCATGTGCCTTCTCCTCGTTTGTCAGTGCGTGATGCCGAAGCGTTGCAAGCCGTAGCAATCGATGGCGTTGCCCCGCACGAGGCGATAGCACTCATGCGCGTTCATGCCGGCCTTGGCGAACAGATCGGCGGCGATGGCGCGTGAGTTGGGCCACGAGCCATTGCTGTGTGGATAGTCGACTTCGAACAAGATGTTGTCGAGGCCGATGACATCGCGACATTTCAACCCGTGCAGGTCGTCGAAGATGCAGCCGAACACGCGACCCTTGACGTAGGTGCTGGGCGGATTGGCGAGCTCGACGCCCACATCACCTTCGTGCCACACCGTGTCCATGCGTTCGAGTTGGAACGGCATCCAACCGACTTGGCTCTCGGCGTAGGCGAGCTTGATGGTGGGGAAACGCTCGAGCGACTTGGACCAGACCCAGTCGTTGACGGACCCTTGCGCGTTTTGCGCGTTGAGCGACATCGACACCGCGAGCGGAGCGTCGGCCGACGTGGTCGGCATCGACGACGACGAGCCGATGTGCATGTTGACGATGGTGTCGGTCTCTTGGCAGGCGTCCCAAAGGACGTCCCAATCGCCGGTGTACATCGAGGAGAATCCGAGCTTGGACGGGTTCTCGGTGAAGGCAATGGCATAGCTGCCCTTGGCGGCGCAGCGCCGTACTTCGGCCGCGGCCAGATGCGCATCCCACAGCGGTACGAGCGTCAAGGGTACGAGTCGGCCCTTGGCATCGCCGCCGCACCACTCGTCGATCATCCAGTCGTTGTAGATCTGCAAGCAGGCCAGCGCGAGCTCTTTGTCGGCGCGCTCGGCGAACCCTTGCCCCGCGAATCGGGGGAACGTGTTGGGGTAGTTGATCGAGACCTCGACATGGTTGAGGTCCATGTCGGCGAGGCGCGCTTTTTGGTCGTAGACGCCGATGCGAAAGTCTTCGTAGACCGCGGCGCGGTTGTCGTGTTGGTCGCGCGGCAGGCCGGCCGGCGCGTGGCGCAGGCCGGTGGCCGAGATGAGGTCGTCGAACAGCCACAGGTCGCACCAGTGGCCGTCTTCGGCGTCGCGCTCGAGTTGCAGGCTGCCGCCCTTGAAGCCGAGGCCTACCTTTTCGCGGACGACCTTTGGCCCCCGGTCGCGCATCGATGCCGGAAGCTCGCGCTGCCACAGCTCACGCGGCTCGAGCACGTGGTCGTCGACCGAGATGATCCACGGCAGCTCTTCTTCGGTCGGCGTGATCGACGCCATCGCATACCCCCGGGTAGTCGGCATGTTCATCCGACGATACACCGAGGGTTCGCTCTTCCTGGCGGCGAGGAAGGCATCAGCGGCGAGATGCGGAGATCCACGCGACGATTTGCTCGGAATGGGGGCACGGCCGGGATCTGGCTGGTCCTCGAAGTGACCATCCATACGAGGACATTCGCCGCGGCGTCGGCCTCGCGCCCCACGTAGTGCCGGCCAGGCGGATGAGTTCGCGCTGTCGCTGTTGCTCGCCATGGGCGGTCGCGTCGCCGGCCTCGACGAGTGTGAGGGCGACGGAGTAGCCGTGCTACGCGCCCGCTGAGCGTGGCCTCGTAGGATCGCCGGCATGCAGTCGATGAGCGACCGTGCACGGTGTCACGTGATGCAAGCCGACATCGCCTTCGCACCCGACGCCGACACCCGTGCGCCCGGTGGCGCAGTCACTGTTGCGCTGTGTGGCTCGTGGGAGCACGAAGGATCGTGCCGATGGCCGCATCACATTGCCGTTGATGGTGCAGTGACGCCCTCGCACGTGCGTGTCGTGTATGTCGTCGACGACGCCGAACGCGACCACGTACGCGGCAGCATCGAGGCGGCACTCGCGAGCAGCGACAGCTGGAGCACCGTTGCCGTGCGTGTCAGCACTCTCACCGCCGAAGAAGCGGCGCTCGCGCAACGACTGCGCGACGGACGCAGATAGCGCGCCGCGGGACGACGCCCGCTCACCGCCATCACACCTCATCCGTTCCATGG
>JBDTLT010000307.1:0-5746 GCA_039934635.1 Acidimicrobiales bacterium
ACGCTGATCGGCGTCGGTGAGTGTGCGAAGTCACAGACCACGACCAGATCGGGTGCAGCGGCCAACCGATCGAGGATCTGGCATCCCCCCGTCGATCGGACGTTGCGTCGTGCAATGCCCTTTGTCACGATGACTCCTCATCACGAGCTGGTTTCACCATGGCCGAATCGCCCAGGGTGATACTGACAACATCAAGTGGCGACAATCTCGCGAACGTATTGTGGTTGTGCGCGCTTTTTGGTGTTGCGCGATCTCGAGTCAGAGCCCCAACGACTTCCGTGCCGCCGCCCGCTCCTGCGCCAAGGCGCGACGGCGTCGAACCGCTCGAGGAAGCGATAGGCCAGCCGCAGCGCCGACGAACACAGCGACGGCAATCATGAGCCACAAACGCGTAGTCCATGTCCACCAAAGCACATCGAGCGTGACGCGTTCACCGTCGTTTTGCATGACGACGATTGCGGCGAGCAAGACGACTGCTGCACCCGCGACGAGACCAGCGTCAAACGCTTGTCGGGGCCGGCGCTCCAGCGTACGGGACAGCGCACGCTGCTGATCCGCGTCGAGCGGACGATCCGATTGTTTGCGGTTGAGGAGGGACATTTCGCTCCTTCCCTCGAGTTCACGTAGGCGTACCGGTGATGCGGAGACCCGATACCGATGAGATTTCGAACGGACTCTCCGACTTTCAGTATCGATGAGAGATGTGGTGGCCGGGTCACAAGAGCAATGCATTCTTGCGCGGACGGTCGTCGCGGAGCTCGCCTCTGCGGCGTGAGATTCGCCGCAGACTGTCCACAGTGCGTAGGTCGATCCATCCACACGACACCGCTACGAGCTTCTCGTCGACCCACGCGGACTATGACAATGCCACCATCTGCTCGACTGCAATAGCGGCGTCCTTGGCGACCGCAGCGATCATGAGCGGAGGCCGACAGCGAGGCGCCCATCGAAGGTGCGGCTGATATGGCGCGGGAGACGGTGTCTCGTCATTGATACGCCGGCGACCTTGCCGACCTGGCTTAGGCATCCTGCTCGCCAGACAATTCACCCCGGCCTATGAGCGTCGGGTCAGGCAGATGCTTTTCGGATAATGCGGTTCACTGCACTCAGGTTGATGTCGAAGCGTTGCGCAATCTCCCCCGCGGCACCTCCGGGTGCTCCAGACGAAAGGCGAGGACACGCGCATCGCGCTCGCAACGGTGGTCGTCTTGCGCGGCTGCGATCTCGGCAAGCTCATCTTCTGTCGGCGCCGGATGAAGCAAAGGCCGCAACTCCGATACCAGCTGATCGAGTTGGCCCTGGTGTTCCACTTCGAACTCCAGTTTGACCTTCATCGTGTTCTCCTCGATTTGATTCGCGCTGCCACGAGTGGACGAGAGTGCTGTTCGCATAGTGGCATTCGCGCGTCACCCGTCTCGAAGACAACGCATTGACATCCGATTTCCGTGGGCGAAAACCTAACGACAGGGCTCGCATCGACGCGAGTCGTTTTGTGATTTGCATTCGCGGTCAATTCCATGGCTGCGATCACAATCGAAGGGCTCCACGAGGTTACGCAGAGCGGTGTTGGTTGGTGAGGTCGGGGTCGTTGTGGAGGACGGCTTGCAAGCTCTGTGTCGCTTGCAGGACCACGATGGGGGCGGGCAATTCGATGCCTTCTGCGTCGAGGCGCAGCTTGACTGCGGTGATGGCAGCGTCGAGCGCGAGGAGGGACGCGAATCGTTGGGAGTTGGTCCAGAACATGACCGAGATGTTGATCGTCGAGTCCCCGAGTTCAGTGACGAGAGCGACCGGGGCAGGGCGAGGCGCGACGTACGCAACGGTTCGAAGTGAGTCGACGATGACGCCGGTGGCGTGTCTCGAATCGGTGCTTTGTGCGACGCCTACCTTGAATTGCAGACGGTGCGAGTCGTGGTGGGTGTGTACGTTGATCACATTCTTGTACACGTCGCGATTTGGGATGATGACCAACTCGCCATCGTAGGTGGTGAGGCGGGTTTCACGAATATTGATCTCGTCGACTGTTCCTGCGTTGCCCATGACGTCGATCTGGTCGCCGGTGCGAAATGGTTGGCGGAACAACAGCAGAATGCCCGCGAGGGTGTTCTCCAGGATGTCTTGAAACGCGAAGCCAACTGCGACCGAGAAGAAGCCGAGGCCTGCCAACACGTTGACCGGTTTCACTGATGGAAACGTGACGGCCACCGCGAGCAAGACCACGATCGTGACAAATATCCACGAGAGCACCTTGCTCATGACTCGTGCGAAGCTCGGGGTGCGATGGCGCTGAAAGACCCGGTGCAGCGTCCACCGCAATGCTCGACCGACCAGCCACCCGGTTGCGACCATTGCTACAGCAACGCCCACCCGAGGTAAGGCATCGACGAACGTCTGCCACATAGAATTCGCTGAATCGCTGATCGGTTGTTCTGCTCCGGGTTCGACCAGCGACAGAATCGACGGCGGAAAGATCACCACAATCCCTCGCGGGGTCGATTGGGGCCGCTGGCCGCGGCATCTGTCTGACGGATATGACGAACATGTCGTTTGCCGTTGCTGCTCCGCTAGCGTCGCGCGACCTCATCGATTCCAACGTCGGCATTGACAACTGCCATCGAGCACGCGGCTCGTTTGGTGCAGGCTCTTGCAACCGACCGCCGCGTCAGGCGGTGAAAGGGACTGCTTCTGCCCACCACGAGCAGGCGCGCTCCGACCCCGCGAGAGCAGAGCACCTCGGCGGGGTCGCCAGTGACGACGTCGCAGTAGATGGGAGGAGCCTCAGGAGACGCGAGATCGACTTCGTCACGCAGAATGCGATCCTGACGCGCGGCTGCATCTATCGCGAGTTCGAACGAATTGGAAGGGCACGCAGTGACCACCTCGAGGATCGCGTGGTGCTTGCGTGCGATCGAGTAGGCCCAACGAAGGGCTCTCCGGGAGGCCCGTGAATTCGTGACCCCGACGACAATTCTGTGTTGCGTAGTGTCCATACTTCCGACCTGCCTTGTGTGGTTCATGTGATCGCCCAACTCTGGAGAATTGCTTTGGCGAGCGATCATGCGTTGTCTCACTCGGCATTGTCATACTCGGGTGTCACTGTGACGTCGCAGTGAGGTTGCGGTCTCGTGGAGAACCGTCGAACCCTGACGAATGGCGCGCGGCTCGTGAAAAACTGCAGCCGGCACGGCCGCTCGCCGCTCTAGGGGGTGACCTTCGCGAAAAGCTGTGCGGCGATCCACCACCAGTTGCGCCTGCATGGGCGTCGTCCCGGTCTTGACGTATTCCGCGACATCGCCGAACATCCGCTCCATGTTCATCTCTTGTTGCGCGTCGCTGCCCATCGCGACCCGCCCTTGCTGCCCCACGATCGCCACAACCGGTTGATTGTCCATTTGGGCGTCACGAAGGGCGTTCATCAGATGCACCGCACCAGGCCCTGAAGGTCGCGATACACACGCCGACTTCAACCAGTGAACTTGGCGTGAGCACACGCCATCAACGCGGCCATCTCTTCATGGGTCGGTCGGACGTAGACGAACGCTTTGCCATCGCGCTCAGCTCGTTCCAACGCCCCGTCGAAGCCCCCGATCCCGTCGCCCAGGTAGCCGTAATGGCGATCGCGTTCATGGAGGGCGAAGAGCGCCCGCGCCGCCCTCACGAACTCACGTCGTACGAGTGGTCCGTGGCTGTGCTCCTAGTGGCGATGTGCCTCGAAGGGTTGTCGCTTCGCACCGCCGTGCGCGAAGCACGGCGCCGTCGTGGGGCAGGGGAATCGTGGTTGAGCTTCGTACACCGGACAACCGTGCCCGAGCTTGCCGTCATCCTCCTCGAGGACTTCGGGGCGCTGGCGCGTCTGTCGTTCGCACTCGCCGGTACGACGGTCGCCGAGGTCACCGGAATCCCCGCTTCGACGCCATAGGTAGCATCGGCATCCTCCTGACGGGACTCGCAGCGACGCGAGCGGTCGAGATGAAGAGCCTGCTGATCGGCGAGGCGGCATCTGAATGCTGATATCCAGTTGATCTGCGACGCAATGGACGAAGTCCTCGCCGCGACGGACGGGGCGAGTGTCATCGACCTGCGCACTGAGCTGATCGGACCCGAAGCATTCTCGTCGTAGGCACGGTCGTCCTGGCTTCTTCGGCGACCGATGTCGAGGCCGTGATCGACCTAGTGGAGCGTGTGATCCGCGCTCGAGTGCAGTCGGTGCGCTTCGTCTATCTCCAGCCGCGGCTCGTCCAGCGACCACCTCACTCGTTGTCCCCGTGACGTTGAGCGACCGAAATCCGGCAGCACTACTGTCGATCGATGATGACTGCCGGTTCGTTGCTCGCCCTCGCCGAAGACTCCAATCGAATCGAAGTCACCGAGACGACGATCGTCGGGCTACTGGTGGTGGCGTCACTCGTCGCCATCGCGGCTCGGCGCATTCGACTGCCCTACACGGTCGCCCTGGTGCTGGTCGGTTTGGCGCTCGGCGCGTCCGATGCGTTCTCCAGTGTTCACCTCACCGAGAACCTCATTCTTCTAGCCTTCTTACCCCCACTCCTTTTCGAAGGCGCAATCAACCTCGACTACGACCAGCTGTGGATCAGAAAGGCCCAGGTACTGCTGCTTGTTGTACCAGGAACACTTTTGGCGAGCCTCGTTATCACACTTGCCCTTATGGCTGTACCAGGCTTGGCGGCGCGGCATGCCTTCGTGATCGCGGTGATTCTCGCTCCCACGGATCCTGTCAGCGTGCTCGCAATCTTCAAGTCAGCCGGTGTGTCTGCGGGGCTCCAAGTGCTGATCGAAGCAGAGTCACTGTTCAACGACGCCCTCGGGATCGTGCTGTTCCTGCTCGCCGTCGAAGGCGCATTTCCGATCGCGGGCCAGGAACCGACGCTTACGGGCGCCGCCGCAGATTTCATCCGCGAGATCGGTGTAGGAGTGGGGGCCGGCGTCGCTGTCGGCCTCGTCGCGCACCGACTGATGGCAACTCTCGATGATCACCTTGTCGAGATAACCCTGTCGCTGGTGACCGCGTACGGCGCGTACCTCGCGGCCACGAGATTGAACGGTTCCGGCGTTATCGCGACCGTAGTTTCAGGACTCTTGATCGGCAACTACGGCATGCATCGATCGATGTCCGAGACGTCGCGCGTCACGATGGTCGAGTTCTGGGAAGTCATCGCGTTCGTGGCAAATTCGGCGCTCTTCTTGCTGATCGGTCTCGAGTTCCGCTTCGCCGATCTGTTCGAGGGGCGGACCGCGACTGCGACCGTCGTTGCAATCGCCGCAATGCTCACAGGAAGGGTCGGAGTCGTGTACCTCGGTGTGCGACCGCTCGCCCGTCCAATTGGACCGCCGATTCCCAAGGCATGGTTCCCCGTGATCGTATGGGGTGGCCTTCGGGGAAGCATTCCCATCGCCCTTGCGCTTGGGCTCGCTCAGCCCACCATCGGTGGCGTGAATGTGCCGGCGATGACGTTCGCGGTGGTGGTCTTTTCGTTGATCGTTCAAGGCATCACTGTTCGACCAATGCTCAGCAAGCTCGGATTGACCGCCATCGAACCTGGTGCCTGATGCGATCGTAGAGGTCGGCGCCTCAGAGACGCGACATTTGCTATGCTACAACTGTCGTCCTAACCAAGTTGGTACCGAATGGCTTCGTCGAGCGAAGCCGACGAGCAACGCGTCCGCTTCGCTCGGTTGCGCGATCGCGTGGACCTCGCGTTTCTTCGTCGACTGTCTCGCTGGGCGC
>JBDTLT010000308.1:0-5721 GCA_039934635.1 Acidimicrobiales bacterium
TGGTCGACGAGCAGCACCAGCAGCGCCTCAAGCGCGGACTGGCACAACGCTACGGGCTCGCCGTCGGCGAAGTATCCCGTCCGGCAGCGTTGCGCGTCTACACCGAGTCCACAATCGATCAGCTCACCGGAACAGCGCGGTTCGAGTGGGACGCGCTGGACAGCTGGTTCGAGGAGGACGAAGAGGTCTTCGTACACCCCCGCAATCCGTACACACGCGTCGACGCGCTCAGGTCCACTCGGCACGTTCGGATCGAACTCGACGGCGTCCTTCTGGCCGAGTCGTCCTCGCCGGTCATGGTCTTCGAAACCGGGCTCCCGACCCGGTACTACTTCAACCCGACCGAGGTGAATCACACCAACCTCGTCGCGTCCAGCACGGTCACATCATGTCCGTACAAAGGCATGACGAGCGGCTACTGGGCCGTGCACGTCGGAGACATGGCGTATCCGGATCTCGCTTGGGCGTACGACTTCCCGACCCGCCAGCTGCTTCCGATCGCGGGGTTGATCTCGTTCTACAACGAGAAAGTCGATGTCGTTATCGACGGAACGCGCCTGCCCCGCCCGACGACACATTTCTTCAAGTAGGAACGTAAGACACCCCGCAGACCGGTCACGAATGAAGAACGAACGGGCTGCGTTGCCAGGGTCAACCCCTGGCCCCCGGCCCACCACCGAAAGGGAATGTGGTTCCGATGGCAACAACGCAACAGGATTCCAACGGCGCAACTCGCGTGGCGTACATCCTTGACCATCCGCTGGCCGAGCACGTCGTGAGGCAGTGGCCCCAGATGGGAGAGATCGTGCGAACTCGTCAACTGATCGCCGAGGTCGAGGGCAACTTCCCTGAACTCACACTCGAGGTCGGAAGGCGCCTGCACCTTGGCGACACCGTCGTGGTCGAGTGGACCTGCAACTACGGCGACGGACGGCTCTACCGAAACGTCACGATCGGTGAGCTCGAAGCCGGTGAGGTCGTACGCGTCACCGACTACTGGGGCGAGCCAACCCAGACCCCTGAATGGCGACAAGGGATGACCAGTCAGCTCGACATGCCGGCGGACGGTATCTGGCCGGCAGCGACACGGCTCCGCCACCACTGAGCTGAACCGGCGACCCCGCAAGACCCTCGGATGGCAGACCTAAAACACCCTGTTCCCTAACCTCCGAGCAGGGTCCGTGTAACGGTGGCCGCTGGAACCCGCCGAGCAGAACTGAGGAGATTCGTCCGAGCGCCGTCACCATCTGTACCGACAAGCCGAACGACAACAGGCTGATCGCGAACGAGGGTGTAGGCGGGTCTGAACGGCCATCTCAAGGAGTGAGGTACCGGAACCCAAGCGCCGACCCGCGGAGCTGTTCGAGGTGACCGTTGATGGCTTCGGTGCGGCCGTTCGATGGGCCTGCCCGGTCGAAGTACGCGAGCACGTCAGTGGCTCGCTTCTTGCGGGTGCGGCCGAGGCGGGCGAGCTCGACGAGCGCCTTCGGGACACCGGCGCTGAACGAGTCGATCACGGCTTGCATCAACTGGCGGGCGTGTCGTCGGTAGGGTTCGCGATACGCCTCGATTATGCGTTGATGCACCGCCCACGTGGTCTCGACGTCGACTGTTCCTCGCCGGCGAACAGCGCGTCGAGGCGCTGGTGTTGTCGGGTAGTGGGTCCATGACCGCGACTGGGTCGGGGAGCTCTTCGGTCGTCGCGGTCTTGAACTCGAGAAGCCATCATTCGCGACCACCTCGATGCCGTCGCGCCACTGAACTGGCCGGTCCTTTGCATCAGGTCCGATTGAATGTTGGGGTCTTGCTGGTGGCTCTGGTTCGAGTGAACTGACCCGAGGATTCGTGGAGGCGCCCGGGGGACCGTGGTGCCGGCGGTGGTTCAGGTCAGCATCGCAGGTCAACGCCTCGTTGAGGTTCGCGTTGAGGATCTCGTTGAGGTGGCGCCGGCTTCGGTGAACAGCCCGGGTCTACTCGACCTCTCGCCGGAGTTGCCGGCGTCGTGCGACTGCGGACCTGATCGCGCAGGCTGACACGAGCTGGTGCGCGATGGCACTGCCCCCGGCGGCAAGGGTGAGCGACATTGACCCGGCAGCGCTTCGGGACTACCTCCGCGTACCCACGTTGAGGATCGCGTTGAGGTGACGCGTCCCTCAACGCGCGCCTCAACGAACATGCCAACGACCGGCGGGGCACATCAGAGCAGTCACCGACATCAAACCCCGGGCGCTTCAGAACGTCGGCGTGGCCGCTCACACTCTGAAGCTCCCGCCTGGATACGCTATGGCGCGCCCGCACCGCGTCGCGACCTCGGCTACGAGACAACGATGCGAGGCACTGATGATCGTCGCGGTGACCTCGGCCGCTCAGACAACGCGTGGCGCGTGGTGTCGACGCGCTGCGCCTCAAGCCAATCCACGACATCGCTCGGATCGAAGCGAATCAGTCGTCCGCACTTTCGAAAAGGGATTCGTCGTTTGAACACCAGCCGGCGGACATGGCTGACGGGTACTCCCAAGCATTTCGCGACCTCGTCAATCGCTAGCAGTCGCGGCAAGGCAACGTTCGCGTGATGTCGCGGCACGTTCAAGAGGTCGTTGCACTCACTAACGTTGCTGTCTCGCATGCCGAGGAGAAGCGCGACCGTTGAGGGGTGACGCGACATTACTGGCGAAATCTCCGCTCGCCGAGAAGAGGCTTCAAGACCAGATTGACGGGCGAGCGCTTTGACGGGGTGTGCGTTCAAGTCTCGCGCCCGACACGACGCCCCGGCGTATGCGTTCGGTTCGACGCGAGGGCCTCGCTCACTGGGTTGCCCACGAGCGAGCCACGGGAATGGCGCATTTCCCTCGCCCTCAGGCACGGAACGTCTCCAGCTGTTCCTGAGGTCGAAAGCCGTCGCCGGAACGTTGAAAACAGAATTGCATAATGCTGCCGATCTCGGTAGCATTATGAAATGGCGAGAATGGCTGTTGACGATGCCGCGGAGCAGTTGGGAGTGAGCCCGCGTCGCGTGCGCCAGATGTTGGCTGACGGCGTCCTTCGGGGCGAGCGAATTGGGCACTCGTGGATCATCGACACTGAAGCGATCGAGGTCGTCGGTGCCCGGCGCCCGGGCGTGGGACGACCGTGGAGTCGCCGTTCGGCGTGGGCGCTTCTCGCAGTGGCAGGCGGCGCCGGCGATGAAGCCCAACCAGTCGAAAGGGCTCGTGCGAAACGACGGCTCGCCGAGGTCGGCTTGGTCGGCCTGGTCGGCCGGCTCGCGGCCCGTGCGGTATCGCGCCGGTATTACGCCCACCCGGCGGTGCTCGAAGAGCTAGGTCGTGATCCCGGCGTGGTGCTGGGCGGAGTGAGCGCGGCTCGATCATATGGGGCTGACATTTTGGCGATCGGCATGTTCGAGGCGTACGTGCGGGCTTCGGTGGTGGGCTCGCTCGAAGAACGGTACGCGCTCGACGCCGACGCCGACCGACCCAACGTCATCCTGCGGGTGGTGGCCGACGACGATTGGCCATTCGCAGAAAACGCGAGGGTTGCGCCAGCGCAGGTGGTCGCGGTCGATCTCCTCGAGGCAGCTGACGAGCGATCTCGCCGCGCTGGAGTAGAGCTGGCGGGCCGTTTGTGAATTGGCCGACAATCGACCGAGATCCGGTGCGGCTACCGGTGCTGCCGGGTCACGACGACCGACTCTGGGAGGCACTCATCGAGCTAACGGAGGTGCGGCCCGGCGAGTGGACGCTATTCGGTGGCCAGATGGTGCTGCTGCATGCCCTCGAGCACGGCGTCGCCCCGCCTCGCGTCTCGACCGACCTCGATGTGTTGGTCAACGCGCGCGTTGTGCAGCGAGCAGTCGCCGAATTTGTTCGATCGATCGAGGGTCGAGGGTTCTCGCTAGTTGGCGCCTCCCCCGATGGCATCGCGCACCGCTACCGGCGCGCTGGTGTGAGCATCGATGTGCTGGCCCCCGAAGGTGTCGGCTCCCGAGCGAAGCTCACAACGACACCACCCGGGCGGACCCTCGAGGTGCCCGGTGGAACGCAAGCGCTGGAGCGCACCGAGCTCGTCCCGGTCACCTTCGGTGCGTCCAGAGGACTGGTACCGCGACCGTCACTACTCGGCGCCATCGTGGGCAAAGCGATGGCGGTGTCCGTCGATGATGTCCCTGGCGCGCAACGCAGCGATCTCGCATTGTTGCTCAGCTTGGTAGAGAACCCACTCGTGATGGCGCGCGAGCTGACCGCGAAGGACCGCAAACGGCTGCGCGCTCGTCGCGAGATGGCCAACCCTGACGAGCGGGCCTGGTCGAACTTGCCCCGCGACTCCGCCGACCGCGGACGAGCCACCTACGCTTTGCTCACTCGATAGCGCCGCCAGTTCGTCGTGCCTTTCGATGTGGCAACGACAAGTGTTTGGCGTGAACTTCACGCGACCCGCCGCGCCCTCCGAGAATTGCGCCGCACGCTTGACGTTGTGTGTGATGTGCAGTCAACCTCGGCGTATGAGGGCGTCAACTGCATTGGCGATCTCGCTGTCGCGTCCTTGGATCACGTGTTGGTAGCGCAACGATGCGTCTGGCGATGCATGGCCGAGTCGGGCCATCGCTTCTTTGGTGGTTGCTCCCGCGGCGGCGTTCATCGTGCCGGCGAAGTGACGCAGATCGTGGAAGGTGCAATCGACGTGGGCCCCAAGTCGCGCCTTCTGCCACGCGTTGCGCCACACCGTTTTGTTCACTGGACCGCCATCGTGTGCCGCGGTGAAGACGAGCGCGTCCGGTTGCGCACCAACGAACCGCTCGAGATGCGTGCGCACCTCCTCGGCCACGAACGACGGCAGCGCGACGGTTCGGCGACCCGCTTCAGTCTTGGGCTCTTGGATTAGTAACCCGTGTCGTTGCGTCTCGACGAGCGCGCGCTCGACGCGTATGGAGACCGTCGCGCCGTCGTCGATGATGTGTCGCCGCGCGAGTCCGTGGCATTCGCCCTTGCGGAGACCGCCGAGCGCGCCCAGCCAGACCATCGCTCGATAGCGAGGATCGATCGCGTCAGCGAGGGCGTGCACCTGAGCCAGCGTCGGGATCGTTCGCTCGATGGTCTTCTCGGTCGCCGCGCCTTTGAGACGGCACGGGTTCTGCCGGATCAAATGGTCATCGATCGCCGTTTCGAGGATCTGCCGCAGAAGTCGGTAGGTCTTCGCGACCGTGGACTGGCTCAGATGCCCGGAGAGCGTCGCTGCGTGCCAGCGACGAACGAGGGTCGTATCGATACGGGCCAAGGGGAGCGGACCGAAGGTGGGCAGCAGGTGGCAGTTGAGCAGGTGGCTGTAGAGCTCGACAGTCTTCGGCCGTAGCGCACGCTTGTCGGCGAGCCACGCGGTGGCGAACTCCTCGAAGAGGATGTCGTTGCCGGCGGGATCGAGGTGGTCGCCTCGCGCCACGTCTGTCTGCACCGTCGACAGCCATTGGTTCGCGTCGGCCTTCGTCGCGAAGGTCGCCGGGCCGTACACACGTGGCGCGTGTAGGGGTCGATGAACGAGGCGCGGTAGCGGCCCGATCGCTCCCGCTGGAGGTGTCCGAAGTGCCTTCGTTGCGCCACATGGGCAGGGTAGATGTGGCGCAACATCTGATTATCCACAGGCGCTGGGCGGCCTATACCGTTCTGACCAGCTACTTTGTGGTCGGGATGGGGAGATTCGAACTCCCGACCCCCTGCTCCCAAAGCAGGT
>JBDTLT010000309.1:0-5694 GCA_039934635.1 Acidimicrobiales bacterium
GGTCAGCCCCAGACCTTCCACTCGGCTTCGTCGTTTTCCCACAGATTCTCGAGCAAGATCTTGTCGCGCAACGTGTCCATGCACTGCCAAAAGCCAGAGTGGTGAAACGCGCGCAACTCGCCGTCTTTGGCGAGATTCTCGAGCGGCTGGCGTTCCCAGAACGTGTCGTCGTCCGCGATGTAGTCGAAGATGCCGGGCTCGAGAACGAAGAAGGCTCCGTTGATCCACCCTTCGCCGGACTGGGGTTTTTCGTCGAATTCGAGCACGACGTCGCCGTCGAGCACCATGTGGCCGAAACGCGCCGGCGGGCGCACGACGGTCATCGTCGCCAACTTGCCGTGCGAGCGATGAAACGCCAACAGCTTTTCCAGATCGACGTTGGACACGCCGTCGCCGTAGGTCAACATGAACGTCTCGTCGCCGAGATGCGGCCGCAGGCGCTTGACCCGACCGCCGGTCATCGTCGAAAAGCCGGTGTCGATGAGATGCACTGTCCAGTTTTCCTGGTCACCGGCGGGTTCGAGCCATTCGACGCGGCCTTGGCTCAGGGAAACCGTCAGGTTCTTTTCGAGATGGGCGTATTCGGTGAAGTAGCGCTTGATGAACTCACCCTTGTAGCCGAGCGCGATGGTGAAGTCATCGAAACCGAAGTGCGAGTAGTGCTTCATGATGTGCCACAAGATCGGACGACCACCGATTTCGACCATCGGCTTCGGACGGACCTCGGTCTCTTCGGCGAGGCGAGTACCGAGCCCGCCGGCGAGAATGGCAACTTTCATGAACGACTCCCTTGATGGCCGGTCGGACGGAGCTCGGGTGGGTGGCTGCCCGCCGAACGTCGCAACAGCGCATCGGTCGAAGCCCGTGCCGCGACCGGGACAACCAACTTTACCGCACGAGCGCGGAATGAAATAGGTCAAGGCGCCCTGAATTACTCCCAAAAAAGGACCACCGAGGTTCATCTAACAGGCGCGATCGCCGTCCGCCGCGGTAACTTTCAGCGGTGTGAGGTGGCAATGACAGAACCGACGCCCAAGCGGCACTTCACGCGCGCCCCGTGCAGCTCGTGCGGTGGCGTCGATGGCGAGTTCGCTCCCTCCGGCCGCCACGTCACGTGTGAGGCCGCCGTCGACATACCAACCGCCGTCGACAGCGAACCGTTGATGCAGATCGGTGCAGTCGCTCAATTGGTGACCCTCTCGCTGCGGACCGTTCGCCACTACGAGGATGCCGGGCTCGTGCGTCCGACCGCCCGCACCGTCGGGGGCTTCCGCCTGTACGACCACGACACGATCACCCGGCTACTGCTCATCAAGCAGATGAAGCCGCTCGGCTTCACTCTCGAAGAGATGCGGCTGTTGATCGAAACCCGCGACCGCCTCAACGACCCCGAGCTCGATCCCGACGAACGCACCGACCTGCGTGAGCGCGTGGCGCTCTTCTCTGTCGCGGCCACCGAAAAGGTCCGCGAACTTCGCGAGCAGCTCGCCACCGCCGAAGCGTTCGCGGCCACGCTGCAACAAGACATCGAAGCCTGACGGCGCGCCGGGCTACGGTCGCTCGCTCACCATTCGGGACGCTTGTAGACCGGCTGCATCGTCGGCGCATCGCGGCCGGATTCGGTCGCGCCGTCGCCGCGTCGTTCGACGTAGAACGTCCACGTCTGGCCGTCCCACCATCGGGCGTCCCACCGTCCACACGGATCGGGTTTCCATCCCTCGGCGCGGTCATGAGGATCGTGCGGAAGGATCATCGGACGTTTCAGGATCGCAATGATAGTTTTTCCGGAAACAGGGTGAGCGGAGGCGAGCCCGGCGAGCTCCCAGCCGTAGCAGCCCAGGTCTTCGATGGCAGCCGGCAAACTCGCCGTGTTGTCCACCCCGACCGAGATCTCCTTGTGTTCCCACCGCTCCATCGTGCACTCCCTCGATCGGTGGCTTGCGCAATGGTACTCGGCGCTCTCCCACCACTGTCTGAGTCCGGTGCCGCAACTGTGACTACATCTTGTCGTCAGTCATTGACGATCAGCCGCTCGAATTCCGATGATGCCCAGTACTCACCACCATGGGTGATGGCCAGCGCGTCGTAGCCATCGTGCTGCGCGACCCATTCGACACCGTCGCGTCCCATCACAAATGCCGCGGTTGCAAACGCGTCGACCCATGCCAACCGAGGACCTACGACAGTGATCGACGCAATTGGTTCGCTTTGCGCGACGATCGGCGCCCTCCAGATATGGTCGCCGCGCTCGTAAGTGGCCGACGTGGCGACCGCACAATGGTCGACGTCGATGACGATCGCGACTGCGAGCGGATCGTTGGGGTCGCGCACTGCCGCGCGCCAAGGCCGCGAAGGTTCGGGACGGCCGCTCGCCACAAGGTCGCCGCCGACGTTGACACACCAGTTGCGCAGACCGGCGGCGGAGAGCAACGTCGCGGCGCGCTCGGTAGCCCACCCCTTGACGTAGCCCGAAGGATCGATCGAATCAGGCGCTTCGGGAGGATGTATTCGAAACGTCCCGCCGCTGTCGCTTTCGAGCCACGCGCACGCGACGAGTACGTCGCGCACTTCGGGCGACGACCGCGCCACATCGAGGTCGCCCCGATTGATTCGACTGATCTCGCTCGACCACCGATAGGTGGAGAACATTTCTTCGAGCCGCTCGAGTTCGGCGATCAGCGTGTCTATCGCACGGTCGGCCACCGCGGGAGCCACGTCGTCGGAGACGTCGACGGTCGCGACAGTGCCCATCGTCTCGAACACACGGTGCGCAGCGAGCACCATTCGACGGCTACTTCGCCGCGTTCAGGATCGCTTGCAACGACGTGCGATACCCGTCGGATGTGACCGTGGCGCCGCTGACCGTATCGAACGCGGCACCTTGCGCGACCAGCACACGCTGGCGCAAGATCGGCACGGCGCGGCTGTTGATGGCCGTGCTGCGAGTGTGACTCGAGGGCACGACCACCGCCCGCACATCGCAGATCTTGCCCTGTGAGATGACGGCGGCCACTTGCACCGGCCCCCATCGCGTCTGCACCACGGGCCCGAGTGTCTCGACACCGGTACAGGCGGCGGGCGCCGCGGGGGCAGTGGTCGGAGGCGGCGTCGCGGTCGACGGACGAGTCGTCGATGGAGCGGCAGGTGTGGGTGCGCCGGGCGACGGCCTCGAGGTCGAAGGAGCGGTAGGCCTAGGCGCGGCAGTCGACGGAGCGGCCGCGGTATTCGTCGACGCCGTGCTCTCTGTGCCGATCGTCAGTGCCTCGGTGTGGTCGAAGCGCGCGAGCAGGGCGCCGCCCGTGCCGGCGAGCACGAGTGCGGGCAGTCCCCGACGCAAGAGCGAGGCCATCAGTACCAGAACCTTTCGCAGTGGACCCGCGTCGCGGCTACACCAGCGCCGACCAATCCTTTGCGAGTGGATTGCAGCATCGACTCCGGCCCGCAGACGTATGCCTCTCGTTCCGCGATGTCGGGTAGCACACTGCGCAGTTGGTCCGCGCTGAACGGATCGTCGACCGCGAGTTGCAGGCGTGTTCCGACGAGCGTGCGCACCGAACCACCGCGCGCCGCGGCGAGCTCTTTCAACTCGCTCAGGTGGACGAGGTCGTCGTTCTTGCGCGCTCGGAAGAGAACGACGGGCGCCGCGGTCGCGTCCAATGTTTCGAGAATCGCCCGCAACGGCGCGATTCCGATACCCGCGCCGATGAGCACCACCTTGCGTCCTGGTTCACGACTCGATGCGGTGAAGCGACCGTACGGTCCTTCGACCGCGACCCGGGTACCGACGGCAAGTGACGACGTCATCACCTCGGTGGCATCGCCGAGTTGCTTCACCGTGAATCGCATCGATTTGTCCGTGGGAGCGGCCGAAAGTGAGAACGGGTGCGTCTGCCACCACATTCCCGGTTTGAGCACACGCAACATGAAGAACTGTCCGGCCTCGGCGCGGATGTGCGCGAGCTGCGGGCCACCAAGGTAGAGCGACACTGTGTCGGGCGATTCGGGGACCACTGCATCGACGCGTAGGCGCTGATATCCGATCGAACGAACGAGTCCCCCGATGCGTGACCACACGATGACGCCGACCACCGCCAGATGCAGTGCGATCCAATAGGCGCGAGCCAAGTGATCGCGCACGAGGTCGTTGCCCGCAGTGAGTTGGTGCCCGAAGGCCAACGCGACCGCGAAGTACGCGTTCAGATGGATGAAGTACCACGTCTCGTACGACAACCGACGGCGCAATGCTCTCGTCGAGCTGAGCGCGATAACCACAAGCATTCCCGTGCCGATCGCGGCGGGCACCATGAAGCGGTAGTGCGTGAGGAGTTCGCCGAGCTCGCGCACGAAGCCGATCTGGTCGACATCGGCGTACGCGACGACGCTCAAGATCGTGTGCAGCACCGCGAGGATGGTGAACGAGCCACCGAGCCGGCGGTGCCATCCGAGCGCTCGATCGAGGCCGACGCGCCGCTCGAGCATCGCTGGTCGCGCCGCGATCGTGATGCCGGCCAACGCCAGCAGCGAGGCATACAACCCGGTGAGTTGCGCGAAGCCGACGAAGAGACCCGCGCGGCCACCGGAGATCTCGCCCCACCCGCCGTGGCCGAGCCACATCGCGAAGACCACGGCGAGGTTGACGACGAAGACGATGACGAGGTCGGGCCCACGCCAGCGCGTCGCGACCGACGGCGAAGGCGACGAGTGGCCGGGCGCCCGCGATCG
Organism: Acidimicrobiales bacterium; assembly: GCA_039934635.1. Classification (GTDB taxonomy): domain Bacteria; phylum Actinomycetota; class Acidimicrobiia; order Acidimicrobiales; family WLNW01; genus DATLFA01. Next base: position 4,723 of record JBDTLT010000309.1, read on the forward strand.
ACCACCGACGGGCGAACTGTAGGGAGGGAGGTCGGTGATCGCCATCTCCGCCAGAGCTTGACGCGTAGTGGTGAAATTTGGACGAAACTGCTGGTGAGAATCGGGTGAAAATCGCCCGACTCGCCCCCTCGAGGAGGACCTCCGTGGCGACGGCAATCGATCTGCAGGGCAACACCGCTCTGGTGGTGGGCGGTGGCGGCGGCGGTATCGGCACCGCGATGGTCGAAACCTTGGCTCGCGCCGGAGCCGATGTGGGCGTGATCACCTACATGGCAGAGCACGCGAGCGATTCCAAGGCCCGCATCGAGACGAGCGGGCGCCGTTGCGCGATTGCGGTAGCCGACGTCACCGACGAGGGCGCGCTGGTGCGCGCCATCGAGGAGATCACGCAGTCGCTCGGCCGCGTGCGCTATCTGGTCAACGTCGTCGGCGGCGCCCTCGTCGACGACTGGCACCGCACTGCCGAGTACGACCTCGGCGCCTTCGACCGCATCATCGCCCGCAACCTTCGTTATGCGGTCGCGTCGTGCCGTGAGGTCGCGCGACCTCTCCTCGAGGCGGGTGCGCCCGGCAGCATCGTCAACATCTCGTCGATCGCGGCGCGGGGCACACCCCTGTTGGCCGCCTACGGTGCGGCAAAAGCCGGCCTCGAATCGTTCAGCCGAACGATGGCGCTCGAATGGGGAGCGAGAGGCGTGCGCGTCAATCTCGTCGCGCCGGGCACGATCAAAACACCGCGCGCCGGGCAAGCCGACCTCGCGGACACGGCCGCGGCGATGATCCCACTCGCGCGGCGCGGTGATCCGTCCGACATCGCCAACGCGGCGCTGTTCTTGTTGTCCGACCTCGCGGCGTACATCACGGGGCAGACGATTGCGGTCGATGGCGGCTCGTCGCTCGGTGGGCGCGGCGGCGATCGCCTCCCCGACTTCGTCACGAACCCCGCGGTGCGCGCTCGCTTCGGGAGCTGAG
>JBDTLT010000310.1:0-5656 GCA_039934635.1 Acidimicrobiales bacterium
CGGCACCCGTCACGATTGCAATGCGCTCTTCCAGACGCCCAGCCATAGCTCCCCCATCGTTGTTCGCAGCGAAGTCGCCATTCTCCACGATCGGCGCGCCCGCCGCGGGCCCTCGTCAGTTGGTATCGAGCAGCCCGAGCAGCTCCACTTCGATCCGACGGTTGAGTTGGCGCCCGGCTTCGGTCGCGTTGTCGGCGATCGGTGATGTCTCGCCCTTGCCACCGGCGTCAAAGCGCGATCGCGCCACGCCCATGGAAACCATGTAGTCGATGACCGCATTCGCGCGCCGCACCGAGAGCAGCTGGTTGGCATCTTCGTCGCCGACAGAATCCGTATGGCCGGTGACGATCATCCGGGCGCGAACGTTCTGCTTCATCACGATCACACCCAGATCGAGCACGCCGAGATACTGCGCGTCGAGCGCCTCGCTGCCGGTCGGGAACAAGAACGGTTCGTCGACCCGCACGAAACCCGATGACGGCGCGGGTGCACGAGCATCGATCACGTAATTGTCCACCACGTTCGCGGCACCGATCACCGCCGCCGCCTTTGCGACAAAGGCGTCTGCCGCGGCCCTCGTCGGAAGGGTGCCTTCGAGATACAGCTTGCCTTGCCGGTACACCCCGCCGTGCGCGTGCGCCACGAATGGCAACGTCGACGGCGCGTCGATCGGCGTCGTGGCCGGCGCGCTCGATCGTGATGTCGTCGAGGCGGACGTCGCATTGTCCACAGGAGACGTTGCCGCAGCCTCCACGCCAGTGGTCGCCGTCGACGACGCGGTCGTCGGCACGGCCCATTCGGTCGATTCATCAACTGACGTCGCGAACCACATCGCGATCGCGCCGAGTACACACACCGCGATTGCCGCCAGAACGAGAACTCGCACCCGTCGGCGCGGCGAGACGGCTTCTTCGACGGCCGCGGGAGCCGCGGCAGGCGCGACGTCAGCCGCTGGTGCCTCGGGCATGCCCGGCAACACCGACAGCCCCGCCGGCACGAGATCGGCCACGGCCGCCGCGCCCCACATCGCCGCGCCCAGCGCGACCAGATATTGGCCGGTGACCGAGTCGAGCAGTCCGCTGTCGGCCGCATCGCCGCCGTATAGGTGGCCGTTGGCGCTCGGCGTGAGCAGTTCACGGGCGATCGACTCGAGCGTCGCCTCCGATTCGAATACCCGCGACGCGCCGAGGTGGGTCATAGGTGGCCGGAGCGCGCCGTACTGGCTCGCGCTCAGAGCACCGACGCCACACATTTCTACGACCGGTTCATGTCCATCATTGTCGAGGGCGCCACCGATGAACGGCCAACCCGCGAAGCCGTAGAGGAGCGCCACTTGATCGCCGCCCGCCACGAGCACGGTCGGTGCATCGAGATTGCGAGTGAAGATGGCCAAGGCCGCCGGCGAGAAGATCAGCGACGCCTGATCCAGACCGCACGACAACAACGATCGTCGTGCGTTCTCCACATCGGACGACTGGCACGCGCCGACGGTCGTGAGTGCGCGGCCCGACGCGGTCACCTTGCGCAGGACGACAGACGGCCGGTTCTTGCCGAATCGCTGGACGATGACTCGATCCACTGCTTCGCCGACACTGCCGGCGGCGACATCGGTGCAGTCGACGGTCGTCAACATCGCCTCGGGCGGCCACCAGGCCACCACGACCTGCCCGCGCGCCGCACCGACGATTTCGGAGAGCGCCTGCGCCAATGCTTCTGGATCCTCTACCCGACCCGCGACCACCACGCCGGCGGCCAAGGCGACGCTGCGATGGTCGACCACGCGCGGCTCATCGCCGTCGTGATCGACCACGACGAGGGTGCATCGTCCGTCGGCGAGGTGAACGCCCGTGCTGCGCATATCCCTACGAGTCGGCCGAACACAGCAGTTTCATGAGCCTCGCCGCGCAAGGAAGGATCAGATGCGGACTTCGTAATAGAGAATCGCTGCTTTGTCGGGGAAGGATCAGATGCGGACTTCGTAATAGAGGTTTGCTTTGTCGGGGAAGTCATGGACGCGGAAGCCGGTGAAGCCGCCGGCTCGCACCATGGCCTCGGCGACCTGTGGGTTGAAACCCAGCGTCCCGAGACCGAGACCGCCGGGTTCGGACATCGCCGACGACATACAGGTCGCCACCGACGAGGCGTACATGAGTGCCAACATCGGGTTCTTCAGATTGTCGGCGAAGTCCGGCGCGCTGCGGATGTCCTTGATCAACCACGTGCCATCGGGCTTCAACGATCGCCGGATTGCGTCGACGGCACGATCGGGTCGGGTCATGTCGTGCATGCAGTCGAAAGTGAGTACGAGGTCGAAGGATTGATCAGGCGAAATGTCCTCGGCGCGATCGTGATGGAAGTCGACGTTGACGAGACCGGCCCGGGCCATGCGATCGCGAGCGGTCTCGATGGCGTGCCGCGAAAGGTCATAGCCGTGGAACTGCGAGCGCGGAAATGCCTGTGCCAACAACTCGAGTGCGAGGCCCGCGCCGCAACCGACATCCGCGACCACGGCGCCGTGTTCGAGCTTTGCCTGCACACCGTCGAGCGCGGGGATCACGACCGGCACCAACAACGCGCGCGTGACCGGGCCCAGCATGCGTTCGACATGATGGGCGCAGCCGCGGCCGAGGTCGTCGTAGGTCAAGCCGATACCGCTGCGAAATGCCCCGCTGAGTCGATCGACATAGTCCGAGGGACGTTCCTCGTCGAACGCGGCCGCGGCGAACGTGACCTCGTCGGCACGAGCGAGAACCAACGCGGCCTCCGGAGTGAGCTCGAATCGATCGTCGGAGTGACGCTCGATCAACCGCGCCGCCGCTTGCCCCCGCAACCATTCGAGCAACCAGCGCGCGTGCAATCCAGTACGGGCCGAGAGTTCGTCGGCCGACACCGGCCCCGCTCCATCGAGTGACCGGTACAAGCCGAGGCGATCGCCGAGTTGGATCATCAGCGAGACCATCTGACCCTGTTTGTAGTTCCACACCTGAAAGGTGAGGACGGCCAACGCATCGGGATCGATGTCGTGATCAGGCGCTCTAACGGGTGATTCCATAGGCCGAACGTACTGCAGCGCTCGGCGCGACCGCTCTTTTTCGATCAACCGCATTAGGTTCCGTGTCGATCACACGTGCGGGCGGCACCCACGGAGGATCCCACGTGTTTCGGCGTAATCGGCGACTGCTCTTGGTCGGCGCAATCCTGGCGACGGTGCTTTCACCGGCATTGGCAAGTCACGCGACCCCCGGCGGGTACTCCTCGTCCGGCGACTACGCCACCGAAGAGCTCGGTGATCCGTGGGATTTCAGCAACGACGCCGATTGGGACTTTCAGGCGCGGGCCGAGTCGGCCAACATCTCGAACGCAGCAGTAAGCGGCGGCACGTTGAAGTTCAATTCCGCCCCGTTCGGCTACGTGTTGATGGGTAGCGCGCACTACGGGCAGCACGCACTGCAGTGGGGATCGAGCACGTGGCTGCGCCCGATCGTTGCGTCGAACTATTCCACGATCGTGATGCGCATGAAGAGCTCGCTACCGGGACAAGAACCGGCGGGTCTCGACTTCTACACATGCGGCACGACGGTGCCCGACTGTGATCACAATCTGCCCTTTCTCGTGACCGAGGGGTGGCAGACCTACACCTTCCCCGTCGGCCCGGGGCAGGGCTGGACGGGCAATGTCTATGGCCTGCGCATCACACCGGCGGCCGTACGCTCGGGCTCGTTCGAGATCGACTACATCCGCGTGTTGCGCGGCGGCGGCTCGGCCGCGCCGGTCACCGAGCCCGTCCCCAACGTGCTCGACCCCGACCGCGCCGGCGGCGCCGACTACGCGGCAAATGTGCGGGGCAACGCATGGGACTTCAACGGCCCCGACGACGTCGCCGCGTTCGCGAACATCAACAACGTCTCGTTCGCCAACGGCGCGATGCACGCGTGCAGCACCAACAACGACCCCGGCTTCATCTTGCCGATCACCGAGCCCATCGACGGCAATTGGTACAACCGGCTGAGCGTTCGCATCTTCTACGAAGGCGGCTTCAGCCTCGCCGACGCGCCCGGCGGAGGCATGAACGCGCGCGTGCTCTTCCGCACCGCGGGCTTGGACTTCTACCAGATCTCCCAGGACATCGTCGTCTATCCCGGATGGAACGACATCGACCTCGAGCTCGGCACCAATCCCCCGAACGCAGTGCTCGAGGAAGGCACCGGTGGGCCGGGTTGGGGTGGTCAGCAGATCACCGAGCTCCGCTTCGATCCTCACGAGGATCGAGGAGTTCGCTGCTTCACCGTCGACGACATCAAGCTGTCGGCGGTCGACACGGCGACGCCCGGTTTCGCGGTGAAGTTCCGCGACGACTCGCAGGGTATCGGCGCACCGAGCAGCGGTACGACGGCGGAAGTTTGGCTGGACCCGAACCGCGGCACGTTCGGCGGAACGAGAGTCGGCAACGGCATCGCAGTGCAAGGCGGAGTCAACACGTTCAATTTCGGTGGCGGTTTACCTACGGGCTTCTATTGGGTGTGGGTGCGGCTCACCGACGGCAACGGGCGGCAATCTTCGGCGTACTCGCGAGCACCGTTGCTCGTCGGCGCTCCTCAACCACTGCCGGGCGGCACCACGACCGATGTCGACGCGGGCGTCAGCGGGTCGGCCGCGTTGGTCAACTTGACGATGACCCAAGCGCAACGCTCCGGCTACATCACGGCCGATCGGTGCAGCGCGGTCGCCGGCCTCACGAACTCGAAGTCGAACGGCAACTACAACCCCGGCCAGGACATCGCGAACCTCAGCGTCATCCCGCTCGACAGCGGACACTTCTGTATCTACAACAACGCGCCGGTCCACGAGATCGCCGATGTGCAGGGCGTCTTCTCGGGCAACGGCAACTTGTCGTTCTCGGAGTTCACGCCCGCCCGCTTCGATACGAGACGCCTCGGTAAGCCGGGCGCCGCCGCCATCACCGAAGTATCGACTGGCGCGCCGGGTGGTACCGAGGCCGTCCTCGTGAACCTCACGATGACCGAGGCCGACGCGGCGGGCTACATCACTGCCGATCGCTGCTCGACCCTGCGCGCCGACAAGAACGCGGACAAACAGTTCTCCAACGGCAACTACGTCGTCGGGCAGAACGTCGCCAACCTCGCGGTCGTTCGCATCGACACCGACGGCAAGTTCTGCATCTTCACGAAGACGCCCGTGAACGTCATCGCCGATGTGCAAGGGCGGTTCGCGCCGACGGGCTCGATGAAATTCGCGACATCGTCGAGCAACCGCGTCGACACTCGAGCGGGCGCCAAGCCGGCGGCGCGCTCGGTGACGAGAATCCCCACCGGCCTGCCGGGGGGCACGCCGTATGCACTCGTGAACCTGACGATGACGCAGGCGGTCGGTGGTGGCTACATCACCGCCGATCGTTGCGGCGCGGTGCTCGGGGTCAAGGACACCAAGTCGAACGGCAACTTCGTCGGAGGGCGTGACATCGCGAACCTGAGCGTCGTGCCGCTCGACAGTGACGGCAGCTTCTGCATCTACGCCGAGGTCGCGACCCATCTCATCGTGGACGTGCAGGGCTCGTTCAGCCCGTCGAACTCGTTGGGCTTCGCGCTCTCCGGGCCGAGCCGTCAGCTCGACACCCGCCGCTAGACGCCACTAGACG
>JBDTLT010000311.1:0-5640 GCA_039934635.1 Acidimicrobiales bacterium
AGCGCGGCCAACTCGGTCGTCGCGGCGACCGGGTCGATCACCTTGATCGTCGTCATGCCGATTGCACGCGCCGGCTTGAGGTTGACGCCGAGGTCATCGAGGAACACGCAGCGCGCCGCCGCAACGCCGAGACGGTCGCAGGCGAGCCGATAGATGGCCGGATCGGGCTTGCGCACTCCCTCGACACTCGACTCGATGATCACGTCGAAGGCCTCGAGCACGTCCGCGATCATCGAGTCCTCACGGCGCATCGGGTGGAGGTTGTTGGTGATCATGCCCAGCTTGAACCGACCCCGCAGTTGCCCGACGAGTTCGATCATCTCGTCGACCCGCTCGCTCTTCATGCACTGCAGCACGGCGTCGCCGTCGACCGCGAACCCGAGGGACGCGGCCTCGCTCGCATAGAGGCCGCAGAAGTCGTCGCGACCGATCTCGCCCCGCTCGTATCGAGCCCACGCGTTGGCGTCGGCATTGGTCGCGTTGATCGAGCGGATCGTGTCGACCGGTAGGCCGTTGTCGAGTTCGTAGCGGGCGAATCCCGTGAACGGACCGGTGACGAGAACGCCACCCATGTCGAACAGCACTGCGTCGAACAACACACGATCACCCGAAAAAACATTCGCGTCGATGATGACAGGATGATCGTACGACGCGTGGTTGACTGGCATGGTGTTCGAGCCTCAAACAACGACCGATGCGCAACCCGCCGATGCGCCGACGGCGTCCTCGACCAAGTTGGTGCCCAAGATGCCCCCACCGGTGCGCGCACCGGCCAAGCGACCCGTCACTCCTCGACGCGAGGAGAAGCACAAGTCGCACCTGGTGGTCGACGGGTCCAACATCGCCACCGAGGGTCGCAATCTGCCCAGCATGGCGCAACTCGAAGACGCACTCGATGCGTTCGTCAAGGAGCACCCCTTCAAGGTCGTGACGGTCATCGTCGACGCGACCTTTGGGCACCGCATCTCCCCCAAAGAAAAACGTTGGTACGAAGAAGCCATCTCGAGTGGCGGCATGATCACGCCTCCCGCGGGGGCGATCGGCCGCGGCGACGCGTTCATCCTCGAGGTCGCTCGACGAGCCGACGCGGTCGTGCTGTCGAACGACTCGTTCCAAGAATTTCACGGCGGGCATCCTTGGCTCTTCGAGGAGGGCCGTCTGTTCGGGGGCAAGCCAATTCCCCACGTCGGATGGGTTTTCGTCCCGCGCGCGCCGGTCCGCGGAGCGACGAGCCGGCGCGCCGTTCGCACCGCGAAAGAACGAGATGGTGACACCGGCGCCGAGCCTCGTGTGAGTGCACCCAAAGCCGAAGCCGTGTCGCGCACCCACGCCGCGGCCAAGCCCGAGGCCGCGAGCAAACCCGAACCGGCACCGAAAACCGAGAGCACGCCGCGCACGCATGTCGAACCAAAGAGCGACAGCGCGCCGGCAACCGAACGACGACCGCGGCGTACATCGCGCTCACCACGCGACGCGGGTTCCAAGCGCGACGCAGCGGCCGCACTCATCGACGACGCGTCATCTTCATCCCCACAAGCGTCACCAGTCACACCAAGGGCCACAGCAGCACCGTCATCCACAGATGACAGCGGTGAGCGGTCGAATTCTTTCAACGATGCCGCCGCGTTCCGTGTCTTCGCGCGCAAGTTTCCCGTCGGTGCACCGGTCGACATCACCATCGAACGCTTCTCATCGCACGGCGCGTACGGATCGCACGGCGATGTCATGTGCTACATCCCGACGAAGCTCTTGAGTGATCCTCCACCGGCGCGAGCGCGCGATGTTTTGCGCGTCGGGTCGGTCGTGACGCTCTATGTGCACACGTTGCACGAGGACACTCGCGGCATCGATCTGTCAGCATTCACCACTTCACCTCGTCAAATGGATTACGCTGGTGCGCGACGTTCCACCCCGACGTCTTCTGACACTGACTCATCGGTCGATGAAACTTCGGGACTCGGGAACGAAGAGCCCACAAGGAGAGGCGAACTAGTGGCAGCAAAGAAGAAAGCAGCGAAGAAGGCAACGAAGAAAGCAGCGAAGAAGGCTCCGGCCAAGAAGGCTGCGAAGAAGGCTCCGGCCAAGAAAGCTGCAAAGAAAGCAACGAAGAAGACCGCCAAGAAGGCGACCAAGAAGGCAGCGAAAAAAGCTACCGGTCGCAAGAAGGCAGCGAAGAAAGCTGGGGGCCGCAAGAAGGCCGCCAAGAAGGCCACCAAAAAGGCCTAACGCTTCAACTCTTCTTCTGTAAGGAGCCCCTGCGAAACGCAGGGGCTCCTTACTTTTTGCGGCTAGGCGGTAAGGCGCGCGATGACCGATAGCCTCCGGCGCGATGAGTGCCCAGTTCATATTCACGATGCGCAAGGTGAGTCGGTTCTACCCGCCCGATCGGCAGGTGCTGACCGACATCACTCTTGCTTTTTATCCCGGCGCGAAGATCGGCGTCATCGGCAGCAACGGTTCCGGCAAGTCGTCACTGCTGCGCATCATGGCCGGAGTCGATGACGGCTACACGGGCGACGCGCAACTGACGCGCGGCTTCACCGTTGGCTACCTCGAGCAAGAGCCACACCTCGACCCTTCCAAGGATGTCGTCGGCAACGTGATGGACGGTCTCGGCGACATCGCCGGGCTACTCGGTCGCTACGACGCCGTGCTCGCCGGGTGGGCCGATCCCGACGCTGACTACGAAAAATTGGGTGAGCAGCAGGCGCAGCTCGAAAAAGAAATCGAAGCCGCCGGCGCGTGGGATCTGCAACGCACCATCGACATCGCGATGGATGCCCTGCGGTTGCCCGCGCCCGATGCCGACGTGACCACACTGTCGGGAGGAGAGCGTCGGCGGGTCGCATTGTGCCGCTTGCTGCTGTCCAAGCCCGATCTCTTGCTGCTCGACGAGCCGACCAACCACCTCGACGCCGAATCAGTGGCGTGGCTCGAGCGCACGCTCAAGGATTACGCGGGCACCGTCGTCGCCGTCACCCACGATCGCTACTTCCTCGACAACGTGGCGCAATGGATTCTCGAGCTCGACCACGGCAAGGGCTATCCGTTCGAGGGCAACTACTCGGGCTGGCTCGAGCAGAAAGCAAAGCGCCTCGAAGTCCAGGACCGCGCCGACAACGCCCGCAAGAAGACGCTAGAGCGCGAGCTCGAATGGGTGCGCATGGCGCCAGGCGCACGCCGCGCCAAGGCCAAAGCGCGTCTCTCCGCCTACGACACGCTGCTGGCCGAAGCCAACGCGGCCGAAGGGCGCGACGACAAGCTCGTCCTGCAGATCCCCGCCGTCGAGCGCTTGGGCGACCGAGTCGTCGAGTTCACCAATGTGTCCAAGGGCTTCGGCGATCGCCTGCTCATCGACGATCTCACGTTCTCGTTGCCGAAGGCCGGCATCGTCGGAGTGATCGGCGCCAATGGCGCCGGCAAGACGACGCTGTTTCGCATGATCGTGGCCGAAGCGAGTGACAAGGCGAGCCCCGACGCCGGGCCCGACACCGGCACCGTGGCCATCGGGCCGACCGTGCACCTCGCCTACATCGACCAGAGCCGCGACGTGCTCGACGACGAACACACGGTCTACGAAGAGATCACCGACGGCCGCGACACCGTGCAGCTCGGCAGCCGCGAGATGAACTCCCGCGCCTACGTGGCGTCGTTCAACTTCAAGGGGTCCGACCAACAGAAGAAGGTCGGGGTGCTCTCCGGTGGTGAGCGCAACCGCGTGCTCCTGGCCAAGATGATCAAGACCGGTGGCAACGTGTTGCTACTCGACGAGCCCACCAACGACCTCGACGTCGACACGCTGCGGGCGCTCGAAGACTCCCTCGAAGCGTTTCCGGGTTGCGCGGTGATCATCACCCACGATCGGTGGTTCCTCGACCGCGTCGCTACCCATGTGCTCGCCTTCGAGGGCGATTCCGTGGTGCGGTGGTTCGAAGGCAACTTCTCCGAGTACGAGGTATGGCGGCGCAAGCAGTTCGGCGCCGATGCCACCGAGCCCCACCGCCTGAAGTACAAGCCCATCACGCGGCAGTGACCGCCGACCACCCGCAGAATGTGACGGGGGTGAGCCGATAGGTGCAGGCCCAGCGGTTTGCGTGAGCCGATCGAACCAAATGAGGTGGCCATCGGACACGCCAGGCTCAGCCGAGCCCAAAAGATGCCGATACATATGGCATGGCGACCACCATCGCAACGACAGACGAGGCTCCGCGTCCGGATAAGCAGAGGACACGGCGGCAACGCAAATGGACGAGCCGCGCGGTGCTGCGCATCATCGAGCCCGGAAGCATGGTCGATTGCGCCCATTGCGGCCAGCGCGTCAAGTTCCAGGCGAGGCTGCGCCTGCAACAGGTGATCTGCAACGTCTACAACGACGGTGTGTGGGAACGCGTGGAGCACTTCCACGCCGACTGCTACGAGCAGGCCGCGCAGCCCTACGGCGATCCGGCCAGCTGAACCTGTCGATTGACGACGAGCGCGGGCTACGCGCTCTTCGGATGCTTACGGCCCTCGTGCGCCTCGAGCACGGCGTCGACGAGATGATCGACGTCATCCACGAGATCAGCGGCGTGAAATGCACGCGCTTCGTCCTCGGTGCACGGCGACATGAGCTGTGGCATCACGACGATCGCGGGGAACCGCTTGCCGCGAGGAAGCTTTTTCCAGCACTGTGGATGACGCAGCTCGACGATGACGTCGGGCGTGGCCTCGGCGGACACCATCTCGATCTTCGGACAACCAGCGAGTGCGGCCATGACCGACGGCCACCGCTCCTCGAATCGGCCGAGTACGAGCACTCGAACGTTATGTCGCCTCATGGGATCCTCGATCAACAATGGTCCTACGCGCGCAAAGTAACGCGCTCACCAAATCGTCGACAGGTGTGCGGGCCTCATTTCCCAACCGCGCCAACGTCACCATTTGTGGCCATCCCTCTAGGCCGAACGCGGCTCGCTTACCCCAGCAGCGTCCGCACCTGCGCGGCGAGCGTGGCCGCGTCGCCCGCGTCGGGACGCAGTACGAGCTCGGGGTTGACCGGCGGCTCGTAAGGGTCGTCGATGCCGGTGAACCCCGTGATCTCGCCGGCGCGCGCCTTGCGATAGAGGCCCTTCGGGTCGCGGGCTTCGCAGATCTCGATCGGCGTGTCGACGAATACCTCGACGAAGGGCAGCCCGGCGACATCGTGGGCTCGTCGGGCCCGGTCGCGCGCGGCGCGGTAGGGCGAGATGAGCGGCACCAAGGCCACGAGCCCCGCGTCGGCGAACAACCGCGCGACCTCGGCAACGCGCCGCACGTTCTCATCTCGATCGGCGGCGGCAAAGCCGAGGTCGGCGTTCAGTCCGTGGCGCAGGTTGTCGCCGTCGAGCACGTACGCCGGCTGGCCCGCAGCGACGAGGAGTCGTTCGAGTTCGTTGGCGATCGTCGACTTGCCCGAGCCCGATAGCCCCGTGAACCACACCGTCGCGCCCCGCAGGCCCAAGGTCGCCCACCGATCGGTACGAGAGTAGGCAGACTCGTGCCAAACCACGTTGGGACTGGCGCGTTGCGGATCGGGTTCGGCAGGGCTCACTTGGCTTCGCCGAGGATCATGCCTGCGCCCACGGTGCTCATCGTCGACTCGTCGATCAGGATGAAGCTGCC
>JBDTLT010000312.1:0-5566 GCA_039934635.1 Acidimicrobiales bacterium
GCCTTCGCCTTGATGAGCGCGGACCACGCGCCGGTCTCTTCGCTGACCCAGAGCGGTTTGAGCGCGTTGCCTCCCGGCGTCTCGATCCATTCGAGGGCGTCCGTGTCGATGAGTGTTGCGAAGGGATTGTCAGCGGTCATGGAACGAGTCCACCACGATCTGGGCTTTTGCGTCAATGACGGGCAAACTAGGCGGGTTAGGGGCAGGAGGGGCACGGCCCGAGCGGCCCTTTCAGAGCGGGGAACCATGCAGCGGACCGTCGACATCGCGGACGACTCTTACGAGGCAATGCAACGTCTCGCCGGCGAACTGGGGTGGGGCGATGGGTTGCCGTTGGTGGCCCCTACCGAATCACGCGTCGACGCCATGCTCGCCGGGCGCGATCCCAATCACGTGCTCGGCGTGATGCCGCCGCGCCATGCCGAAGTGACGAACCTCGCGGTAGCGGCGAACGCGGTGATGGCCGGTTGCCCGCCGTCGGTCTTTCCCGTCGTCACCACCGCGATCCGCGCGATGTGCCTCAGTCGCTTCAATCTCGAAGGCGTGCAGACGACCACCCATCCAGTGGCACCGCTCGTCATCGTCCACGGTGAGATCGTCGATGCGGGCGGATTCAACGCCGGTTCGGGCACGTTCGGCCCCGGCACGATCGCCAACGCGACGGTCGGGCGTGCGGTGCGGCTTTGCCTGTTGCACATCGGCGGCGCACGACCGGGCGAGGGCGACCAGTCAACGCAGGGGCAGCCGTCGAAGTATGCGTACTGCGCCGCGGAGAATCTTCCGGCAACGCCGTGGGAGCCCTACCCGGCGTCGGTCGGCGTCTATGCCGCCAGCGCGGTGACGGTGGCCGCGCACGAGAACCCGCACAACGTCGAGAATCACGTCAGCGGGCACGCGCCCAGCTTGCTGACGACGATCGCCAGCGTGTTCACGACCATCGGCACCAACAACGCGTGGGTACACGACGGCGAAGTGTTCATCGTCATGTGTCCCGAGCATGCCCAGTCGATCGCCGGCGACGGTTGGACACGACGCGACATACAGGACTTCTTGTTCAACGAGTCGCAGTTACCGTTGAGCCGCCTGCACTATCTCGGCTATCCCGACTATACCGACGATCAGCGGCGCGCCAGATTGGCAATGTGGCCACGGTGGATGCGCGACCTCGAACCCGATGATCGACGCGTGCCGCTCGTGACCGAACCGTCGAAGTTTCGTATCGTGGTCGCCGGTGGTGCCGGCAAGCATTCGTCGGTCATCCCGAGTTGGGGACAAACGGTCAGCGTCACGCTGCCGCTCGACGAATGAAGGCCGCTCGCCGACCGAAGGGGTATCGATGAAGATCGTCCGTCCGGATTTCACACCACGCCTGCTCGAAGCGCATACGCGCCCGATGCTGCCGCGCATCGATGGCCCGATACGCGTGGGCATCCTGCACAACCGCAAGCAGAACGCCGACGTACTGATCGGCCGGCTCGCGGAGAATCTCGCGCACGATCTCGGCGGCGAGGTTTCGTTCGTCGACGCCAAAGACCATGCGGCCATCCCGGCACCTGTCGATCTGCTCGATGCAGCAGCAGCGCGGGCGCACATCGTCTTCACCGGGACCGGTGATTGAGGGGCCTGCACGTCGTGGAGTGTCCACGACCTCGCTGAACTCGAACGACGCGGCACGGTTGCGATCTTCGTGGGCACGACACCGTTCCTACCTCTCGCGCGCTACGAGACGGCGCGGCGCGGCGTGATCGACCCCCGGATGGTCATCGTCGAGCACCCGCTCGGCGGCGCCCCGGCCGACGACATCGCGCGACGCGCCGACGACGCGCGGGCAGTCGTGGCCGCCCTCATCGCGAGCGCGCGATGAGGGTCTTCGACGCGCCATATTGCGCGTCTTGGGCGCGACCACATTGCGCGCCTTCGGTGCGACGGCCTCGATCCCGAGTTCCGTGAACGCGTCACCGTCGACACCGAGATCGGCGATCACCATGGCCGGCTCATGCCACTGCTCGATGGTCAGCCGAGCTACGGCGGCTCACCGTGGATGAAGGGCGTGCTGCGCTCCGATGAAGGGCGCCAGGTACTCATCGATCGTTTCGGCGATCTCGCGCTTCGGGGATTCTCCCCCGACGCGATGCTCGAAGCCTTCGATCGTCAAGGCGTCGAACGGGCGGCGTTGTATCCGAGCTTCTCGCTGCACACGCCCTACGCCGATCATCTGGCGCCCGATCTCGGCGCGGCGCTGGCCCGCGCCTACAACCGCTGGATCGGCGACTTCTGCCGGCAGGGCAACGGCCGCCTGCTCGGGGTCGCCGTCATTCCGTTGCACGACCCCAAATTGGCCGAGGAAGAGCTGCGCCGCGTCGTTGCGGCCGACGGCACGCGCGCCGCGATGATTCGCCCCAATCCGGCGAAGGGTCGCCCGTTGCACCATCCCGACAACGAGGGTCTCTTCTCCGCGCTCGAAGAGCTCGACGTCACGCTCGCCTTACACGAAGGCCGCGGCGGGCGATCGCCGTTCGCAGGCGACCGTTTCGACACGTGGTACGCCTCGCACGTCGTGAGCCACCCGTTCGAGATGATGCTGGCGCTCACGAGTCTCATCGTGGAGGGTGTTTTCGATCGGCACCCGCGATTGCGCGTCGGCGTGCTCGAGGCGGGCACAGGGTGGCTGACCTGGTGGCTGCACCGTCTCGACGAGCACCACGAGTTGTTCGGTCCGCGCGAGCGACCCGCCATGGCGATGAAGCCGAGCGAATACTTCGTGCGCCACTGCGTCATCGGCAGCGATAGCGACGACCCGTTCGTGGCCCAGACCGTGGCTTCGGTCGGCGGCGACCGGGTGGCCTGGTCCTCCGACTTCCCCCACCTCGAGGCGAAGTATCCTGACGGCGTCGAACAGTTCCTCGCGGGGGCCGATCTCCGCGAGGATGACGCCCGGCAGGTGCTGTGGGACGCGCCGTGCCGGCTTTACGCTCTTTAGACGACCAGGGGGACTCCGATGACTTCGTTGACCTATCGACAGCAACTCGCCGTCATCTGTCGCACGCTTGCCGACCAGGGCTACGACGACAAGCTCGCGGGGCACGTCAGCGTGCGCGACCGCGAAGACGGCACCATCCTCGTCCCGCGGGTCGGTCGCTTCTGGGGTCAGATGACCGCGCGTGATTTCGTGCGCATCGATCGCAACGCCAACATCATCGAAGGCGAAGGCAACCTCAATCCGACCATCGTGTTTCATCTCGAGTTACACAAGGCGCGACCCGACATCGTGTGCGCGCTGCACAACCATCCTCCCTACGGCACCATCTGGGCGTGCGCCGGCGTGTTGCCGCCGCTCTACGACCAGACCGGCGCCAACGGGGGCGGCAAGGCCGTCGTCTACGGCGAATACGAAGGCGTCGTGCAATCCACCGACCTCGCGGCGGCGCTCGCCCATGCATACGGCGCGGCCGACATGGCCATCCTCACCGGGCACGGCACGTTGGTCACCGCACACTCCCCCGCGCTCGCACTGCTGCGCGCCCAATGCTTCGAGCACCGGTCACGCAAAGCATGGGAAGTCAAGACGCTCGGTCTGCCCGGTGTGCCCCTGCTCGACGACGTCGCCGACAAGGTCAGCCAAGGCGCCGACGTCTACGCCGACCTGTTGTTCGAAAACTACGCAGCACGACTCTTCGCCCACGACCCCGACGCGCTCGTGGACGACATCACGCCCTGATCGGCCCACGCCTCAGTACGCCGTCAAGCCGCCTTCGGCAGGTATGACCGCGCCCGTGATCATGCGCGATTCGTCCGACGCCAAGAAGAGCACGATGTTCGCGAGGTCTTCGGGCTCGCCGATGGCAAAGGGATGCGTCGTGAATCCCATCGCTTCCGCCGCCGAATTGCTGCCCGATGCATCGGTGAGCGCGTCCATCCGCGCCCGCACGCGCTCGGTCAGCACCGAACCGGGAGCGATCGCGTTTGCCCGTATCGAGTCGCGCCAGTACTGACCCGCGAGCACCTTTGTCAGCGAGATGATGCTGCCCTTGGCCGCGGCGTAGAGGTGCAACGGATGGTTGCCGGACAGCGCGCAGATCGACGTCATGTTGACGATCGACCCTCCGCCCGACCGCGCCATCTCGGGGATCGCGGCACGGCAACAGTGGATCGTGCCTCGCACGTTGGTCGCCATCGTCGGCTCCCATAACGCCAGGTCGACCTCAGTGACCAGACCGTCGTCGGCGAGTGAACCACCTGCGCAGTTGAACAACACGTCGAGTCGCCCGAATCGTTCGATGGTGCGCGCGACCGCGGCGTGCACCGCGTCGAGGTCGGTCACATCAGTGTGGACGAAGAGCGCGTCGTGGCCGCTCGCGACGAGATCATCGGCCGTGCGCCGGCCGCTCGCCTCGTCGAACTCGACGACGACCACCTTCGCGCCCTCGGCGGCGAAGCGGTGCGCCGTCGCGCGCGCGATGCCTGATCCGGCACCGGTGAGAAACGCCACCTTGCCATCCAACCGTCCCACAGCCGACCTCCCATTCAATTCATGCGATCATCGCGCGATGACAGTGATCGTGTACTACGACGTAGCCGTCAAACCGGGTCGCATGGCCGATTTCCTGGCCAAGGAGCCCGGTGGCCACGCCATCGCCCGCCGACTCGGCGCCGCTGACCCGTTCATCGCGCGCGACGTCGACGATGACCACCACGTGCTCGTGTCGTTCTCTTTCGCCGATCGAGCGGCGTACGACGCGTTCATGCAACGCGCCGCCATAGACCCGGAAGCAGTCGAGTACAACAAACGCGCGGTCTCTCCCGACAACCCGACGCAGATCTTGGGCGTACGGTTGGTCGAGACCTTCGAGATGTGAGGGTCCAGACTGCGAGCGCTCTGCTAATTCGAGAGGTCGAGCACGCCCCGCGCGAGCTTGCCCGCCTCGAGGTCGTCGAACGCGCGCCGCACGTCTTCGAGTGGATAGACCGCGCTCACCATCTCGTCGAGCAGCAGGCGCCCTTGTAGGTAGAGGTCGACGAGCGCCGGGATGTCGTCGGCCGCCCGCGCCGCGCCGTAGCGGCAGCCCAGAATCGACTTGTTCTGGTACAGCTTGAAGGGCGCGAGCGGCACCGCGAGGTCGCGCCCACCCACCCCGAGGATCACCGTCGAGCCACCAGGGCCGAGCATGTCAATGGCCGCGGTCATGGTGGCCTGCGCGCCGACACACTCGAACGAGTAATCGACACCGCCGCCGGTCAATTCCACGACCGCAGCTGTCGCATCAGTCGCCCGCGCGTCGACGAAATGGGTCGCCCCGAACTGGCGCGCCATCGCCTCTTTCGACGCCAGCGCGTCGACCGCAATGATCTTCGTGGCACCGGCGATGCGAGCGGCCTGGATGCAACTGATGCCGATGCCTCCGACCCCGATCACCGCGACCGAGTCGCCGCGGTAGACGTGCGCCCTGTTGAACACGGCGCCCGCGCCGGTGAGCAACGCGCAGCCGATCAAGCACGCTGAAGTGAACGGCACGCTCTTGTCGATGGCGATTGCCTGGCCTTCGCTGACGACGACACGCTCGGCGAA
>JBDTLT010000313.1:0-5542 GCA_039934635.1 Acidimicrobiales bacterium
GTGCAGGTGCCGATCCTGCTCGGCCGCGGTGTTCGGCTGTGGGACGGCTTGGAGGGGTTGGAGCAGCAGTACGCCGTGGAGGTGATCACGACGCCTCGCGGCGTCACCCACTTCACGTTCACCCGCTGACGAGACATCACCGCTCGCACCCCTCGGCGTCGAGCACGAGCGTCGCCTATTCGTACCTGAGCGCCATCTTGCGCAACACATCGATGAAGCGCTCGCCGGCGTCGGGCGCGAGTTCACCGGGAGCAAACTCGACCTTGTGCAAAATGCCGGCATAGGCGAAAGGCCCGTAACGCTCGTAGAGACGCCACGACACCGGCGACCGACGATCGATGCCGATGTCGATCCCTTCGAACGGCGCCATACCCAGAAACCCACCGAACCCATGCCCCTCGGCGCGCAAGACGTCGTCGATCGAGATCGCCACCGAGCATCGACCTTGGCCGTGATTGGTGACCGCTACGCCAAACCTTGTCGCACCGTCGGGCACCGTGCCGCCGATGAGCTCGATCATCTCGCCGTACAGGTTCTGCACGAATCGCAGCTGACCGTCTTCGACATAGAGGGCGTAGCCACCACCCTGGTCGCCGTGCGCGAGCACGATGCCGCCGTCGCCGTCGCGGTACTCCACGTGCGCGTCGAACGAGAACGAACGACCGTGGATCATCTTGGCGCAGCGATAGCGCTCGAGCGTCGGCGTACCGCAATGAATCGTGGTCGCTTCGGTGTATACGGCTTCGGTGGGAGGACGCTGTACGTGCGTCAGCGGGCCGTCGTAGAGGGGGAAGACTTGATTCTCGTGCGCCGCGCGCTGCCACGCGTCGGCGAGTTCACGCACTTTGTCGCCGCGCTGAGGCGCGAGGTTGCGTGTCTCGGCAGGGTCGTCGGGCAAGTAGTAGAGCTGCCACTCACTGTCGTCATAGCGCTGCCGCGGCAGATGCAGAGTGACTGCGTGCCAGCCATCGCGGTAGTAGCCCCGGTGGCCATTTTGCTCTTGGTACTGCTCTCGGTGATGCGCAGGGGCGTCGGCGTCGGTGAGGAGCGCCGCAAAGCTCGACCCGGCGAGCGGATACACGGGCAGCCCGTTGCGCGTCGACGGTCGTTCGATCCCGACGAGATCGAGCAACGTGGGCAGCACGTCAGTGACGTGTACGTATTGGGTGCGCAGCGCGGCTACGCGACCGAAGCGCTCCGGCCAAGAGAAGATGCACGGGACGGAATGCCCACCGAGGTGCGTGTTGATCTTGTAGAGCCGGAACGGCGTGCTCGACACCATCCCCCAACCCCGCGGATAGTGCGGCAGCGTCTGCGGCCCGCCGATCAGGTCGAGACGCGCATAGTCGATGGCGAGATCGGGGTCCTCTTGGCCCGCGCCACCGCGCGCGGTCGCAACGAGGCTGCGGAAGTACTGCGACGTGCCGTTCGCTTCGCCTTCTCGCGAGCCACCGTTGTCGCTCGTGAACAACACGATGGTGTTGTCCCACTCCCCCAACGTCTCGAGGGTCTCTCGTAGGCGGCCGAAGTTCTGATCGATGTTGTCGACCATGCCGGCGAACACGGCCTGGTACCGGGCGAACAATTCTTTTTCCTTGGCGGACAGGTCGTCCCACGCCTTGACGTCGTTGAACGGTTCGCTGTTGCGCGGCGGCAGCGTGGTGTTCGTTGGAATGACACCGAGATCGAGTTGCCGGCGAAATCGTTCTTCGCGGATGCGGTCCCAACCGGCGTGATACACATCTTTGTACTTCTCGATGTCGTCCGGCTTGGCCTGCAGCGGCGCGTGGACCGCTCCGTGCGCGAAGTAGAGCATGAACGGCCGTCTCGGGTTGGCCGCCCGATGCGACTTGATCATCGTGATCGCTTGATCGGTGAGGTCGTCGGTGAAGAAGTACCCGTCGGGATATCGATCCACCGCGACCGCAGTGTTGTCGCGGACCAGTCGATGGGGTTGGTGGAAGTTCGTGAACGGATCGAGGATGCCGTAGAACGAGTCGAAGCCGCGCTGGCACGGCCATGTGTGTTTGGGACCGGCGTCGTTGCACTCACTGTCCTTCGTGAGATGCCACTTGCCCACCATCATCGTGTGATAGCCGTTGTCGCGGAAGATCTCTGCGATCGTCGACGCATGCTGCGTGAGCTCTGAGGCCAGGTTGGGAAACCCGGTGTCGACATGCGCCACCGTGGCGACACCCGCCAAATGATGGTTGAGGCCCGTCAGCAACGCCGCGCGCGTCGGCGAGCACATCGGCGCGACGTGAAAGTTGGTGAGCCGCAGCGATTCGCTCGCCAGCCGATCGAGATTCTTCGTGTCGATCTCGCTGCCGAAGCAACCGATGTCGGAGAATCCGAGATCGTCACACAACATGATCACGATGTTGGGGGCTCCGGCGGGAGCGGTCGGCCGCGGCGGCCACCAAGGCTCGGAGGCGGCAACGGTGGTCGCGATGCGACCCTCGAAGCCGTGGTACGGCGGTAACGGAGTGTCGGACATCGCCGACGACGCTAGCCATATTGGCGTCGAGATTCCGCTGCTAGTCTTGCCCCGCCGCTGAGGCTGCGAAGTCCGGTGAGATCCCGGCGCTGTCCCGCAACTGTGGAGTTGGTTTCGTACCAACCGAGCCAGGTCGCCAGCCATCTGCGGCACGAATGCGAACCGGCTCTCGAGGAAGAGCCGATTGCGCGGCTGCCTCGCCTCTCGCGGTCTCAGTCGCTCGATCGTTCCTCGAGCGAAAGGAGACCAACGAATGAGACGAGTCATATCCACAGCAGTCGCAGTCATCGTGTGCCTTTTGGGCGCCGCCTGCGGCGACGACAACACCGCGTCGACGACGCCGGCCACCACGGCGGGCCCTTCCACGGCGACCACTTTGGCGCCGTCGTTCCCCATCACGGTGGGCAGCGGAGCCAATGCGGTGACCCTCAAGGCCAAGCCCACGAAGATCGTCTCGTTGTCGCCAACGGCAACCGAGATCCTCTTCGCCATCGGTGCGGGCACGCAGGTGACGGCAGTCGACGATCAGTCGAACTACCCGCCCGAAGCGCCGAAGAGCGACCTTTCCGGGTTCAAGCCCAACGTCGAAGCGATCGCGAAGAAGAACCCCGACCTCGTCGTGATTCAGTTCGACACGGCCAACCTGGCGGCCGGGCTAAAGGCGCTCAGCATCCCCGTGTTGACACAGCCACCGGCGCAGACGCTCAGCGATGCGTACACCCAGATCGAACAATTGGGAGTCGCGACGGGCAACGTCGGTGGTGCGGCCGAGACCGTGTCGCGGATGCAGACCCGCATCGATGCGGCGACGAAGACCGTGAAGAAACCCGCGACCCCGCTGCGCTATTACCACGAGGTCGACAACACGTTCTACACCGCAACCTCGTCGACCTTCATCGGTGAGATCTACAAACTTGCGGGTCTGGTCAACATCGGCGATGCCGCCGACAAGGACAAGAGTGGCTACCCGCAGTTGTCCGCCGAGTACATCATCCAGCAAGATCCCGACATCATCTTCCTCGCCGATTCGAAGTGCTGTGGCGAGACCGCGCAAAAGGTCGGGGCGCGTGCAGGGTGGTCGACGCTGAAAGCGGTGAAGACGGGTGCAATCATCCCCATCGACGAAGATCTCGCATCGCGCTGGGGGCCGCGTACGCCCGACTTGTTCGAGGCCATCGTGAAATCGATCAACGCGTTGCCTGCGACCGTCGGCGCGAAGTAAGCGCGCGGGCGCTCGATGAACACGCGGCTGTCGCGTGCGTGGTTGGCCGGTGGGTTCGCCGCCGTCTTTGTCGCCACCGTTCTCGGTGTCGCCATCGGCGCGGTGAGCCTGCCGCCGCAACGCGTGTTCCTCGAGCTCGTCGACCACATTCCCGGCGTCCACATCGACAGCGGCCTCACCGAGCGCGAGGCCGCCATCGTGTGGCGCATCCGGTTCCCCCGCGTCGTACTCGCGCTGCTCGTCGGTGCGATGTTGTCGATCAGCGGTGCCGCGTACCAAGGCGCGTTCCGTAACCCGCTGGTCGACCCCTACCTTCTCGGGTCGGCCGCCGGCGCGGGCCTCGGCGCGACGCTGGCCATCGTGGCGGGCGCCACCGGCGCGCCGCTACCGATCGCGGCGTTCGTCGGCGCGCTCGCGGCGGTGGCAATGACCTACGTACTCGGTGCGAGCGCGGACCGGGGCCGTTCGACCGCGTCGCTCGTGCTCGCGGGCGTCGCCGTGACGAGCTTTCTCACCGCCATACAGACCTACGTGCAACTGCGGAACTCCGACGTCATTCGCGAGGTCTACTCGTGGATCTTGGGCCGGCTCATCACGTCGGACTGGCACGACGTCGCAGTACTCACTCCCTACGTCGTCGCGTCGAGCATCACGTTGTGGCTGCATCGTCGACAACTCGACGTGCTCGCGGTCGGTGACGACGAGGCGGCAACGCTCGGGGTCTCGGTACAGCGCACCCGCATCATCGTCGTGGTCGCGGCAACGCTCGGCACTGCCGCAGCGGTGTCGGTCAGTGGCCTGATCGCGTTCGTCGGCATCATCGTGCCGCACACGATCCGCTTGCTCGCGGGCCGCAGCTACCGCACCGTGCTGCCACTGTCGCTGCTATTCGGCGCGGCATTCCTGGTGCTCACCGATCTCGTCGCCCGCACCCTCATCTCGCCGGCCGAATTGCCCATCGGCGTGGTCACCGCATTCTTCGGTGCGCCGTTCTTCTTGCTCGTGCTGCGCACGTCACGGATACGCCCATGACCGTCGTCGTCTCGCACCTGACGGTCACCGTGGAGAGTGCGACGTTGCTGCACGACGTCTCGATGACGGTTGCGCCCGGCGAATGGGTCGCGGTGGTAGGGCCCAACGGCGCCGGCAAGTCCACGTTGCTGCGAGCGATCGCCGCCCTGACGTCGCGGCAGGGCACGATCACGATCGGTGGGCGCGACATCGGCAGCTTGCGCCCCCGTGATCGGGCACGACTCGTCGCGATGGTGGTGCAGTCGCCGCTCGTACCCGTCGGCGCGACAGTGACCGACTACGTCGCGTTGGGCCGCACTCCCCACGTACCACTGTTCGGCGTCGAGACCACCGACGATCTCGCCGCGGTCGCGGCGGCGCTCCACCGCCTCGATCTCGACCAGTTCGCGCAGCGCGCCATCGAGACCCTCTCCGGCGGCGAACGCCAGCGCGTGTTGCTGGCCCGTGCACTCGCGCAGGATGCACCGGTGTTGCTCCTCGACGAACCGACGACGGCGCTCGATGTCGGCCATCAACAGGAGACCCTCGAGCTCATCGACGATCTGCGGCGCGAGCGCAACCTCGTCGTGATCACCTCACTGCACGACCTCACGTTGGCGGCGCAGTACGCCGACCGCGTGGTGCTGCTCGATCGCGGCCACACCGTCGCGGACGGACCACCTCTCGACGTGCTGACCGAGGGCATCCTCGCGGCGGTATTCGGCGCGTCGATCCGTGTGATCCACGACGAGCACGGCATCACCATCGTCACCCGCCGCAGCGCGCGCTCGCACCCCCACGCGTGACGGCCC
>JBDTLT010000314.1:0-5530 GCA_039934635.1 Acidimicrobiales bacterium
GCCCGTTGATCAGCTGCGCCCCTTGGCGACGTTGCAGTTCGTCGGTGGTGTTCACCGCGATCAGCTGCGGCCAGTTCCGTTTCTTCGGCACCGCCGGCGCCGGCGCGTCAGGGTCCGCGGTGATCCGATTTTGGTAGTCGACGTAGAACCCACAGACATCGGCCAATGCTTCACCGCGACGCTGCGCCGGGCTCCGCGTGTCCTTGTCGCGAGGGTTGTCGGCCTCGCAGAGCTCGATCGCTTTGTCGATGATCTCACCGGTCACCGCACCGAAGTTGCCGTTAGAGACGTAACGGCTGCCGACCGCGGAGTGGAAGAACTCGTCCTCCCGCAACGGCTTCTCCGGGTCATCATCGAGGGACGCCTGCACCACGTTGACCCATTTCTGCATCGCCAGATCCGTGCCTTTGGCGTCGAGCGGAACAACAATCGCCAACATCTCGGCCTCATCGTCGCGGAAACGGTCCGCGAACTGCTTCTTGACGTTGGCGGTGATAGCGCGGACCTGCCCACTCGACAGGGTTCCGGCGAGCCACGCCGCCTCGGTCAACGGCATCGCCTTGAGCTTGCGGGCCATGATCGTCGACGACCGCGCCTCCGCCGGCGACAAACCGGCACAGCGCTCCAGGAACTGCGCCGTCGACGACGCCTTGGTCAACTGATACAGCATCATCTCGTCGAAGGCCCGCGTTGGTTCCATCGACTTCGCCAGAATCGTTTCCCGCAGCCGGTAAGCCCGAGCCAACTCGTCGGCATGGGCTGCGGGTTCGAAGTGGTCAACGAGTAGTTCGAGCGCACCCAACACGTCGGTGCCCAAGGCGTCCAGCAGCTCCAACAACATGCCGTAATCGTACAGATGTTCGACTCACACCGCAAGCGGAATACCAACAAAATCAACGAGATCCGGTTGATGTGGTACGAAGGCATTCATGATCCTGATCGTCGTCAAATTCAAGACCAAGCCAGAGTGGTCCGACCGTTGGTTGGACTTCGTCGAGGGTTTCACCGAAGCGACTCGCGCCGAACCTCGCAATCTCTGGTTCGAGTGGTCACGTAGCGTCGATGATCGGAGCGAGTTCGTGCTCGTGGAAGCCTTTCACGACGACGGTGCCGGTCCGCATGTCAACAGCGATCACTTCAAGCGCGCCATCCAAGAGATGCCGCAAGCACTGGCCGAGACGCCTCGCATCATCAACACCACCATCGAGGGCGCAACGGACTGGTCGCGCATGGGCGAGTTGACCATCGAGTAGCCCGACGGAGGCGCAATGCAGAGACCCTGTGTCTTCGTCGCAATGCTGATCGCGCTCGCCGCGTGCAGCGGCAATCAGCGCGCGCAGACCGAGGCCGCACCGTCCACCACAACAGTCGTCGCGACGCCGACCACCGCGGCGGCAACATCGAGCACCACAGTGCCGGCGAGCACACTGATGCCGCCGCCGTTCAAGCTGCGGGCCGCAGCGGAAACACGCGAGGAAGAGTGGCGCAGCATTCCCGGTTCGGCGGCGCGCGAATGTGTCGATGTCGAATTGTTCCAGCATTTGGCGCGCAAGGTCGGACCAAATGCACGTGACATGGCGTTGGAGTTGCGATCGGGCGAGTGGCTCGCCGGCAACTTCTACTCCTTGAAGCAACAGGCTGCGGTCCCATCGGCGGACACTTCCCGCGCGC
This sequence comes from Acidimicrobiales bacterium, assembly GCA_039934635.1. Lineage (GTDB taxonomy): Bacteria > Actinomycetota > Acidimicrobiia > Acidimicrobiales > WLNW01 > DATLFA01. Next base: position 1,672 of record JBDTLT010000314.1, read on the forward strand.
CGACGTACCAGCTCAAGATCTACTGGATCGGGCTGGCGCGCGAGCCACAGACGCCGACCATCACCGCGCGCAGCCTCTCCGATCCGTCGATTCCACTGGTGCGCGGTACCAGCGGGACTGCATTCAACGCCGGCGGCACGTTCACCGCCAGCGGTATCGACCTACCTGCGCAAGGGCGATGGCGCATCACAGGATCATCCACCGACCAATGGGGCTGTTACGACGTCGAGATCTGAGAGCGCGTATTGTTGGCAATTCGGGGATCGAAGAAGCGAGGGTTGGCTGATGTACGTCGATGCCGATGGTCATGTGATGGAGCCGCACGACGTGTGGGTCGGCCGCATGGACGAGAAGCGTTGGGGTGATCTCATCCCGCACTACATCGCCGAGGACTTCGACGGCAAAGACTCGTGGTACGTAGGCGGCGTTCGGCGTGCTGCGGGTTCGGCCATCTTCGGGTGCTCCGCCGGATTCGATCCCGAAGAATTGATGTCACGCTCGTGGAAGTACACCGAGGGCCACGCAGCGGCTTGGGACCCGGTAGAGCGCGTGCGCATGCTCGACGAGGAAGGCATCGACGCCACCGTGTTGTATCCGAGCCTCGCGTTGACGTTCGGCCCGCTCGATCCCATAGAGGCAGTACGCGATCCGCACTTCGTCGCCGCGCTGCATCGCGCGTACAACGAATGGATGGCCGAGTTCTGCGCCACCGCGCCGACCCGGTTGCACTTCGCCGCGCCGGTGCCCTTGCAGGACATCGATCTCGCCGTGGCCGAAGCGCGACGCGCGGTGGTCGATCTCGGCGCCAAGGCCATCATGGTGCGCTCGGCCGCGTACGTCGACGAGTTGCCCTTCAGCCATCGCGTGTATGACCCGTTCTGGGCCACATGTCAAGAGCTCGGCGTGCCCGTTGGGTTCCATCCGGCGACGCACACCGATCTGCCGAACGCGGCGCGGCTGTTCAAGCTGATCCGCCAGAGCGCCGACATGGCCGTCGCCAACAAAGTGTCCGACGACGTCGTCGGGGGCACTGCCATGTCGATCGCCATCGGCGCGCCGGTCGACGCGATCGTCACACTCGGCCGGCTCATCATGGGTGGCGTGTGCGAACGATTCCCTGAGCTCCGGCTGTTGATCCTCGAATCCGGTGGCGGGTGGGCCGCGTCGATCCTCGAACGCATGGACGAGGAGCTCCACGCCAACCCGCAGGAATCGCGGTGGCTCAGCCTCACACCGAGCGAGTACTTCCGCCGCCAATGCTGGATCAGCTTCGAGCCCAACGATCCCACCTTGCCGCGACTCGCCGACCTGATCGGTACTGACCGCATCTTGTGGGCATCGGACTTCGCGCACTCCGATGCGGTCTATCCCGGCACGGTGAAAGCACTCGACGACTGCCTCGCGCCACTCGACGCGGTCGCACAAGACCAGATTCGCGGCGCCAACGCCATCGATGCGTATCGACTGATTGGTTAGGGCCCCATGGAACCACACATCGTCAACGTCAACGACCGCGCCAACATCGAGTCAGGGATCAAGCGACCGCGGGAGGGCGTCAAACCACCCGATGACGTGAAGAGCACGCACTACCTCGGTCGTCCCGAGGACGATCCGATGGATCCGCAACTGGCACCGTTCGCGTACTACATCCATCGTCCGACCGGCGACGTCACGCCCGACCACAGCCATCGCGCCAATCGGGTCGAGTTCGTCGTAGAAGGCAAGATCGAATGGCGCGAGCGGGGCAAGCCACCCGTCGTCTACGGCGCGGGCACGTTGACCCACGTCGAAGCCAACACCGTCTACGGCTACACGGTCATCGAAGACGCGAAGATCCTCATCCTCTTCGACGGCCCGCCCAACGGCGACGCGTCAACTCGCCGCCGGCTCACCTCGTGAGCGCCGCGGCGGCAAGGTGAACGGTGCGTCGGCCAGCTCGACCGAGCCCTTGGCGGCGAGCAACTCCGCGAAACCCGTGCGGTCTTGATCCGCTCGATCGGCACGGCCGGTGAATACCTCGAACAACAACGCGCCCTCGGGTCCCGCCACCAGGGGCCCGAAGAACTTGCCCGCCTCGAGCACCGCGGCAGTGCCGGCGGGCCAGCTCTGGCCGCCCACCGTGACTTCGCCTTCGATGATGTAGATCACTTCGTCACTGTGATGTGAATGGCGCGGAAGCATGACACCTGCGTCATAGCGCGTGTACGCGACCGTGCGGTCGTCGGTGATGTCGACGAAGCGATTCCAAACCGACGTGCGCCGATCACCCACCTGTTGCGACCGCACCTCGTGCCATTGGAGGTCATCGACGTGCTTGACGATGAGCTGAGGGTCGGGTTGATTCATGCGAGCAAACTCCGTTGGTTCAAGGGCTATTCGTTGTCGGTTTCGATGATGGTAGTGACGGCATCGCCGACGCCGTCGGACAGCCCGCAGAACACGGCCGAATACGTACCGGCACCACCGGCCACGATCACGGCGAGATGCTCGGGCGACGCGAGCGCGGGCACCAGCGTCGCGTCATCGAGACGGTCGCGCTCGCCGCGGATGAATCCGTGCAAGCGACGAATCTCTCCGGCGCTGTGCGCGGCCTGCACGTACACCGCAGCGCTGAACGAGGAGCGATCGAATGACGCCGCGGCGAGAACATCTGCATGCAGCGGGCACAGTGCCACCGCGGCCGAGCCCGAATAGCCCATCGATGCCAACGCGCCCGGCACCGCGATCGTGCGCGCGACGAGCTCGACGATGCGGGCGGCATCGGCCGCGACGGAGTCACCGATCGGCACGAACATGATCTGGCTCGGGCCTTCGACTGCGATTGCGGTGAGCGCAGACCGCCCGGCCGCTATCCCTCGGGACTGCGAGTAGGGCGGCCATGGGCTGTCCTCCTCGGCTTCGCCGATGCAACAGGTGAACTTCGCCGGCTGCCCGAGCGTCGACATGTCCGCGGCCCCGGGAAGCGCGCCACCGGCGTTGATGAGCACGAGGCGCAGGGCCCGGCCGATGGTCGCGTTCGGTCGGTGACCGGGCCCGAGTGCGCCGGTCGCCGTAGCGAGCGCAGGTGGCCACAACCGAGCGGGGCCGTTGACGATCGTGAGCACGGCCGCGTTGTGGGTCGTGCCCTGTACCACGCCCAGCGCGAAGGCCGGGTCGCACACCGCGCGCACTTCGGCGACGACGATCGGAAAATGCACCGGTAAGCATCCGGCCATCACCGCGCTGACTGCGACATCGGTGACGGTGGTGCGACCCATCCGCGGTGCAACGACGCCGATCACCTCGTCGGGCCGGATGAACGGCGCCGCCGCCAGCATCTCGTCGACGCGCTCGGGCGTTGGCACGACCACCGGCAAACCGTCGGTGCAGCCGAGATCGTGCAGCATCTCGCGCGCTTCGGATTCGTCGAGCGCGTGCAAGAGATCCATCGTCAGCGCGCGGCCAGTCTCAGGGAGCGCAGCACGTCGTCGACGACCGCGACCGCAACGCGCTGCAGGTTGTCCGCACCGCTACCGGCGAGGGGGTAGGGGAACTTGACGCGGGGGAGATCGGACAACCCTTGCGCGCGGGCGACAAGCACGCTCTGCTCCCAGAACTTGTCGCCGATCAGCGCGACCACCGGCGTGTTCAGCAGTGCGATCTTGATGGAGTCACCCACGGTGCCCAAGGTGCAACTGCCTCAATGACCGTACGCTGCGACGACGGCATCGCAGGTGGTGGTCAACAGCGTCAACTGCGACGCGGTCAACGGCGTCGGCGGGCTCACCTTGGTGACACGCTCGAATGTCACACCATCGATACGCACCGAGATCTGCAGCGCGACTGCATCCAAGAACTTCGCCGAGTCGGGGAAGCCGTT
>JBDTLT010000315.1:0-5529 GCA_039934635.1 Acidimicrobiales bacterium
AGTCGCAGGCAGATCAAGAAAGCGACCGTCGGCAACAGTGCGACGAGGAACCACAGTTGGTGGAACCTCGAGACGATCTGGTCGGGGCCGGGGTCACCGAACAAGCCGAAGAACATCGATGCCCCGAGGATGGAGCCGATCTGCCGGCCGGTCTGCAAGATCGCCATGCCGACACCGAAGTTCTCGGAGTTGAGCGTTTCGGCCGCGGTTGCATTCATCATCGCGATGGCCATGCCCCATGCGCCCATGCCGACCATCACCAACGCCGGGAAGAATACCGTCCAGTACTGCGACGACGACCCACCCGAGGCGAACGCGAGGATGTACATGCCGCACGCGGTGATTGCGATGCCGGAGAGGATGACGTGCTTGTGGCTGTAGCGTCGAGCGAGGCGCGCGGCGAAGACAGACGTCAAACCGGCGCTGGCGGACATCGGCATCACGCCGAACCCGGCACCCAAGGTGCTGTAGCCCCAGACCTTCTGTAGGAACTGCGCCTGCATCACGAGGTTCGCGAACATTGCCATCGCGATCAGCAATGAAGCCACCATCGAGACCCGAAACGTGCGCCCCTGGAGCAATTCGTAGTCGATCACCGGCGATGTCGTGCGCGCCGACCGCGCTGCGAGCGAGATTGCGAACACCACCGCGAGGCACGCGGCGACGACGAGTCGGGTGTCGCTGATGCCCCAGGTGCGCACCTGGACGATGGCGAGAGATGTCGAGGCGAGCGTCGCGGCGAGCAACACGACACTCGGGATGTCGGGGAGCGACGCGCCCTTGATCCGCTCGCTGTCCTTCAGCAGCACGAAGGCCCGCACGACGACGGGTATCCCGATGGCCACGTTGAGGAGGAACGAGACACGCCACGTAGTGAACTCCACGATCAGGCCGCCCGCGGCAGGCCCGAGCGCGGCGGCGATACCACCGACGGCCACCCACGCGCCGATCGCAACCGAGCGCTTGTCTTCGGGGAAGGCCGCGAGCACCAGACCGATCGATGCCGGCGTGAACAGCGCGTGACCCGTCCCCTCGACCAGCCGAGCACCGATCAAGAAGATCGGTGACGGGGCCGCGGCACACAACGCGGATCCGACGACGAACGTCACACCGCCGATGAGAAACATGCGGCGGCGGCCGGTGCGATCCCCGAGCCGACCCGACACGACGACCAGCGCGGCCAACGCGATCGTGTAGGCCGTCAACACGAACGAGAACGTCGCAGTCGGCGTGTTCGGGAAGTCAGCCTCGATCTTCGGCAAGATGACGGGAACGGTGCCCGAGTCCATCGATCCGAGAAAAACTGCGGCGGTTGTCACAGAGAAGACCTGCCAATGCAACGGCAGTTTGCGCGCGCCTGATCTCCCCACCTCGCAACCATACTTGCAACCGCGGGCGGCTAAAGATGTGTGACGGTCTCCACGAACTCGCGCATCGCGTCGAGATGTTCGTCACGCGACGCAACGGCGCCGACAGAAAACGTGGTGGGGCGATTGACCATCGCCGTCACGCCCGCGCGGGCATAGCGCTCGGCCAACGCCTGATCGAACTCGGGCGGACGTGACACAACGATCGCGAATGGCCGGTCGAACGAAGCTGCTCCTTCGTGTGCTGCTTCTTGTCGCGCCGCACGCAGCCGACTCAGTATCGGGAACAGCGTCTGCTCGGTGAAGTTGACACCGATCCACCCATCGGCGCGCGCCGCGCGGCGCAATGCCGCGTCGGAGATCCCGCCGACGAGCACCGGCACCGGCTTGCCGGGGACGGGTGCGAGCCGCACTTCGTCGAACCGGTGATAGCGCGTATCAGCCGAGATCGGCGCGCCGGTCAGTAGATCACGCAACAAGCCGAGCATCTCGTCGGTGCGGGCGCCGCGATCGGTGAACCGCATACCGGCAGCTTCGAATTCTTCGCGCAGCCAACCGATGCCGACCCCGAGCACGATGCGGTCGTGCGAGAGCACCGCGGCGGAGGAAATGGACTTGGCCGCGACGAAAAGGTCGCGCAGCGGCAGGACATAGACATTGGCCAGAAAGTGCAGCCTCGTCGTCACTGCCGACAGTGCACCGAACGCGACGAACGGATCGATGAACGGGGTGTCGGGCGGATAGCCCGATCCGCCGCCCGCCACATACGGGTTGGGCGTGACGATCGTCGTCGGAGTGACGAGATGCTCGGGCAGCGAAACCCCGTGCATTCCCGCCTCTTCGGCGGCGCGAGCCAGTTCGACGAGCCGCTCGGGCGCCGTGAAACCCAAGTTCTGCCACGGCTGCATGACCCCTCCCGTAACGGGATCGTAGCTTTTCTCACCGAAATCTCACCTACGGCGATCTGACTCGCGGCGCGTGCATCGACCACACTGGGGCCAATGTCGTCGAGAAAGACCGGGCGGGCCTACGCCGCCAAGATCGAGCACCGGCGCGCGGTAGCCCGCCGCCGCGGCCAACAGATTCGCTGGGAAGAGCTGCGGCAGATGGCGGCCGAGCAGCGCCGGCAACGACGCAAGAAGCTTGCGATCGGTTTCGCGGCCATTGTCGTCCTCGCCGCGGCGGTCACCACGTACCTCGTGTGGCCCGAGCCGGAGGTCAAACTCGAGCTCACTTCGCCGGTGGTCGCGAAACAGAGCCCGCCGCTCACTATCAGCACCGCCGCCACGGCCTACAACGTCACGTATCAGATCCAGGTGATCTCCGCGGACACCGGTACCGTCGAACGCCATCTCGAAAAGCTCAGCGTGCGCCGGCCCTTCGACGATCACGTGATCTTCTACGCGGGCGACGCGGTCACTGATACGCCGGAGTTCGAGGTCATCGACAACCTCGGGCTCGCGTCCACGATCAGCGGAGGAGTCCCACAGGTACAGCAGGGTTTGCCCGCGGCCGGCAAGACCGATGTGCGCCTCGACATCACTCTCGACGACTTGGTCAAGAGCGAGTACTTCACCGCGCGCGAACAACGACGCGTCGCCGGCCGCAACTGCACCGTGTACCGCACGGGCCGCACCGTCGAGAGCAACTCGGTCGCCAAAGCGACCGACACCGACTACGTCGACGTCTGCGTCGACGAGTCCGGGCTCATGCTCGAAGAGATGGCCGTCAACAGCGGCAAGATCAGCCTCCGCGTCATCGCCACCGACATCGCCTTCGAACCCGCATTCGCCGACGACGCCTTCACCATCAGCGATCCGCCACTCGGTACCGCCGATGGTGCCCCCGTGCTCGAAGAGATCGACAAGGCCACGATTCCCAACGCCAACCTGTTGCGACTGCCCACCGTGCCCGAAGGCTTCGAGCACAAGGCCCGGTATGTACTGCGCGAAGCGCCGTCCGCCGATGCCGCGGCGACAGGTGTTGCGCCGACAAAGGACACCTACGTCGATGTCTACGTCAACGGCACGAAGTCGATCGTGATCCAGCAGGGCCCGACCGACAATGAGCCCCAAATCGACACGACCGACGCCCAGACGATCGACATCGGGCTTCTCGGCCAAGCCAAGATGCTGCTCGGCATCAGCGGCAACACCGTCGTGGTGAATCCCACCGGTATGTGGTTCATCCACGTGAACGCCACGCTGCCGACGGCAGATCTACAAACGCTCGCCGGCCAGTTGCGCTGACGAGGCGTCGCTCACGCGTCGAAGTCGCCGCCCCATCGGCTGGCGAACGCTCTCGGCAGCATCCACTGCCCCAGCGCCGTGAGACGTGACGCCGAATCGAGTACACCGATCGCCCGCCACACTGTGACGAAACCGGTGAGCCCAGCACGAACGGCATCGAGATCTTCGGCCGGCGGGTCGAGCAGGCGCGCTAGCGCGGCCGGAGTCGCATCGGCACCGGGACCTTCGTTCGCGAGCGCGATGATCAAACGCAACACATCGGTGTGCTCGAGCGAGGAGTCCTCGAACCACGCGTGAGCGAGCCCCGCGAGGAGTTCGAGATCATCGATCTCATCGAGCTCGGCCTGGGTGAGGTCACCGACCCCGGCCCCTTCGAAGAGCGGCGCATCACCCGAATGAAGGTCGGCGCGAATAGTCGAGGCGGACACCGCGATGAGATCGGCCGGCGGTTCGCTGCCGCGCAACCCGGCGAGCGACGACTGCATCACATCGACCAGTTGCGCTTCGAACGCTCGCCAATTCTCCAGCAGACCTTCTTCGGCGCGGTCGAGATCGACATCGACATCGTCGAGGTCGGCGTTGTAGCTCTGTATGAACGACTGCATCGCGTCGACGTCGTCGAGATCGACCCCACTCGCCATCGCCGAGACGAGAAGCTCGGCTGCTCCTTGCGCGGCAGGTTCGCGCACGAGTTCGGCATACTCGTCCAGCCACTGATCGATCGATCGCACGGTCTCGTCGATCAGCCCGGCATCGAGACCGCGCCGTTCTCCGGCAAAGCGAATCCAGGAGGGCAGGACGGCCGGCACCTTGTGAAAGAAATCGGCGTCGGCGATGACCTCTTCGGGCATCCACTGCGTCAGGAAGATCTCGACGACGACCGGGCTCCAACGCAGCGGGTCGCCGGCGCAATCGTCGGCGAACTCGCAGATCGTCTCGGCGATCTCCCGGGCCTCGTCGGGCAGACCCAAGAAGTGAGGGCTGCTCACGAACGCCTCGATGAGCTCATCGAGCTCGTCCTCGGACAACTCGTGCGTTTCGTCGGGAACCGTTCCGCCGCTCGGCAGCAAGGCGAACCGCTGGTCGGCCAGCGCGCGAAGGTCGACGATGTCGTCGGAGAGCTCGAGGTCGTAGGCCTGGTCGAGCAAATCGAAGGCGACTTCGACTCGCGCCCGCGCCTCGGCCGCGTCGATGGTTACGACTTCGATCTGAGGCTCGGCGGCGCCCAACTCGCGCACGACCGCCAGCGGCGGCCCGTCGATGATGTCCTTGACGATGCCGCCCATGTTGGCGTCGATGTACACACCGACCGTTCGCAGGCTACCGGTGAGATCTTCGTATTCGAGATACACGCCGTAACCGTCGCCGTATTGATCGCGCAGCACCGCGACTTCGCCGACCTTGACGTTGCCCATCTCTGATACCCAGCGCGGTGGTGAGGTTTTCGCCGTGAGTTTCTCGTAGACGAGATCGGCGCGGGCGCGCGCACCGACAGGGCCGAAGACGCGAATCGAGCGCGCCACGAAGAGGCCGACGAGTCCTCCGACGCGCAACGCTTCGCGTAGCACCTCCTCGGGGGACGCGAGCGCTCGCGAGTGCACCCCCTCGACCCGGAAGACCTGTTGGAACGACGACCCGAATACCTCGGCGTCGGCCGGATCGTCACGCACGACTTCTGCTGCATTGGCGAAGATGGCGCGAACCTGCGCCGACACCTGCCCGCTCGGTTGCGTGCCCTTCGGCGTGGCGCGACCTCCGGCCTTCTTCGGATGCCTGCCTGGTTTGCCCGCCATCGGGCGAAGCTAACACTCCCGTCCCCGTCCTACGATCCCTGTCCTACGATTGCGCGATGAGAGATCTGGTCGTACGGGGCGGGCTCGTCGTCGACGGAACGGGTGGTGCGCCATACGCGG
>JBDTLT010000316.1:0-5526 GCA_039934635.1 Acidimicrobiales bacterium
AAGAGATCGAAGCCGGGCGCATCATCATCGACCCCTACGTCGACGCATGCGTGCAACCGTCCTCGGTCGACTTGCACCTCGATTCGTACTTCCGCGTCTTTCGCAATCACACGATGGCGGTGATCGACGTCAAGCAGAACCTCGAAGAGCTCACCGAGCTCGTCGAAGGCAGCGACGAGCAACCGTTCATCCTGCACCCCGGCGAGTTCGTGCTCGGCTCGACCAGCGAACGCGTCGGGCTGCCCAACGACCTCGTCGGTCGCCTCGAAGGCAAGAGCTCCCTCGGTCGCCTCGGTCTGTTGATCCACTCGACCGCCGGCTTCGTCGACGCCGGTTGGGACGGCCAGCTCACGCTCGAGCTCTCCAACGTCGCCAACCTGCCCATCACGTTGTACCCCGGCATGAAAATCGGTCAGATCAGCTTCATGCGGATGACCACACCGGCCGATACGCCCTACGGCTCGGGAACGCTCGGTTCGAAGTATCAGAACCAGCGCGGACCACGCCCGAGCCGTTATTGGGAAAACTTCGGGGAGCAGTCATGAAAGAGATTCCGCTCAGCATCGACGCCCTCGACGGGGCGTGGGTGAGCCACGCGTTGCGCGAGGCCGGCCACGATCATCCGGGCATCGCCGACATCTCCGCGACCCCCATGCCCGGCATCGTCGGCGCGCTGGGCGAGGTCGGCGTCGTCGAAGTCGACTACGCGTCGCCGTGCGCATTACCCCGCACGTTCGTGGCCAAGTGCCTGCTCGACTCCGACCTGGCGCGGCTCTACAACCAGATCATGATGCCGTTCATCCGAGAGTCGGGCTTTTACCGCGATCTCGCGCGCGACGTGAAGATGCGCGTCCCCCAGTGCTTCGTCAACGCCAGCGAGGGTACCGACCGGTTCATGATGCTCATCGAGCACGTGGCGCCCGCGGTCGACGGCGACATCCTCGTCGGCACCAGCGTCGACAACATGCGCAAGCTGGCGATCGATCTCGGCACGTTGCACGGCCAGTACTGGATGAACCCACAGTTGACGACGATGCCGTGGGTCGTCGACTGGTCGGCGCCGAGCTACCAGATGGGCATCCCGCTGGTGCAAGACGCCTGGGGCAAGTTCAACGAACTCGAGCCGGGGTTGATACCCGAAGAGCTCGGTTCGGTAGTCGAGCGCACGTTCGTCAACGACACGATCAATTGGTTGGCGCGCTTCAACGAGCGGCCGTGGACATTCATCCACGGTGATTACGAACTCGACAACATGCTCTTCGTCGACGACGAGATCGTGGTGCTCGATTGGCAGCTGTCGGGCAAGAGCTTCCCCGGCCAAGACCTGTCGTTCTTCTTGACGGCCTGTGCCACCGACGAGACCGTTGCCGCCGAGCGCGAGTTGCTCGACGCCTACCGCGGCGCGTTGGCGGCCGCCGGCGGGCCGTCATGGACCCACGACGAGGTGGTCGAAGACATGGCGTTTTCGATGCTCTACTGGATCGCCGGCCAGACCATCACGTCGATGGGCGAGACCGAGAGCTACGGCGACAAGGCCGAGCGCATGCAACGTCGATTCCGCAAGTTCTTGACCGGCGCCATCGACGGCGCCCTGCGGTGGGACACTGCCGGCCGCGTGCAGAAACAGCTCTGACTCATGGATCTGGTCATCGTCCGTCATGGCCGCCCCGAGCGTGATGAGCGCGACGAGGGCGCCGGCACGGCCGACCCGCCGCTGTCCGACATCGGGCGCCGCCAGGCCGACGCGACCGCAGAGTTCCTCGCCGGCGAACGCATCGACCATGTCATGGCGTCGCCGATGCAACGGGCGCGCGCCACGGCCGCCCCGCTCGCGGCGCGACTCGGCCTCGAAGTCGAGCTCCACGACGGGCTGAAAGAAGCCGACCACTATCGCACCCGCTATGTGCCCGCCGAAGAGATGACGATGGACGATGCCATCGTGCAAGAGTTCCTCGACGACAAGTTCGCGATGTTCGCGCCGCTCGGCGGGTTCGAGCCATGGCGCCGCAGCGTCGTCGCGACTTTCGACGAGATCGTCGATCGCAACAAGGGCAAGCGCGTCGCGGTGTTCTGCCATGGCATGGTGATGGGCACGTATCTCACGATGCTGATCGGGCACGTCGACCCGTTCGTGTTGACGCCCGACTATTGCGGCATCGTGCGTGTGCGCGCCGCGTCCAACGGCATTCGCACGATTCGCAGCGTCAACGAAACGGGCCACGTCCGCTCGCTGCTGGGCTGAAGCGCGGCTTCAGTACGCGCCTCGGGTCGCGATGACCGCCGGCACGGTGCGAGCGATGATGGCGAGATCGGTCCACAGTGACCAATTGTCGACGTAGTAGAGATCGAGCCGTTCGTTGTCCTCCGCACTGGAGGTGCTGCGGCCGTTCACCTGCCACATGCCGGTGATGCCGGGACGAACTCGCAGCCGGGTGTGCATGTCAGAGGTCCAGCGCGTCATCTCGCTCGCCAGTGCCGGGCGCGGACCGACGATGCTCATCCGTCCGCGCAAGACGTTCCACAGCTGCGGCAGTTCGTCGATCGAACTGCGCCGAAGGATCCGCCCGACCCGCGTCACGCGCGGGTCGCGCCGCATCTTGAAGAGGGGCCAGCTCGCTTCGTTGCGGTCGACGAGCTCTGCGAGGCGTCGTTCCGCGTCGGGCACCATGGTCCGCAACTTGACCAACTCGAACGGCAGACCACCTCGCCCGACCCGCCGTTGCCGGAAGAGCACCGGCCCTCGTGAGTCCAGCTTGATCGCGATGGCCGCCATGACGAGCAGGGGCGACATCGCGACGAGGCCGACGATGGCGATGAGAATGTCGAATGTCCGCTTCGCGCAACCCTGCCAACCCGACCGTGAGGTGGGCTCCACGTACACGATCGGATAGCGGCCGACCGGTCGCACCGTCATGCGTCGGATCGCCACATCGCGCAGCGAAGACGAGAGCTCGACGTGCACGCCGAGGTTCGAGAGCTCGCGGGCGAGCTTCGTCGACGCGTCATGGGTGACCGCAGTGGTGGCAATGAGTACACCGGTCGAATTGCTGCGGCGCACTGCACTCAGGGTTTGGTCGATGCGGCCGAGCACTGATCCGACCCCGCCAACCGACGTGCCGGGCTTCAGATGGTCCGACACGAACCCGACGACGTGATAGCCGAGGGCTCGGTCGCGATGCAGCAATCGCGCCAGCTCGATCGCCTCGTCGTTCGTGCCGACGACGATGATGCCGCGAAGGCGCCGTCCCTTGAGTCGCTGGCGGCGAAATGCATTGCGAATGATCGATCGCTCGACCGCGAGCAGTGCCGTCCCGAACACGAACGTGAGCACCAGCCACAATCGTGCCGCTTCGATCCGAGTGACTGCGCTGATCGCCGCGATCCCGAGCACGGTCATCGTCGAAGCGCGGGCAAGGCGGCGCGTTTCCTCCATGCGACTGGTGACGATGCGACTGCGGTAGAGCCCGGCATTGGCGAGAGAGCCGAGCCACACCGGCAGCGAGAGCAGACCCAGCCACAAGTGCGCGCTGCGATAGGTGTGGGGATCGTCGGTGCGCCACCAACTCCACAAGGCGAACGAGATGAGCATCGCAATACTCACTGACGCGAGATCCGCGAGAGTGATCACGGCCTTGGTCGCGAAGCCCCGCAACGACGTGACCACCGGAGCGCCGCGGTTCGCACCGTGGGGTGCCGCCACGAGCGGCGGTACCGGTGGTGCTTGCGACGGCACCGGCACAACACGTTGGTGCGCCGACGAGTCGGTGAGATCGATGACGCCGCCCAGCGCCGCTTCGTCGCGAGCGATGTCTTGGATGCGCCGGATGAAACGAGCTTCGGAGAACCGCTCTGCATGCTCGCAGATGGCCGACTCGCTCCATGGCTCCTTGAGCAGGACTTGTACCGCTTCGCCGATCGCCACCGGTGTCGGCTCGTCGAAGAACAATCCGCTCGTGCCTTCGGCGAGCGTGTCGAGGAACCCGCCCCAGCGCAGCAGCGCGGCTGGTTTGCCAAAGCTCGCGGCCTCGATCGGTACGAGCCCGAAGTCTTCGTACGACGCGCTCACCACGCCGGCGCAGTTCGCGTACAGCCACCGCAGCTGGTTGTCGCTCACCAGTCCGACGAGGACCACGTTCGGCGGGGCCGCCGCCTCGAGGCTTTCGTAGTCAGGTCCACTCCCCGCGACGACCAGTCGATGACCCGGCAGCCCGTGCATTGCCGCGACGACCGCCTCGACGTTCTTGTACGAGATCAAGCGAGATACACACAAGACGAACCCCGGCTCGAGCGCGGCAATCGGCTCACGCGGACCTGCGATGTCGAGGGTTACGGGCGGCGGCAAGACTTCTGCATCGAGTCCGTACGTGTCGCGAATGCGGTCGCGCACGATCGTCGAGTTGGCCAGGTAGCGGTGCGCTCCGAGTGCAGCTTTGTGATCCCATCGGCGCAGCGAATGGTTCAAGACCGCGAGCGCCATCCCTCCGACACCCGTGCCCGCGGGTCGGTAGACGTCACTTTGGTAGAGCCAGCGCGCCGGGTTGTGGCAATAGATGATCTTGCGACCTTCGGTGTTGACGCCGTGGGCCCAGCCACTCGAGCTGCATACGACGACGTCGGCGGCGACCTTCATTCGCGAGAAGCTGCGTGCCAGCAAAGGCAATGCGACGCGATGGTTGCGCCGGAACGGATCGATGTGATCGAGCGCCGTTGTCCTGATCGGCAGATCCGCGAACTCGGGAAACGTCTCCGCGGGTTCGAACAATGACGTGTGGATCATCGCGCCGGGAAACGCTTTGGCGATCGAAAGGACGACTCGCTCCGCGCCCCCACGTTGCGTGAGATAGTCGTGCGCGATGGCCACGGTTGCGCCGGTTGGCGCTCGGCGGACGTCTTCCCTTTCGGGGATGTACACCGTCATGCGTGCCGTTCTAGTGCAGCTCACCGTCAACCCTTTCTGCTGAATGAGCTGCAGAAACAACGGGATGTATCCGGATGCAGAAAATTGATTTTCTCGCGACCGCGCCGCCAAATGTGCTTAGTGCGAATCCCCTAGGGCGTCCTTGCGACACGCACTCGCGCGTGTGGTCCAGTTGATCAGACGTGCCGGACTAGCGTGCGCGAGGTGGGCGACGCGGAGCAGCCGAAGAGCGATGACGCGTCCGCACCGTTCACCTACGACGAGTTTCGCCGGCGCCGGCGCGATCGCCCCCTGCGCGAGTTGCCGTCGCTCACGCGCGCGTCGGTGCGGCTCGTGCATCGCGCTGCGCCGCGCGAGCTTCGGATAGAGGTTGTCCTGAGCATCGCGGCTGGTCTCTGCGCCGCCGCGCAACTGGTGTTCACCCGGCAGCTGTTGCAGCGGTTGCTGCAGATCGATGATGGGCGCGAAGCACGCGCGATCATCTGGCCGCTCGTGGGATTCGTCGTCGTGTACTCCGTCGGGTCGATCGTTGCATTGGTGCAAAGCGAGATGCGGCGCGTGCTCGGTGAGCTTGCGGCGAGTTACGCACAGTCGATGGTGGCGCAGGC
>JBDTLT010000317.1:0-5521 GCA_039934635.1 Acidimicrobiales bacterium
GTCGGCATGAAGCCCTGCACGAAGGCGCTGTAGGTCTCGTTGATCAACCGCTGCGATTCCGCGGCGATCGTGTCGAACGCCAGCGAGCTCTTCCCCGAACCGGAGACACCGGTGAACACCGTCAACCGGCGCTTTGGGATCGCGACGCTGATGTCCTTGAGGTTGTTCACGCGCGCGCCGTGCACGCGGATCAGGTCGTGGTTGTCGCCTTTCGTGGTCGCCATCTGTCGTCGGGCCGCCCGTCAGTCGATTTGTATCGCCGCGAGTGCATCGTTGGCGGCGGGCACGAGGAGGCGGCGCAGGGAATGGCTGCCGAGGACGACGTAGAGCGCGAACGCGCGGCCGCGATGGCGAAAGAATCGCTGGCATCCGGTCTGGTCGCCCAGCGCGACCCGCAACGTCGATGGGTCGAAATCGTCGGGCGACAGCGGCCATGGTGGTCCGTCGTACGCGAACAGCGCGTTGGCGGTGTCGCGTCGTTCGTATTCGAACAGCGAAATGAAGATGTCGCGACCAGTCATCGCTCCGAGCGCGCCACCACCGAAGTCGCCCCGCTCTGGCGGTAACGCGATCGTGGAGAGATGCACGATCGGTGGATAGTGCAACGCGTCGTCGTCGGCACCGTAGAGCGATGCCTCGTTGCGCGGTGCGACAACGGGGGCGCGGCGGTAGATCTCGGCCTCCCAGCCGGCCGGCACTCGGACCGCAAAACCATGACCCGACAGTTCAGCCATCAGGCCGATCGCCGGTCTGGGGCCGGGCTCTCGGGGCCGTGCGGCCATTCGTAGAGGCTGTGGTGGCCGGGAACGATGCCGGCGCGCCGCAATTCGGCGTCGACCCGAGAGGGTTCATCGCGCAGGTCGATCGGCGCGCGGCGATCGCTCAGCGCGCGCTCGAGGACCCCCCGCAGTTGGGCGAACGAGGCGGCGGAACCCTCGCCGATCACCCCCGCTCGTCCGTCGACGAGCACGAAGTAGGGGCTCGCCGGTACGCGGTAGTCGGTCCACGCCTCGCTCGACATGACCGTCGAAGCCGTGGCCGGCGCCAACGTCGTCACCGCGTGTGGATGTTCGTTTTCGGGGCCGCGCGTGACGATGACGATGCGGGGTTGACCGAGCCCGGTCAGCGGCAGCGATTCGTCGTTGCGCCACGCCTGCCAGAAGTCACCACAGGTCGTGCAGCCGGTGGAGAGAAAGGCCAGCAACGTGAGTCGGTCGTCGCCCCCTACCGCGATGCTCACGGCCGAGCCGCGCGGCGTCACGCCGGTGATGTCGACGACTTCGGTACGCGCCACTGTCTCGACGCGCGGTGCCGCAACGCCGTCGGCGACGCGCCCCGCGAGATCGGCCTGCGTCGTTCGTGACGTGTCGGTCTCGTAGATGCCGGCGCCGAGCTCGTGGAGACGGCGCAGCACCTCGGCGTGCGTACGCAACAGCCCGATGACGAGTGCGACCAACAGCGCGAGGACGATCGATTCGAGTACTACCAACACCGTCATCGGCGGTCTCCGGGTTCATGTGGATCGCGCATCATTGCGGTGCGCGACATCCGAGTATCTGATTGTTACCGGCGCCGACGTTGATGGCATAGACACAGATCTGTCGGGCGCCGGGAGCGGCGACGACGGCATCGAAACCGTGTGCGGCGCCATAGGCGGGATAGATCGCCCCGATGTCGGCGCGCGGGCGGTCCGCCCTTATCGACGCGAGTGGCACACCATCCGCGTAGACGTGGACATCGAGCGACTCGCCCGAATCGGGGTCGAGGGCCCACCCCACCACGCGTACGTTGCTGCCCTGCCGTTGCACACCGTCGAGCGCGCCGATCGGTATCGAGGCGACATTGACCGCGCCACAACCGAGGAGCGGGTTGGCGCCGGTTCCCTGGTTGATCGCGTACACGCAGATCTCACGGCGACCGGGTGCCAGCGCGATGGTGACGTCGAAGCCGTGTTGGTTGCCGTAGCCGTTGTAGCGGGTGGCGACGTCGTTGCGAATGTCGTCGGCGCGCGTGACAAGTGCGAGCGCTCCGTCGACATAGACGTGGATGTCGATCGGCGAAGAGGTGTCGGGATCGAGGGCCCATCCCGCGATGCGGGCGCCGCCCGGTACGAGGTTGACCACATCGAGTGAGCCGATCGGCGTGCCGTTCACCGAGAACGTCTTGCACGCGAGCAGCGGGCTGTTGGACGGCTGCGACTGGTTGAAGGCGTAGATGCAGATGTTGTGGTTGCCGTCGGACAGCGGAACCACAGCATCGAAGCCGTGCGCGGCGCCGAAGCCCGGATAGATCGCGCCGACGTCGGGTCGATCGAGATCGGCCGCGGCCAACTGCACCAGTTTGCCGTCGACATAGATGTGCGCCGACCCTCGTTCGGCGTTGGGATCGATGAGCCAGCCGGCGACGCGCACGCCGCCCGGCGCGCGGGCGATCAGGTCGAAGCTGCCGAATGGTGCACCGACGGCAACGGTCGAACCCGCGAGACGGATGACCTCACCGGCGGGATAGGTCTGCAGGCCATAGATCTCGACCGAGTGCGGCCCGGGAGTGGTCGGGATGCTGAAGTCGAAGCCGTGATTGGGGCCTGCACCGGGGAAGAATTTGACGAGGTCGGCGCGAGCGCGATCGGCGTTGGCGATGAGCGCGAGTTGGCCGTCGACGAATACCCGCAATTGCAACGGTGTTTGCGCGTTGGGATCGAGGGCCCAGCCCTGCAGGCGCAACGTGCGCTGTTCGAGTCGCAGCACGTCGATGCTGCCTTGCGCGGCGTGGAGGCAGGGCGCGTCGTGAAAGCGCGTCGCCTCGTCGACCGCGACCGTGCGGGTGCACGACGCATCGATCTCCCACGGCGGGATACAGCTCACCAGGCGACAGATGATGGGCCCGACGCACGACACTTGTTGGTTGCACTGGCCATAGCGGAACTGGACACAGCCGGCGCGTCGTAAGCCGCAATCGCCGAACGTGCAGCCGCAGCCCGTGCCCGAGCACGACCCGGCGCACACACCGCCCGCAGTGCAGCCGCAACTGCCGCACGACGCATTGCAATCCATGTAGTACCGGGAACTGCCGCCGCAGAACGACGAGCCGTCGACCTTCCACCATCCGGCCACGACCGAGCCCGGCGGGCACCGATTGAGACCGTAGAGCGTGCAACAGAACTCGGTGTAGCCGTCGCAACAAGCGGAGCCGCACACGCAGTTGAAGCCGTTGCACCGACAGATCTGGGCGTACGCGTCGAGTGGGCGCAGCGTGAAGTCGACGGGTGCGACCGACAATGCCGCGCCGCCGAGCGCGGTACGCGCGAGGAATCCGCGGCGATCGAGTTTGCGTTCGACCACGCGGGCCAGGCGGTCGACGATGGCAGGACTCATGTGAGCTCCGAGCGCAGTCGAAACAGCACCGGCTGATCGGCGACGGGACGTGATCGGCTGATCTCGCGGACCGACGGCAACACGGTGAGCAACGCGATCATCGCTGCGGTCCCGGCGGGTACCAGAACCAAGTGGGCGACGCCACGCGCCGGCAGGTCGTCGAGTGCACCGCGCAAGCCGGGAACGTCGACCGCGCCGGCCCAGGCGGCAACGACCGCCGCGACCATGTTGATCACGACATGGATCCATGACGCTTTGGCGGATGCGGCGCCGAAGCACCCGCAGTCGACGTTGCGATTGCGCAGACGCAGCGCGGTCACGGCGAACGCGACGTAGAGGGCCGCGAGCACATACGCCGCCTTGCCTCCTTGCCCCACGACGACCAGCGCCACCGCAGCTTCGGCGGCACCGAGCAGGCGCGCCGACCACAACCAACTGCCCTGGGTGGCCGGTCGCCGGGCGCCCGCGGGGCCGACGAGCGCGCGCAGGGCGCGAGCGGTCGGTGCCGGGTTCGCCAGCTTCCATCCGCTCGCGGCGAGTACCACGGACGCGATGATCCAGAGTGGCCCGGCAGCGATCACGGCCCGGACGATAATGGGCCGCGCCGGGCTGCGGGCGGCATCCCGCCGACCAACGCGCTCACCAGCGATTATCCTCGGCCCGAATTGAGGGGGTGGGTCGATGACGACTCCGGAACAGATGGAGGCGGCCTTCGTCGCGTATTGCGACCGGCTCACGGCGGGTGACGCGGACGCGGTGGCGGCACTGTTCGCGGCCGACGCCACCGTTGAAGACCCGCTCGGCGTGCGCCGTTACTCGGGCCGCGACGAGATCAAGGCCTTTTACAAAGGGGCCATCGAACGGGCCAGCCCCGAGGTACGCCTGATCGGACCCGTGCGCACCAGCTATGTCAACGAGGCGGCAGCCCCCCTGCAGTCGCGCAGCAACTACGGCGGGACGCCGAAGGAGATCGACATCATCGATGTCTTCACCTTCGACGACGACGGGCTCATTGTCTCGATGAAGGCCTACTGGGGTGACGCCAACATCCGCGACCGGTGAGATATCCGGCTCATTTGGCCCGCCCGGCCATCCACGATGTCACCGTCTCCGAATAATGCGCAGGTGACGAGTACCCGAGGCCGCGATGCACGAAGATCGACAGTTCGGTTCCGAAGGTGCTGTGCCCATCGGGGTGGTGGCTGCCGCGTTGGATCGGGCGTTCGCGGCGCGCCGCGCCGGGGTCTGGGACGGCTTCGGTCCCGACGACGAGATCGACGCCGCCGAGAGCTACGCCCGCGCGGTCGAGCAATTCGACGCCGTGGTCCGAGGTTTGACCGAACGCGAGTGGCTCGCCCCCGTTGTCACCTACGGCAGCACGCACGATCTCGTCGCGCACCTGTTGGCCATCGAGATCTACACCGGCAAACAGGTCGGCTTGTTCGACCGCGAAACGATCGGTGCCGACCACGACCATGTCGGCCTGGCCGATGAGTTACGCGACCAATGGCGCACCGCCGACCACCTCGACGTACTTGCGGCATGGCGCGACCACACGCGCCAGATCGTCGAGACGCTCCGCCGTGACGCGCGTTTCCACGACGCCGCGGCATCGTGGCACGGCGCAACCATCGACGTGCACGCGTTGCTGGTGATTCGCACCTTCGAGCTTTGGACACACGCCGACGACGTGCGCGCCGCAATCGGTCGCCCGCGGGGCGAACCGGACAACGCGCAGCTCAAGTTGATGACCAACCTCGCGGCCGAGATCTTGCCGTTGGGCCTCGAGCTCACGGGCCGCCCCCATGCGGGACGCACACTGCGGCTCGTGCTCACGGGTCGCGGTGGCGGCACATGGCGCTGTCCCCTTGCGGCATCGAGCGTCGTTGCAGCGCACGATGACGTGGTGATCGTGGCGGATGCCGTCGAGTTCTGCCGACTGGCGGCCAACCGCTGCACACCCGACGCACTCGACGCGTACGTCGAAGGCGACGAGGCCATCGCCGCCGACATCTTGCGGGGCATGGTGGCACTCGCCGCGGACTGAGCCGCGGCTCGCTCGGAACCAGCCTTACCAAGAACCTGGCGAAGCGGTCGAATCCCGCCCGGTGAGGTGTGTGTGGGACCTTCCTTTTGCAACTTGGCCA
>JBDTLT010000318.1:0-5380 GCA_039934635.1 Acidimicrobiales bacterium
CCGATCGTCATCGCCGACGAATTCGGACCGTTGCCGTAGGAGTTGACCGCGGCCACCCTGAAGAAATACGTCGTGCCGTTCGTCAGCCCGGTCACGGTGGTGGCCGAGACGGTCGACGTCCCATCGACGAAGACCACGTAAGGACCACCGGCATTGGTCGCGTATTCGATGACGTAGTCAGAGATGTCGGCGGATCCACTCGCGCTGGGCGCAGTCCAGGACAACGCGACCTCGTGCGATCGCGGGGTTCCGGTGACAGAAGTGGGGGCGCCCGGCGTGCCGGTGTCATACGAGATGATCACCGAGCCGTTCGCATTGTTGCCCGAGTAGAACTCGTAACCCGCGGTCAAGTTCGCGAACGCGGCGGTGCTGTTCGCACCCGGGTAACCGCCGAAACCGAAGTACTCGGTAGCCGCGGCGCCGCCGTACTGCACCGTGCCTTGTTCGCCACCCTGCGCGCCACCACCGCCGGCGCCGGACGCACCGCCGTCGCAGTTGAAGCCGGGGCTACAGGCGAGGCTCGTGTTCATCCCTGCCCGACCCACAGTCGATACCGCGTCGGGTCGCGCGATGTGGTTGTCCTCGGCGCGCCGTCCGACGATGGCGAGGAACTGACCGTTGCCACCGTTGCCGCCGGCACCGGCAGCAACGATGTCGGTGCCGTTCAATTGCAACACGGTTGCGGCGCCACTTCCGCCTCCCCCACCGGAAGATCCGGCCGGACCCGCGATGCCGCCGGACGCCCCGTCATAGCCATCGAGAGGGTTCTGGCCACCGGCGCCGCCCGCGGCCGATCCGCGGCTCGACACTCCCGTGCCACCGCCGCCGCCAACGGCGACGGTCATCTGCTGTCCCGGTGTCACCGCGATCACACCGGTCACGAGACCTCGATAGCCGCCCGGTGTCGGCGAGCCTTGCGAGTCTCCTCCGCCGCGTCCGCCTTGACCCCCGGCCATCGTCACCGTGATCGCCGCGACGCCGGCCGGCACGGTGAATGTCTGCACCGTGCCCGTGTACGAAAATGTCTCCGAGACGATCGTCGCCGCGTCCGCCGGCGCGGGTGCCAACGCGAGCGTGCTCACCGCCAGGAGCAACGCCACGACACCACTACCGACACGTCTCGAGGGGAACCACGCTTGTCTCACGCGAGGGTTGTCGACGGTCTTCGATTACATGTTGAGGTAACCAGTGGGTACTTTCCTCGGATGAGGGCCGTACGGCCTACGCGGTTCGCGGGCGCGCCTGGGTCAACGGCACCCCGGCCCGGCGCAACCTGCGACTACAGCGCGTCGAGCAACGCCTGTAAACCAAATTCGAACAATTCGACGCGGTCGGGCTCGCGTGACAACTCGGCGATCAACTCGTCGTCGGCGATGTCGCGCGACCATGCCGGGTCGTCGAAGGGCGCGCGTTGCGCGGTCGGATGCCGCTCGATCGTGCGCTCCAACACCACCGACGCGATCACGTGCATCTGCAGTGCCCGCAACGACAGTGCGGCGGCCGCGCCGCGCTGACCCAGCGCGGCGAGCTCGGAGGCCATCGCGGCTTGCACCGGGACGAACATGAGCGGCGTCTTGGCCTGCTCGTGCACCAACGCGATCAGGTGGGGCCGTTCGAGCATCTTCATACGCAGTTGCCGGGCCAGCGAGGCCATGCGCTCACGCGGTGTGCGCCCGATCGCTTCGAGCATGCCCATGTCGGCCAGCACCCGATCGACCAGCGCGTCGAGCAGCGCCCGCCGGTTGCCGACATGCCAGTAGATGCTCGTGACGGCCACGCCGAGGTCATCGCTGAGACGGCGCATCGTGAGCGCGTCGAGGCCGTCCTGTTCGACGATGCGGCCGGCGGCCTCGACCACGTCGGGCGCAGTGAGCGTCGCGGTTTCGGATTCTCTCTTCACACGGGATAGAGCGCGAAGTCGTGCCCGGTGAGCCAATGGCGCCCGACTTCTTTGACCGGCGCCCAGCGCGCGGTGAGATCGGCGGCCGTGCGCCCCTCACCGAGTTGGCCGAGATCGGTCGGTGTCGGCCCGATCTTCTCCGCCAGCGGCGCGAGCGCGTCGACATCGAAGCCGAAGATCTCGGCGGCGCTCAGACCGAGCATGCGCCGCGTCTCGTCGATGGGGATGTCATAGAAGGTCTTGCACAGCCACTCGTGCGTGTTCGGCCACGTGCCTTCGGGGTGCGGGAAGTCGGTGCCCCACAACATGTTGTCGATGCCGATCTCGTAGCGCATGCCGAGCTCGCGCCGTTTGATGTTGGCGAGACCAGTGAAGCAGTTGCGGTCGACGTACTCGCTCGGCAGCATCGACACCGAGCCGCGGAACGCGTCGGCGCCCAGCTTTTCTGCGCCTTTTTGGCCCATGAACAAGCGATCCCACGACCACAAGAGTTGCGGCAGCCACCAGCAGCCGCCCTCGGTGACGCCGAAGCGCAGACCGGGGAACCGTTCGAACACACCCGACCAGAGAAGGAACCACATTGGGCGCGCCGGCCACCAGGTGACCTCGGTGACGTAGATGCCGAGATGGTCGCCGTACTCGGCGCGCGACGAGGCGCCCGAGTGCGTCACGATGGGCATCTGCAACTCTTCGCACAATGCCCACACCGGGTCGTAGCGACGGTCGTGATAGGGCGGTTGATTGCACCAGAGCGCAGGGATCATGACCGCGCCGAGACCCGACTCTTTCGCCCGACGAATCTCTGCGAGCGCGTCGTCGATCGGCCCGGTGATCGGTACGAGCGCGACGCCACGACGGCGCGCCGGGCTGTGGGCACAGAGCTCGGCCAGCCAACGGTTGTGCGCCTGCGCACCGGCCAGACCGAGCACCGGGTCGAGATCGCCGGTCAGACCGAGGCCGGCCCCGAACGGCACGCACGTGCGGCTCTCGACCGCGTCGGCATCGGGATAGATGACCTCGCCCGCGACCCCGTCGCCGTCGAGCGCTTGGTCACGCTTGATCGCGTCCCAACCGCCGGCGAGCTCTTCGTCGTGCTCCGCGAACCACTTCTTCGCGTACGTGTCGTCGCGCACGCCCAGCTTGGTCGCGGCCTCGACGGCCGCCGTGCGCCCGGCGAGGAACTCGTCGAACGCGGGATGGAACTTCTTTGCCAGATACTCGCGGTATTGCTCGGTGGGCAGACCCGCGTGGCTGTCGGCCGCGATGATGAGGTAGGGATCGTTGTCGGAAATGGTCATGGTGTGTCCGATCTCGAGAACGACGCGTCAGCCGACGCGCGCGGGTTGTCCGGCGAACGCCGGACACTTGAAGGCCTCGATGGGCAGCTCGCCCGGTTGCAGGGGATGGTCGGTGTCGCGCACGCGCGGCCCGAACTTGGCGGCGACCGGCGCGAGAACGTCGAGATCGAAGCCGTAGAGCGCGGCGGCGTTGCCCCCGAGCATGAGCGCAACTTCGTCGTGGGGCACGCCGGCAAACGCGGCGCGCATCGCCTCGCGTGAATACGGAGCGCTCGACTCTTTGTGCGGATAGTCGCTGCCCCACATGATGCGGTCGACGCCAACCGCGTCGCGCAACGTGACTTCGGCCGGGCGGATGAAGCTTGCTCCGACATGACATTGCCTCGCCCAGTATTCACTCGGCTTCAACGACAACCGCTCGACCACCGCGCGCCCCCAGACCTGTTCTTGGGAACCACCGGCGTTGCCCATGCGATCGAAGAAGTAGTCGAGCTTCGCCAGCTCTTCGGGTACCCATGCCGTGCCCTGTTCGGTGAACACGAGCTGCAGGCCGGGGAAGCGTTCGAGCGCGCCACCGACGATGAGATGCGTGAGCGCGCGGTGGGCAAACCACGACACCTCGAGGAGGAAGATCACCGCGTCGACGTCGGTCGGACCCATCGCCGGCGATGCGCTGCCGGTGTGGTGATTGACCGGCATGCCGAGCTCTTCGCACACTTGCCACAACGGGTCGTAGCACGGGTCGAACAACTGCGGCAGCCCGAGACCCGGTGGCGTACCCGGCAACAGCACGCCACCGCGCAGGCCGGCATCGTGCGCCCATCGGATCTCGGCGACCGAAGCCTCGATGTCGTGCAACATGATCTGCACGATGCCGGCACGACGACCCGGCGTATCGGCGCAAAAGTCGACGAGCCAGCGATTGTGCGCTTGTAGACCGGCCCACCGGCGCTGCATGTCGCTCGCGGTGATCGCCGGCGGCTGTGTCGTCAACGACACTTTGGGGAAGAACGGCGGCACCGTGTTGGGAAAGATGATCTCCGCTACTTGACCGTCGGCCTCGAGATCGCGGCGACGACGCGCAGAGTCCCAGTTGCGTGCGCCGTTGTCGCCCTTCAAGTCTTCGTAGGGCATCTCGAATGACGCGGCCCATTCGTCGAAGTCGTCGCGCCACTGCGCATCGAGGTACGACCGGTAGCCCTCGATGTTGCCCCCGCCGTGGCAGTCGGCCGAGATCACGATGTAGCGGGGCGCCCCCTGCGCATCGGTGACAATGGCATCGCGTGGCACCTTGGGCATCTCCTCTGCACGCGCCTCTGTAGCGCTGTTACAGTCACCCTACCACCAAGGGGGGAACGCACCATGGCCCAGATCCTGGGACAGTTCTGTATCAACGTCACCGACATCGAGCGGTCCATCGCATTCTGGGACGGGGTCATGGGCATCCCGTTGCAGAGCCGCACCGAGATCCCAGGCGTACTCGAGGCCGTGCTGCAAGCGCCAGAGGGCGGCTCGCGGATGCAACTCGCACAGTGGACCGAACGCGAAGGCCCTATCGACATGGGCAGCGCGATGTGGAAGCTCTATGTCAACACCCACGACTGTCAAGGTGTCTACGACCGCGCCATAGCGGCCGGATGCGTTTCGGTGTCCGCGCCGGCACGGCTCGACCGTTGGCCCGTCACGGTCGCGTTCGTCAAGGACCTCGACGGTTACCTGCTCGAGTTGATCGAATACCACGAAGGCATGCCGGCGGGTGTCCCCGACCCCAAGGCTGCGATGCGAAAGGCCGACTGATGAAAGATCTCAACGGCAAGGTCGCGGTCATCACCGGTGGCGCAGGTGGCATCGGCCGAGCGATGGGCGAACGATTCGCGCAAGAGGGCATGAAGCTCGTGCTCGCCGACATCCATCAACCGACGCTCGACACCACCGTAGAAGAGCTGCGCGGTTCGGGCATCGACGTCATCGGTGTCGTCACCGATGTCTCCAAGCTCGAGTCCGTCGAGGCATTGCGCGACGCCACACTCGAGCGCTTTGGCGCGGTGCACGTCGTATGCAACAACGCCGGCGTGGCCTCGGGCGCGCACGGGCATGTGTGGGAACACGAGATCAACGACTGGCGCTTCGCGTTCAGCGTGCACGTCTACGGCGTGATCAACGGCATCAACGCGTTCGTGCC
>JBDTLT010000319.1:0-5351 GCA_039934635.1 Acidimicrobiales bacterium
ATTCCGGGTACATTCGAGCAGGTGACCGCTGGTCACCGCCCTGCTTCGACCCGCGCCGCGTGCGCTTGGGGCCTTATCGTCGCGATCGAGGCCCGTTGACGTTGGGACCCGGTTTGAATCGCTGGGTTGCGTCGCGTGGCAGCCGGAGAGCTGGTACCGATGACCCCCGCCGTGATTGATTCCGGTACTGGTGATGCGTTGGCCACGTTGGCCGATCAGTTCGGGCCACCGAAGCCAATCGTGCGCACTGCCCAAGCGGACGTCAATCGCGAGTTGCGCAGCTGGCTCAAAGATCGCTCCGCGAAGGATGAGACCGAGCGCGTAACTCGCTACAAAGAGCGCGAGCGGTACTGGGACCAGCAAGTCAAACAGACAGATCAAGAACTCGCGGGCATGTACCGCTACGACCAGCGGCGTGACCCGATCTTGAGCGTGCGGGAACAACAACTCGAGGCGAAGCGGATCGAGCTGAAGAACCTCGAGAAGACGCCGACTCGCGAAGCGCGCGCCGAGGTCCTGACACTCTCGCTAAAAGGCGCACAGGCGTTCACGATCCGCGAAGAATGGACAGACCCTCATGGGGAGGTCTGGACACTCGGATACCAGTGGCGCGGAAGCGACGCCGCAAGCACCCTCGAGAGTTCCACCGAACTGCGCAACGTCGAAGAACTGGTGATCTGCACTGCTGGCCACACGGTCGACAGCGTCGAGGCCGTTCATTGCCCGGGCTGCGACAAGTTCCGCTGCCAGGCCTGCGAAGTAGGCATCGAGCTGACCGCATGCAAGCTGTGTGCCACCGACGTTTGCGGGGCATGTCGCGCCGAGAAGCTCGGTGTGTGTCCGCGTTGCGCTGATCCAACCCGAGCACCGGACCTCGACGATCGGGGATGGATCGGATGGCGCACGGCGAGTGGTGTCACGATCTCCGTCGGCCGGCGTGGCGCACTGCTGCAACGAGCAGAAGCGGAACCCGTATTCGTAGTGCCGGCAGCCGACCTCGTCAGCCCGCAACGCGCGGCGATGTGGTCAGTGGCCTCCACCCGCGGGCTGCCGCTGGACGCGGGATTTCGCCGAGCGTTGCCCGTTGATCGACCGTTGATCGACCTTGGCCCCGATGTTGAGGTCTGGCGAGCGGTCGGGGAACGCGTCGAGTACCTGGTGTCTGAGCGCGGCGGCAGCGAACTGCTCGATGATCCGACCGATCTCGACGGGCCGGGGCCACCGGCGCCTCAGGCCCACGACCAAGACCAACTAGGTTTCACTCCCCTGCTGCGCAAGCTGCGCAAGGCCGTCGCACCAGAAGCACCGTCGATGCTCGTACAGACGCACGTCCAAGAGCTGTCGGTCATTACCGTCACCGACGCGGGCTTACGCGAGCAACGATTCGAACTGTGGCCCGACAGCGACTGGCAAGCGGTCGAGTCGAGCGTCGCTCCGTGGGACCTCGACGAGACAGGCGCAACGAGCACGCGCGCGCTCTCTCGCATTGCAGAGACGCAGGCGTCCGCAAGGCTTCTACACACATCGTTCATCCTCGAGGTGGACGCACCGGCCAAAGAGCGACTCACCTTCTTCGCACCCGCCTCCGACGACCGGACCTATGAAGGCGAAGCCTCATTCGCCTCGCTCGCGGCTGAATTCGGTGCACGCGCGCCTGTGGGGATCGCGGAAGACGCATCAATCTCTCTACCGCCCATCCCTACTCCGTCGGGTGCGACGCTGGTCGAGTCACATGTTGTACCGGCGTTCCTTATTGCTGACGCCGCCACCGCCGTGCCCCTGGCCGACGAACGCGTACTTGTCGCGGCAGGCTGGGGGACCCCCGGATCCAACGGCGTCGTCTTGCCGACGCTGCCCCTCGACGTCGGCCGCGGCCTAGCCACGTTGTTCGATTCGCACAACTTGCGGAATGCTCAATCAGAAGTTCTGCCTCGTTGGATCACAACTGAGACCTGGACGGGCCGTGGTACAGCGACTCGCACGCTGACGATCACAGACCACGTGTCGGCTCTGCAGCGCGCACTCGACGATGCCGGCGATCCTGACTCAGATTTCGGGGTCTGTTCACACGGCCACCTTCACGCCACTGATCACGACTGGGAGTGCCCTGCCTGCCACAACTGGAACTGCCGCGCCTGCCGCGATGACGGCACGCTTGACGTTTGCCCCGACTGTGGAAACCTCGCGTGCGGAAGGTGTCGGGGCCAAGAACGTGCGGCCATCGAAATTGGATTCTGCGCCGTGTGCGATCGTCGCAGCTGTGCGCAATGCCATCGCACGATCGCACTCTCGCCTTGCGCCATCTGCCTTCGCGATCGCTGCTCCGACTGCGAAATGGGCGATTTCTGCACGACGTGCGCGACCTTGCATGCCGTGCCGCCCACTGACTTGCCGCAACTGCCCGTCGATCTGCGCATCACGAGCGAGAACGTCTTCTTTGGCGAGGATCGCACCGGGACCATCGTCGCCATCTCGGGAGCCGTACGCCGCGAGTTGCTTATCGTTGACCATGATGGTTCACACGAGTGGCTGTGCTCGTCAGTTGTTCTGCCGCAGCAAATTCTCGCTCGGCGACTTGCGATCGTTGCGGGCTCGAGCCTCGACACCGTGCTGCAGCTCGCCGAGGAGTACGACCACTTCAACCAGCCTTCCGACACGGTCACGTTGATACACGACCGCGTGGCGGCAACGCTGCGGTGGGGAGACCAGAGCCACTCAGTTGAGGTCGACTGCGACCATCAAGCCATCGATGAGGTTGTCGAACAGGCGGTCCAGCTTCTCGACGAGTCGGCCAGGTTTGAGCCCACCCCCGCTGCGACCGAGCGATGGGAGTGGATCGGCAAGGTCATCCCGCTGACCGAACAACCGGCGGCCGACTTGGCCGTCGAGGTTGAGTACCAACGCGCAATGGCATGGATCGGCTCGGCCGGCATCGAGTTCCGCGACGGTCGAGAAGATCGCCACACGACGCAGTGGGCCGCGTGTGATCCGCAAGTCTCAGAGCACGGCACGTTGCTCGCATCAGCGTTGGCGCCCGGAGTCGCCGCACGCCTGCTGCGCGCCAACGATGCGGTAGTCATTGAGTTCGAGCGCGACGACGATCCGCTCGTTCAGACGTTCGTGCTCGGCAACAACGAACTCCCCTACTCAGCGCTCCTCGCGCTCGAGTCAACCTTCTCGACGCCCGTGGCGATTGGCACCGTCGCATCGCCCGAGCCCGGGGCCGCCACACCGTCGGCGGCACATCTCATCGAGCGCACTGTCACACCGGTGTTGTTGCCCTGTGAGTCGGTAGATCGGTCGCGACCTGTCGCTCGCGAAGATCTGCGGACGAGATCTTCGTTGGCCAATTCGAGGCGCGGCGCCTGCACCTGACCCGCGACCATCTGCTCCGGGTACTTGAAGTAGTGCTGATCGTGTGAGCTGCCGGCGGTGCAGTAGGTGAAGACGAGCGCCGGCTGTCCGCTGCGGCCGGCGCGACCACTGCGCTGCGCGTAGTTCGCTGGTGTCGGCGGCACATTGCGCATGTTGACGACGTTGAGCTGCGCGATGTCGACACCGAGTTCCATGGTGGGCGAGCAATACAGCACGGGAAGCTCTGCACTGCGGAACCGGTCTTCGCGCTTCATCCGTTCGTCGTAGGGCACCTGCGCGGTGTGTTCGCGGGCCTCGATGCCGAGCAGCTCTTGGCCAACGTGACGATAAAGGTCGACAAAGAAGTCGTTCGTGGACCGGCTTGGCGGTTGCGTCGGCATGCGGATGTGGTCGTGATACGGCGCCGAGCCATCTCCCGCCAACCAGCGCACTGCCGATGCGGGCAACTGATAGCGGGGGCTTCCGTCGGCGTCCTCCCCCACAATTTCGAGCAACCCGTAGACGCGGAGTCGATCGAAGAGCTGCTCGATGATCTGCCCGGTGTCATCGAGCGACAGCTTTCGCCGGTCCCCGAGTGCGTTCGGTCGACGAAGGAACTGGCCGAAACCGCCGCGGGCCGAGACGAACACGATGTCGCGCACTTCGAGCCGACCGCGACCACGGGGCACTGCCGTCGGCGCGTATTCGAGGCGCTCATCTTCAAGCCCCCAGCTGCCGGCCAGTCGCTGATCGGCGCGAGCCTCGATGCGCTCCTGATAGTCGCGAGTGAGCACATCGACCTTGATGGCGAGGTCGCGTCGCAAAGAGTCGAGTAAGACGCGCAGCACGAACTCACGTGTTTGTGGAGTGACCTCTGCGAGCGCGGGATGGCAGGTGGCCCATTCGCTCTCGTCGCGAGCGAGCTCGTCGAGTGAGGAGTAGTCGATGCGCAGGAGGCCGCATTGTTCGAGGTTCGGCTGGGTCAGCCGCCAGCCACGCATGAGGTCGCGATACAAGCGGTACGCGAGCAATTCTCTCAGCACACGGTCGGTGTCGGACTTCGCCATTCCCTTGAGGTCGGGATCCTTCGCGTATTGATCGAACGGCAAATTCAGTGCGTCGAAAACTTGCTGCGGCAGTTGGTCGTAGGCGAGGCCGTGCTCTCCGGCGGCGTGCACGGCTCGCCAGAGCGCTGCTCGTAGCACGGTCACCTGGATGAAGTCATTGAAGTGGCCCGCCTGTAACGACGCGTCTTGCCGGTTGTCGGTGAAGGAGAGCAGCTTGCGCGCCTCCGTCGGCAGCGTGGCGTCCTCGCGCAAGTAACGCACGGCCGCGAGTGACATGATCGTGGTGGCAGTGGAGCGGCCATCGGAACCGAGCGTGGTCAAGCGCGTGAAGTCACGCCCGAGCCGACTGCCATACGAGACGCCACACGACAGGCAGAAACGGAATGGCACCGGTACCCACCACGCCGCAGTGGTGTCTGCGCCATCGTCACCGAGCGAGCCGTCGGATTTGACCGCGACGCGAGTCGGCAGATGATCCCGGTGGTTGCTGCGCAACTTGCCCTCAGAGTCGAACCAGTCTTCGGGAAGACGATCGCGAGCAGTGACCTCGTCGTCGGGCCACGGCCAATCGGTGTTGATGAAAAGGAACCCCGGTCGCAGATTGTTCTCACCCGCAGTGTCGCCGAGATCACGGGGTACAACAACGGTGCCCGTGTCGGTCGCGTGTCGCGCGACGACGTAGTAGTCCTGACCGCACTCACGGCAGAAGGAGAGCGGCAGCAGCACGCGTTCGCGATCGCTCTCGGGCACGAAGCGTTGGCGGGCCAGTGTCAGATACCTCGACTTAGGTGGCTCAGGTGACGCATAGACCGTGTCACCACGGCTGAGGAACTGATGGAGCCGGAATGCGAAGACCGGGAAGCCCTTCGCGTTGTGCACCGAATAGCCATCGAGGAGTTGCTGCTGGATTGCCGCTTCGCATCGCTCCCG
>JBDTLT010000320.1:0-5278 GCA_039934635.1 Acidimicrobiales bacterium
ATGTCGGCTATTCGCCGGCCGAGGTCGCGGTCAAAGAGGTGCACGAAGAGACCGGTATCGACTGCAATGTGGTTCGTTTGATCGCGGTGTACGACGGTTTGCGGCGCGGCTTCACTCGCATCCCGATGTACTCGCTCGTCTTCTTGTGCCGCGCCACTGGGGGCGCCGTGCACGCGCATCCGCTCGAATGCGCCGACGCCGGCTTCTTCGCCGAAGACGCGCTGCCCGCACCCTTGGCCGGCGGCGCGAATTGGACGGCGATGGCGTTCGCCGCCATCCGGGGCGACACGTCCGACACGCATTTCGACGAGCCGCGCTCGCCCATGTGGGAAGCTCGTGAGTGACGACGCCGCACGCGTCGATTTCGGGCTGACGCGTGACGGACTCGTGCAACTGCGCCGTCATTGGGCCGCCACGAAACCGCGCGCTTCGGTGCTGTTGATCCACGGCATCACCGAGCACAGTGGCCGTTACGAACACGTCGGACGCTTCCTCGCCGACCGGGGGTTCGATGTCGTTGCGATCGACCTGCGCGGCTTTGGCCAGTCGGGCGGGCGCCGCGCCTACGTTGCCTCGTTCGACGAGTACTTCGACGATGTCGAAGATCAGATGGCCGAGGTCCGCGCGCTCGGCCTGCCAGTGATACTGCTCGGCCATTCGATGGGCGGCCTGATCGCGTTGTCGTACACATTGTCCGCACGGCCCGGCCCCGATCTGTTGGCACTGTCGGCGCCGGCCCTCGGCGCGAATGTTCCTGCGCCATTGCGCGTGCTGACACCAGCATTGGCGCGCCTCGCGCCTCGCCTCAGCGTGCCCTCGCCGATCAGAGGGGAGATGTTGTCGACCGATCCGGCGGTGGCCGAGGCGTACTTTGCCGACCCCTTGGTCGTGCGCACGGTGACACCGTCGTTGGGACACGCGCTGCTACGCCAGGTCGAGTGGGCGAACGAGAATCTCGCGCGGCTCACCGTCCCCACGTTCGTGATGCACGGCGCCGACGATCAGCTGGTGCCCGCGCGGTCCACCCGGCCGCTCGCGGATCTCGCGGTCGTCACGCGGCGTACCTACGCGGCGCTGCGCCACGAGCTGTTCAACGAGCCCGCGCGCTTCGCCATCCTGCAGGAGCTGACCGACTGGCTGAACGCGCAGCTCGCCGCGTTGGCGTCGTAGGGGCGATCAGCCTTGTTCGCGCTGATTGCGCAGGTATTGCTCGACTTCTTCGACCAGCGAACCGGCCGGGGATACGCCCTGTGATTCGTCGAATCGCTCTTCGAGTTGCTCGACGTAGGTGACGGTCTCGTCGTCTTCGCCCACGAGCTCGGTGACTTGGCGTTCGTACGCGGCTGCCGCGATCTCGAGGTCGATCGTCGGGACGCCGACGCCGAGCATGTCGGTGATGCGCTCGACCAACGCCAGCGCGGCCTTGGGCGAATTGGCACCGGGCACGTAGCTCGGCACTGCCGCCCACAGCGACACTGACGGTATGCCGGCAATCACGCACGCGTTGTGCAACACACCGACGATGCCCGTGGGGCCTTCGTAGGTCGACGGTTGCAACCCGAGCTCTTGGGCGACGGTGGAGTCATAGGACGTGCCGAACACCGCGGTGGGTCGCGTGTGCGGCACCTCGGCCAGCAACGCACCGAGTGTGATGACCATACGCGCGTTGGTCTGGCGGGCAACCGAGATGATCTCGTCGCAGAACGTGCGCCACCGCAGTTGTGGCTCGCTGCCCAACAGTGTGATCAGGTCGGTGCCGACACGGTCGCGGCCCACTGCGCAGAATTCGGTGAGCGGCCACTCGACGCTGCGCGAGGCGCCGTCTTCGATGTGAACGACGGGACGCGTGCTCGTGAAATCGAAGAACTCTTCGGGATCGATCGTTGCGAACGACACGGCACGCAGGCGATCGCGCAGATGCCCGACCGCAGTGGTCGCGGCATCGCCCGCGTCGTTCCAACCCTCGAACGCCGCGACGATCACCGGCCGCTGCACCTCGGGCAGGCGGCTCCATTCGATGTAGCGACTGTGCTCTGGGTCCCCCGCCGGCCCCGTGGCCTCGTTCCGCACATTCACAACGCTACCGTCCGTGCCACCGGATGCCACAAACACCTCGGCCCAGGCGAAGGGCCCGGGCCGCTCGACCCAACTGCGTCAATGCGGTGTCGAGCTGCAGGGCGTGCAGGTGGAGTGCTCTAAAGTGGTGGGGCTATGGTGCGCGTCGAAGTCATATCGCAGGTCACGGGCGAGCTTGTCGAAGCCTTCGCGCGGTTGGTGCCGCAGCTGTCCAAATCCAACCCTCCGCCCACCGAGCGAGAACTCGCGGCGATCGTCGCATCGCGGGCCAGTGTGCTGTTCCTCGCCTATGACGAGGACGACGAGATCGTCGGCAGCTTGACGCTCGTGTTGTTCCGCATACCGACGGGCTTGCGGGCGTGGATCGAAGACGTCGTCGTCGACGAGAGCGCACGGGGCAAGGGTGTCGCTCACCGCATGAACGAAGCGGCCATCGACTACGCGCGCAAAGCGGGCGCCAAGACGGTCGATCTCACGTCGCGGCCGAGTCGTGATGTGGCCAACCGTCTGTACCAGCGACTCGGTTTCCAAAAACGCGACACCAACGTCTATCGCTACGTGCTCGACGGCTCGTCGGGAGACTGATCAGCTCGAGGCTGATCAACTAGAGGCTTTGAGGCCCGTGATCGACCACGGCGACTTCGCCTTGTAGTCGACCACTTTGATCTGGTTCGGCTCACGGTAGACGCCGGCGGGAAACCACAAGTCGCCGTCGGCGGTGGAGAAGTAGATCTCCCAGTTGTAGAACCCGATGAAGGCCCGCTCGTCGGCCTTCATCATGTCGGCGTAGGCCGTCACCCCGTCGACGTAGGCGTTGTGGTTGTTGTAGCCGAACAGGGCCTTGCGCATGTCGGCCGGCCCGCCGCGGCGTACGAGATAGCGGGCCGCGGCTTGGATCGCGTCGTGGGGATCGTTGATGTCGCCCTTGCCGATGCCGCTCTCGTTCCACGTCGACGCGATGAACTGCATCGGGCCCTGCGCGCCGGCGGTCGACAAGCCCCGGATGCGCCCGAAACCGGTTTCGATGAAGTTGATCGCAGCGAGATACTGCCAGCCGATGCCCGTTGCCCGTTCGGCCTCCTTGTAGAAGGCCAGCAAGGTCTCCGCCGGAGCGGGAGTGACGATCTCCCACGCCGGTACGGTGTCGGCGTAGCCGGACTTGATCTCGAAGAAGGCCCGCCGGGCGCGCATGTTCGCATTGACGGTCGCGACGAGGTCGCTCGGTAGCGCGGCCAGCACTGCGCCGTCCCAAGTCGGTTGGATCGACAGCTTGCGATACGCGACCTCTTGCAGGTGTCCGAGCTCGGCCAGTTGCGCGGCGTTGCGCGACGCGTCGTGCAGGCCCCGTTCGGCCACGACGATCTGCTGGGCGAGCTCGGCCGGGCTGGCCGCGGGCGCCGGGGCGGTGCGTCCGTTGGGTGCCGCGATGCGCGCTTCGAGCAATGTCGTGTTGGCGCCCGCGGCTTGGGGGGTGACGGCGGGTTGGGTGCTGACCGTGGTCCCGTCGGGGGTGACGGGTTCGGTGGTCGACGCGTCATCGCTCGAGCAGGCCGCCAGCGCGCCGGCCAGCGCGACCGCTGCGGCGGCGACCCTGGCTGCGCCCCGCACGGTCAGGCGCCTTCGATGTGAAACACGCCGCCGTCGAGGCTGAGCACATAGAGCTCGCCGTCAGGTCCCTCGCCGAAAGAGCCGAGGCCTCCCCCTTCGACCGTGATGCCGGTATCGCGGTTCTGGCCGGAGGCGCCGGCAAGGCGGAACAGTTGGATCTTCGACACGCAGTAGTCGCCGTAGATGTAGACGCCTTGCAGCGCCGGCAGTGCGTTGCCGCGGTAGACGAACCCGCCGGTGATCGAACAGTTGCCGCCGGCGTGGCTGTATTCGTACACCGGCGCCGTGCCGCCCGCGGGACGATCGCCCTTGAGCCGCTGGTTGCCTTCGTACTGCGACCACTCGAGGTTGGCGCCGCGCCCGCGGCCCTGGGCCGTCGTGAGCACGTCGATCTCTTCGCGCACGCTGCCGCCGACGTCGGCGATCCACAAGTCGCCGGTTGCCCGGTCGAAGGAGAACCGCCACGGGTTGCGGGTGCCTTTGATCCAGATCTCGGGTAGCCCGCCACCCGCGGCGAACGGGTTGTCGGCGGGTATGCCGTATTCACCATTGGTACGAGAGCTCGGATCGATGCGCAGGATCGAGCCCAACAACACGTTCACGTTCTGCCCGTTGTTGTTGGGGTCACCCTGGCTGCCGCCGTCGCCGTAGCCGAGCCACAGATAGCCGTCGGGCCCGAAGACGATGTTGCCGCCGTTGTGGTTGGCGAACGGCTGCTGGATCGCGAGCACGGTGCGCCGGCTGCCGGTGTTGACCGAGTCGCCGTTCATCGTGAACTCGTCGACGCGGCTGTTGCCCTGCGGGTTGGTATAGCTGAGATACAACTTGGCGCCGTCGGGGGAAAAGGCCAAGCCGAGCAGGCCCCGCTCGCCGCCGTTGCTCACCGTGTTCGAGATGTCGACGATCGGTTCGCTCACCGCGTTGTTCGCCGGATTGAACACGCGCACGCGGCCGGCGCGCTCGGCCACCCAGATCTCGCGCCGCCCTGCGCGCGTCGCCATCGCGATCGGCGAGTTCATCGTGGCCACGCGGCGCAACTCGAGGTTGATCGCCTCGAGCGGTGTCGGCGGTGGAGGCGGGGCCGTGGTCGGGGGAGTCGTGGGCGCAGGGGTCGTCGTCGCCCCTGCGGTACCCCCGGCAGTGCTGGTCGCCGTGGTCGTGGTGGTGGTCGGGGCCAGCGTGGTGGTCGACAAGGTCGAGTCTGGCGTCGTCGCAGTGCCGCCGTCGTCGCTGCAGGCACCGACGATCACCAGGGCCATCAGCGCCACGCCAGGGGCCACCAGACGAGCACGGGAGGGCCTCACGGCGGCCACCATACCGGTAGGAGTGCCTTGTTCTACCGCGCCTATCCGTTGCGGCGGAGCGGCACAGTTTGCCGGATGAGGCCTTCTTGTACGACCGACGCCACGAGCATGCCGTCGCGGGTGAAGACCGACCCGCGGGCAAGGCCCCGTCCTCCGGACGACGATGGTGTGTCCTGCGCGTAGAGGAACCACTCGTCGGCCCGGAACGATCGGTGGAACCACATCGCGTGATCGAGGCTCGCCATCATGATCTCGTCGTCGAGCGCGCTCATCCCGTGGGGCAATAGCGA
>JBDTLT010000321.1:0-5273 GCA_039934635.1 Acidimicrobiales bacterium
ACGCCGATGCGGCGCCTCGTGGTCGCGAAGCAGGCGGCCAATTCGTGGTGGGAGGCCATCGGTTTTCGCGCCGCCGCGTACCACAGCGCTGAATACCATCCGCTCTATCACCAGGTGAGCGACTGGCACACGGTGAGCGAACAGGCACCCCCGAAATGAACGGTGCGCCCAACCGCCGCGTGGTGACCGGAGTCGACGACGGCGGCCGATCGTGTGTGATCAGCGACGCCCCCGTGGCGGCGCACTACGAAGTCGCGAGTCGCGGTGGTCTCTCCGTGGCGGCTTTCTTCGAAGTGCCGATACCGGTATTCACGACACAGGACGGTGGTGACCCCGACGGCGCGCTGACGATGATCCCCGCACCAGGAGTGGCGCGGGTCATCCGCTCGTTTCTCCCCCCGGACTCCGCTGCCGTCGGCGCGCC
Organism: Acidimicrobiales bacterium; assembly: GCA_039934635.1. Taxonomy (GTDB): domain Bacteria; phylum Actinomycetota; class Acidimicrobiia; order Acidimicrobiales; family WLNW01; genus DATLFA01. Next base: position 425 of record JBDTLT010000321.1, read on the forward strand.
TCCGCCCGTCGAGAACGAGGGCAGCGAGAGCCGCTCGCAATACTTCGATCCCCAACGAGGCCCCGGCATGCACGCGACGCCGACGGTCGATGTGATGTTCGTGGCGTCGGGTCGCATCGATCTCGTGCTCGAGGCCGAGCGCGTTCCGCTGGCCACGGGCGACGTGGTAGTCCAACGGGGAACGTGGCATTCCTGGTCAAACCCCTACGACGACCCCTGCATCTTGGTCGGGGTCAACTTCGCCGTGGGCGACTCCTCGACTCCATCAGTCTGAAAGCCGATGGGGGCGCGGTCGCGTGCGGTCCTATTATCATTCAATCTTACGCGTCAAGGGGACCACCGTATGGCTCTCAACCTAACCGGGCACGGCATGTTGCGTCTCGACGGCAAAGTCGCGCTGGTTACCGGAGGTGGGCCGGTTGGTCACCCGTCTGCGACCGGCGAACGCGGGCCGGGTATGGGCATCGCGATGCGCCTGGGTGCGCAGGGAGCGACCGTCGCTGTCAACGACATCGTTCCCGAACGGGCGCAGGAGACGGTCGATCGCATCGTCGCCGACGGCGGCACCGCGGCGGCGTTTCCCTTTGACGTTACGGACCTCGCGGCGGTGCGCCGTGGAGTTGCCGACATCGAGGTGGCCCTCGGGCCCGTCGACATCCATGTGAACAACGCGGGTCTTCCCGCGGGCTATCAACCCGCGCCGTTCCTCGATATCGATCCGTCGGAGTGGCCGGCGATGATTGATCTCAATGTGTACGGTCTGCTCAACTGCGCGAGCGTGCTACTGCCGGGAATGTGCGCGAGGGGCTTCGGTCGAGTCGTGGTCGTGTCCGCGGTGTGCGGAAGCGTCGGGCTCAACAGCGGAGTCGCCGTCTACGGCGCGGCCAAGGGCGCACAGGTTGCGTTCATCCGGAATATGGCGCAAGAGACCGCGCGCAAGGGCGTCACGCTCAATGCAGTGGTGCTCGGCCGCCTGACGAACCGCATCGACGACTTCGGCGATCTTCCGGCGGTCAACGATTCCGTGCCGATCGGGCGCGTCGGCACGCCGGCCGACGTCAGCGCGGCCGTGGCCTACCTCGTTTCCGATGAAGCCGCGTGGGTGACCGGCCACGTGATGGGACTTCATGGAGGCAAGTTTACGACCTAGCGCGACGCAGACTCAGGAAACAACGACGTGACCACGGGAGAGACAACGTGACCAAGCAGTTCGACACCGCCGCACCGGGACGCCAACCCGTCTACACCCAACGGCCGCTCGAGTTCTCGGGTGCTATCGACGCCGACGGTCACGTCCTCGAACCGGCGACGCTTTGGGAGGATTATCTCGAGGACAAGTACCAGGACCGCGCCATTCGCCTGCTGGAGAACGAGGACGGCCTCGAGTACTTCGTGTGGGATGGGCAACCGTGGCTGCGCGGCGTGCCCGGCGTACCCGGTTTGCTCGGCACGATGGGCGACCCCGACGCGGTGCTGAGTCCCGAGCGCAAGTACATGGAGTACATGCCGTTCGGTGCGTGCGACCCTGCCGAACGGCTGGCTCTGCTCGACGACGAGAACATCGAACGCGCGCTGTTGTATCCGACGCTCGCATTGCTCTGGGAATGCGAAGTGCCCGATCCCGAGCTCTCCAATGCCTACATGCGGGCGTATAACCGGTGGTTGGCCGACTTCTGTCGTGACAGCGGTGGACGTCTCGTCGGCATTGCTCACATCTCGTTGAGCGATATCGATCGGGCGGTCGTGGAATTGCGACGCGCTGCTGACGACGGACTGCGGGGCGCGTACGTCGCCCCGTTCACGCACACACGCAAGTCGCAGGGACATCCCGACCATGACCCTTTTTGGGCGGTAGCGCAGGAGCTCGACATCCCGGTCGGGATCCATCCCACCTATGAGCCGCGCGCGGCGTCGCCATTGACTCGCTTCGACGACTTTCCCGACGTGTGGTCGTCGTCGCCGAATCCGAACGCTGCGTCGTGGTTCTACAACACGACGCAACGCCTGCGCATCGAGCAGGCCTTTCTCTCGTTCTTCGCGCACGGCACGTTCGACCGCTTCCCCCGGCTCAAGATCGGCGTCCTCGAATCCGGTTGCGGTTGGATCGGCGCCCTGCTCGACCGTATGGACACCGTGTACGAAACCGGTGCGGGCACATCGGCGCGGGGTGACGCGTCGCTTTCCATACTCCGCGAGAAGCCCAGCTTCTACTTCCGCCGTCAGTGCTTCATCTCGGGTGATCCCGACGAGACGGCGGCGCCGTACATCATGGACCACGTCGGTATCGATCGGTTCATGTGGGCGACCGACTACCCCCATCCCGATCACTCGCCGGACTACATCGAAGCGCTGACCCGGTTCCTCGAACCGCTGAGCGATGAGAGCCGATCCCGTGTGCTCGGGCAGAACGTGATCGACGTCTACAACCTGTAAAAAGCTGGGGCACCGGCGGAAGGCCACGCGTGAGTGACACATTCGAAGGCAAGGTGGCCGTCATCACGGGGGCCGCGAGCGGGATCGGCTTCGGCCTGGCCGAGCACGCGGCCGGCATCGGTATGCGTTTGGTGATGGCCGACGTCGAAGAAGTCGCACTGCGCGACTCGGCGGAACGACTGCGGGGCACCGGCGCCGAGGTGCGCCACGTCGTCACGGACGTCTCGAGCGAGGCGTCGGTGATGAGCCTCGCCGCAACCACCAACGAGTATTTCGGTCCGGTGTCGCTGCTGTGCAACAACGCCGGCGTAAACAGTCCCGGGCCCACATGGGAATTGACCCGCGCCGACTGGGAGTGGGTGCTCGGCGTGAACCTCTGGGGCGTGATCCACGGCATCCGCGCGTTCGTGCCCGACATGGTCGCCCGCAACGAGGGCTACGTCGTGAACACATCGTCGATGGGCGGCCTGCTCATCAGCCCTCAGATCGCGCCCTACAGCGCGAGCAAGCACGGCGTGATCGCCATCTCCGAGACGATGTGGCGCGAACTGGCCGATGCCGGCTCCAACGTCGGCGTCTCTGTCGTGTGCCCCGGGTACGTCAGCACGCGGTTGCTCGATTCGAAGCGCAACTGGCTCGACCGCTTCGGTGCACCGTTGAAGCCGCTGCCCGAGCGCGTGCCCGCCACCGACGCGCCGCCGGCGGCACAAAAGCTCGACGGTATGGCGCCGTCCGAAGCCGCCCGAATCATCTTCGACGCGGTCGCGGCTCGTCAGTTCTGGATCCTCACGCACCCGGAGCAATACGCGAGCGCCGTGCGCGAACGATTCGACGGCGTGATCGAAGCGCACGACCCGACACGATTCAAGTTTGCGTAGCCACGGTTGCGCCCTCGCGCTCGACGATCGCCGCGATCTCGGCCCGCATGAGGTCCTTGCGCAGCTTGCCGGTGGTGTTACGGGGGAGGTCCGTCCGCAACTCGAGTCGCTCGGGCAGTTTGTATGGCGCGACGTGATGCTCACGCAGAAACGCGACGACCTGGTCGAGTGTGAGGGGCGCCTCGGTTTGCACGAACGCGCAGGACCGCTCGCCGAACATTCGATCGGGCATGGCCACGATCGCCACGTCGTGCACCCACGGGTGCGTGACGAGCAGGTCTTCGACTTCCTTCGGTGAAATGTTCTCTCCGCCTCTGATGATGATGTCCTTGAGGCGGCCCGTCACCGAGAGAAAGCCTTCGGCATCGAGGATGCCGAGATCGCCCGTGCGGAACCAGCCATCGTCAGTGAAGGCGTCGTCGTTCAACGCAGCATCGAGATACCCGGCGAACAGCTCGGGCGCTTGGCAGATGATCTCGCCGCTGGCACCCGCAGGAACGTCGCGGTGGTTCTCGTCGACTATGCGGATGCGCGACGGCCCGATGGGGCGCCCGTCGGTCGTGGCCCGATGCGTGACGTCGTCGGCAGGGCCGGTGGTGAGCGTCGGGAGTTCGGTCAGGCCGTAGCTGCGTTTGCACCAGCAACCGAGACGCGCAGTTGCCTCTTCGACGTCGGCCGGTGTGACACGAGCACCGCCCATCGAGAACAACCGCATGGTGCGAGCGGCCTCGACTCGAAACGTCGGATGGTCGAGCATGCCCCGCAAGAACACCGGCATGCCGATCTCGACGGTGACCGCTTCCTCTTCGAGCAGCTCGATCGCGCGCGCCGCGTCCCACACGTCGAGAAAGACGCAGCGCAGCCCGACGACGAGCGGCATGAGCACGCCGTACACCATGCCGCCGATGTGGGTCACCGGCATGGGCAGCAGAAGCACGTCGTCATGGCTCATCACGTGCGCGGCCGAAAGGCCCCGCACCTCGGCCAACAATGCGTTGTGCGTGTGGATGGCGCCCTTCGGTGCCGACGAGGTGCCCGAGGTGTACAGCAGCAGGCACGGGTCGTCAGCGGTCCACGTTGCAGGAGGTAGCCCTGTGGCGGCGAGGGCATCGGTCGTGTCCGTGCCGGCCAAGGCGGCATCGAGTGATGCGGCAGGGTCGACGTCGCGGACGAGATACACGATGGGCGCGGTCGGGGTCACGCTGGCGTGTAGCGCGTGGTAGTCGACGTCGCGAAACCCGCGGGGGATCACGATCGCCGATGGTTTCGCTTGCGCGTTGATCAACGTCAGCTCGTTCTCGCGCAGCGCCGGCAGCAAAGGGTTGAGAATCGCGCCGATACGAAAGGCGGCATGGCTGACGACCACGGCTTCCCACCAATTGGGCAGCTGCATGGCGATCACCGAGCCGGGAACGATGCCGTCCGCGACGAATCGACGGGCCACGGCCGAAACCGCGCAGTCGAGTTGGGCGAAGGTGAGCCGCGTGGCGCCATCGACAATCACGACGTCGTCGGAGGCGAACGGACCGGGCAACAGG
>JBDTLT010000322.1:0-5247 GCA_039934635.1 Acidimicrobiales bacterium
CCGGCGACGAGAATGTTCGCACCGGCGAAACGCTCGTCGTTGAGGACGAAGTTGCGGTCGTCGCGCCACTCGGAGAACAGACCCTTCTCGAAGCCCGTGCGCTCGACCTGCTTGAGCCAATCGGAGGGGATGATCTGGTCGGTATCGACATCGGAACGATCGAGCGGCACCGCTCGGCCACTGACAATTCGTACAGCTCGCATGGTGAAGTTCCCTTCTCTACAGATCTGGTTCTAGAGGTCGGCCGGTGTGGCGAAATGCCCGGCGATCGCCGTCGCCGCGGCAACGGCGGGGGAGACGAGGTGCGTGCGGCCGCCGCGGCCCTGACGCCCTTCGAAATTGCGATTCGACGTCGACGCGCAGCGCTCGCCCGGCGCGAGCTTGTCGGGATTCATCGCGAGGCACATCGAGCAGCCGGGTTCGCGCCAATCGAAGCCCGCGGCACGAAAGACCTTGTCCAGTCCTTCGGCTTCGGCTTGCGTCTTGACCGCGTGCGAACCGGGCACCACGAGCGTGCGGATGCCCTTGGCGACGTGGCGCCCTTCGGCCACCGCGGCCGCCGCGCGCAGGTCTTCGATGCGACTGTTGGTGCACGACCCGATGAACACCGTGTCGACGGCGACATCACGCACGGGCACGCCTGCGGTGAGGCCCATGTACGTGAGGGCGCGTGCCGCCGACTCGCGCTGCGCCGGCTCGGCGAACGAATCGGGGTCGGGGATCGAGCCGTCGAGGCGCATCACCTGTGAGGGATTGGTTCCCCACGTCACATGGGGCACGATCAGCGACCCGTCGATGACGACTTCTTTGTCGAACGTGGCGTCGCGGTCGGTGACGAGGGACCGCCATTCTTCGAGCGCGTGTTCCCACGCCGCTCCCTTTGGCGCATGTTGGCGACCTTCGAGGTAGGCGAAGGTGGTGTCGTCGGGAGCGACGAGCCCGGCGCGTGCGCCGGCTTCGATCGACATGTTGCACACCGTCATGCGCCCTTCCATCGACAGCGCGCGAAAGACCGAGCCGCGGTACTCGAGCACCGACCCGATACCGCCGCCGGTACCGATGGTGCCGATGATGGCGAGCGTGACGTCTTTGGCGGTCGCGCCGTTGCCCAACACTCCGTCGACGGTGATCGCCATCGTGCCCGGACGCATCTGCGGCAGGGTCTGCGTGGCCAACACGTGCTCGACCTCGCTCGTGCCGATGCCGAATGCCAATGCGCCGAACGCGCCGTGCGTCGATGTGTGCGAATCACCGCACACCACCGTCATGCCCGGTTGCGTCAGCCCTTGCTCGGGCCCGATCACGTGCACGATGCCCTGCTGCTTGTGGCCCATCGGATACAGCGTGATGCCGAACTCTTCGGCGTTGTTGCGCATCACTTCGATCTGGCGGCGCGAGATCGGATCAGCGATCGGTTGATCGATGTCCGCGGTCGGCACGTTGTGGTCCTCGGTGGCCACGGTCAGATCGGGTCGCCGCACCTTGCGCCCGTTGAGCCGCAGCCCGTCGAAGGCCTGCGGTGACGTGACTTCGTGCACGAGATGCAGATCGATGTAGAGCACATCGGGTTCGCCCTCGGCGGAATGCACGACGTGTCGGTCCCATACCTTCTGGCTCAATGTCTTGCCCATGCCTGCCTCGACTCTCCATCGTGAAGTATCAGTGCTTGTGTCTCATTATATGAGACGCTAGTCTTGATCTATGGACAGGATAAGCGATGTTGGCGTCCTCGACAAGGCGATGGCCGTGATTGCTGCCGTCGAGCACGAGCCAAAGGCGCTCGCCGCCCTGGTCTATGACACCGGCCTCGCCCGCCCGACCGTGCACCGGCTGGCCGTGGCGCTCGAGGCCCACGGGATGTTGCGCCGCGACGACGAGGGCCGCTTCGTCCTCGGCCCGCGTGCGGTGGCGCTCGGCCGCGCTGCGACCGACGCGTTTCCGCTGCGTGAGGTGGCGCTGCCGGCACTGCGCGATCTGCGCGACAAGACGCAAGAGAGCGTGCAGCTCTACGTGCGCGACGGTGAGCAGCGCATCTGCGTTGCCTCGTTGCAGTCGCCGCATGGGCTGCGCACGATCGTCAACGAGGGCGCCGCGCTGCCGCTGCGCGCCGGGTCGGGCGGCGCGGTATTGCTCGAGCAGCCGGCCGTCCTCGAACGGGGTTGGGCCGAATCAGTGGGCCAACGCGAGGCCGGCGTGGCGTCGGTCAGCGCGCCGGTGCTCGATCGCGGTCGCGTCGTCGCCGCGGTCAGCGTGTCGGGCCCGATCGAACGACTGACGCGCACGCCGGGCAAGCGCTACGCCCGCGCGGTGATGGCCGCCGCCCGAACGATCGAGCGTGCGCTCTAGCGAGTGGTCGTGTCGAAGCCGATGAGGTTCGGTCGATCGGGTTCGTCGTCGCCGCCGAAATCGACGCTGGTCGCGACGACGATGACGAGCAGGATGGCGGCGAGCACGATCGCGATCTTGCCCCAGAGCGGCAGCCGAACGGCGTCGTTCTCGGTCATCGCCCGACAGGCGCCCGATCGATCACGCTCGTGCACGCATCGATCAGGGCGGGAACGAACACTTCGGGGCGGCTGACGCAGGCGACGTGATCGCCGTCGACGGTGAAGCGCTCGGCGTGGGGGATAGCGGCGGCGAGCGCATCTTGGCGCGACGTCGGCACGAGCGAATCGCGCGTCATCACGACCACTGATGTGGGCACGTCGATCTGCGAGCGCCATGGCCTCGAATCGAATCGCCCGAGCTCGGCGCCCGCTTCGAGCACCAGTCGGGGATGACACGATCGGATCTCGTCGATCATCCAGGGTTGGTAGTTGCGTTCTTTGGTCTGGGTCCAGACGATGCGCTCGTAGAGCCGTTGCGCGCCGCGCGACGGCATGGCGCGGGTCGCGAGCGAAATAGGGTCGAGCAGACCGAGACGCATGCGATCGGCGCGTGTGTCGAAGAACGTCGACGCCGTCGCGCACAGCACGAGGCCGTCGACACGCGCCTGGTGGCGTTGCCACAACAGCGTCGCGACTGCGCCGCCCATGGAGTAGCCGACGGCAACGAATCGTTCGATGCCGAGCAGGCTGGCGACTTCGGCGGCATCGTCGGCACAATCGGCCAGCCGAAACCGGCGACGCGTGCGCAGCCCTCGGCCGTGGCCGCGATGATCGAAGGCCACCACCCGAAATCTCGTACCGAGCGAGCGAAACGTCGGGAACCAGTTGAGATCGGAGGTCGCGGTCCAACCGTGCAGCAAGATGACCGTCGCCGCCCCGGGCGGCCCGCTGATCTCACGCACGAAGAGCCGGCCCTCTTGGGGAAGCTCGATCCATCGTCCGGGCGGAAGCGTGGGCTCCCAGCGCGCCTCTTCGGCGGAACCGTCAGACATCGATGCTGACGACGTGCACCGTCAGCTTGCCCCCGGGCGAGCTATAGCTGACGTTGTCGCCGATCTTGGAACCGATCAACGCGGCACCGAGCGGGGAACCGGGCGAGACGACGTCGAGGCCCTCGCGGCGCTCTTCGATGGACCCGACCAGGTAGCGCTCGACATCGTCGTCGCCCTCGTAGCGCACGCTGACGACGCAGCCCGGTTGCACGGACTCGGCATCGACGTCTTCGACGATGATGGCGTTTTCGAGGAGGCGGGCGAGGTGCCGGACGCGGCCCTCCATCTTGCCCTGCTCTTCTTTGGCGGCGTGGTAGTCGCCGTTTTCGGAGAGGTCGCCGAGCTCGCGGGCGGTCTCGATCTTGCGGGCGATCTCGATGCGGCCTCGGGTGGTGAGGTCGGTGTGCTCGGCTCTGAGGCGGTCGAATGCGCTCCGCGACAGCCGATGGTGTTGGGCCATGCCCGCAGGCTAGCGATCAAGGGCGGATTACCGCTCGGCCGAGGACAGGCGGGGCGGATAATCGCCGGGCCCGGGCCGAAGCGATTGGGTTGGGCGCCGGGATCGGCCTACACTGGCGCGGTGCGTTGTTCTTCCGCGTCCGTCCGACCGCAGATCGTGATCATTCGCTAGCGCACGTCGTCTCCGACGTGCGCTCGACCGTCCACTCCGGTGGGCGGTTTTTCCTTTTCGGGCACAGAATCACCCCACTCATCACCTCACCAAAACAGGATCACCAGTGGCACACAAGGTCGGCATCATCGCCGGAGACGGCATCGGGCCCGAGGTCATCGCCGAAGGCCTCAAGGTGATCCGCGCGGCCGGGGTCGTGCTCGACACGACCGACTACGACCTGGGCGCGACGCGCTTCCTGCGCGACGGCACGATCCTGCCCGACGAGATCGTCGAAGAATGGCGCGGTCTCGACGCGCTCTACCACGGCGCGGTCGGTTGGCCCGGGGTTGCTCCCGGCGTCATCGAACGGGGCTTCTTGTTGAAGATGCGCTTCGATCTCGATCTCTTCATCAACCTGCGTCCCTTCGTCGACCAGTCGAAAGATCTCGACTTCATCGTGATCCGCGAGAACACCGAAGGCACCTACGCCGGCGAAGGCGGTTTCCTGCGCAAGGGCACCCCGCACGAGATCGCCACCCAGGGTTCGGTCAACACCCGTTTCGGCGTCGAGCGGTGCGTGCGCTATGCGTTCGAGTTGGCGCAGAGCCGGGCCAAGAAGCACCTGACGCTCGTGCACAAGACCAACGTGCTCACGTTCGCCGGCGACTTGTGGGAGCGCACCTTCAACGAGGTCGCTCGCGAATACCCCGCGGTCGGCACTGCCTACAACCACGTCGACGCGGCGTGCATCTACTTCGTCGACGACCCGCATCGTTACGACGTGATCGTCACCGACAATCTCTTCGGCGACATACTCACCGACCTCGGCGGCGCCATCTCCGGCGGCATCGGCCACGCGTCGTCCGCCAACCTCAATGCGGCCCGTACCGGCCCGTCGATGTTCGAACCAGTGCACGGCTCCGCGCCCGACATCGCGGGCACGGGCAAGGCCAATCCGATTGCGGCCATCTTGTCGGCCGCGCTCATGCTCGACTGGCTCGGCGAACACGACGCGGCAGCCCGCGTCAAGAAAGCGTGTGCCGGCCCGGTCGAGGGCTCCACATCCGAGATCGGCGATCAGATCGCTTCGCGCGTCTCGCGCGGGCAGTAACGAAAGAGGAAAGGGACCAACGATGCCCATCACCCCGACGCCCAAGATCTGGATGAACGGCCAGCTCGTCGACTGGGAGGACGCCAAGATCCACATTCTCACGCACACGCTGCACTACGGCACCGGCGTGTTCGAAGGCATCCG
>JBDTLT010000323.1:0-5233 GCA_039934635.1 Acidimicrobiales bacterium
GGTCGAGTCTTGTCCGCAGAACTGCACATTGGAGATGTCCGGCGTATTGCCGGCTCCGACGGGGGGAAGATTCCCGCCCGAGAACTCACCGGTGGTCTGCGGCGGGTCGAACCACGTGACCACGGCCGCAGGGCCGCCCTTCACGACGATCGCCGCCACCGGCATCGTCGATTGCCAGTCGCCGCCGTGTGCTGATCCGTTCGTGATTCGCACGACATTCTCGTTGCCGTCCGGCTTGTCGAATTCGTAACGGTTGTGACCGAAGTCGAACTTCGCGATCAATACCGTGCCGGTGGGGCAACCGAGCGTCTGGGTGGCAGTGGTCGTCTGCAGCAGACCGGCGGCAACGAGGGCCGTGCCGATCAGCAGCGCCATCGGTCCGCCGTGCCAAAGGCGTAGCCGTTGAAAGAAACGTCGACTCGCGGACGCCATGGTTGTCTCCTCGGTTCCGAACTGTGCTGTTCGAGGACCGGCGAGATCAAGACCGTCGTCTCGTGTAGGACTGGAAGCTGTTTGGAGTTCGGGGCACTTCAGTGATCTGAAGGCAACTCACGCGCAGTGCGGCGAGGCTCCACCCCGACAATCGGCTGCTCGGCCACTGAAAGAAGGTGAACTCCTGGATATTGCCCGCAGTTTGTAACATCCATTGCGGAAAGGCGGGCGAAAGAACACGATGATCGAAGCAACGCTCTGCTCTGCGGACTCACACTTCGTGGAGCCACCCGACATATTCGAGCGCTACCTTCCTCGCCGGCTGCAAGAGCACGCGCCGCGCATGGAACTGCAGACGGACAGCGACGGCGTCGGTCAGCATGTGTGGACGTTCGAAGGCAACTTCGTCACGCCTCTCGGTGGCGGCGCGCCACGGCGAGGCGTGCAAGATCAAGGCAACCGCGAGTTCCGTGCGCTGTGGTCCGAGATCGACCCTGCCGCGTATGAGCCCCATGCCTACACCGATGCGTTGCTCGCCGACGGCGTCGGCTTGGCGATCGTGCAACCGACCACGGGTCTGGTGTTGTGGCGAGTGCCCGACAGTGAGCTCCTCACCGCGCTGTTCCGCGCTCAGAACGATCACATGGTCGATTTCTGTTCCGGTCGGCCCGACATGCTCAAAGGCGTCGCGTGTCTCAATGTCGACGACGTTTCCGTCGCTTGCGCCGAGTTGCGACGGTGCCGTGACCTTGGCTTGGTCGCGGCCTTGATACCGGTGCATCCCGGTGCGGCCGGCTCGTACAGCGATCCGCGTTACGACGAATTGTGGTCGACTGCGCAGGAGCTCGAGACGCCACTGTTCATGCATGTCGCCACCGTGAGGCCCCAAGCGCCGACGGCGAGCGGCATGTCCACACTCGCGCTGACTCCGGGCCTGCGGTCCGTGCGTGAGTACTGGGTCAGGCTTTCACTCGCCGACATCATCTTCGGCCGCGTATTCGATCGCTTTCCGCGTTTGCGCGTCGGGTCGGTGGAACACGAGGCCGGATGGGTCCCGTTCTGGTTGGACACGATGGACTGGACCTACACACAGCGAGAGGTGCTCACCGGCGGCTGGCGTTCGGCGTCGGGACAGTTGCCGAGCGAGATCTTCCGTACGAACATGTTCGCCACGTTCATCGAGGACGACCTCGCCGTTGCGCTCCGTCACCGTATCGGCGTCGACAACTTGATGTGGGGCAATGACTTTCCCCACACCGAGTCGTCGTGGCCCGAGTCGCGTTCGCTCGTCGACAAGCTGATGAGCGGCGTGTCCGTGGCCGAGCGTGCGTCGATGACCTCGGTCAACGTGTCTCGGCTGTTGGGGCTGGGCTGATGCGATGCGGCTCAGCTCGGCGGGGCGAAGAATTCCAACGCGATGCCGTCGGGGTCACGGAAGCTCACGCCGGATCCGTAGGTCGCGTCCTTGATGTCGCCGTGCTCGATACCGAGCTCGTCCAGACGTAGCGCCCACTTCTCGAGCTCTCCCCGGTCGGCGCAGCCGAATGCGACATGGTCGAGACCGACCCTGAACTCGTCGAACATCTCGCGAGGCGCCGGACGCTGGTGTTGGTGCAGGCCGATGAGCGTGCCGTTGCCGATCATGTACACGGTGTGGTGGAGCGCGGGGTCCGTGTCCTCGTCGATCACGGGAGCGGCATCGAAGAGTGCTTCGTACCAGGGCGTGCTCACCGAGAGATCGCGAACCGTGAGTGCCACATGGGTTAGCGGGGGAAAGGATGTCATCTCGAATTTCCTTTTGGTAGGGGGGACACAGCGCAATACGCACGGCACTGCTCCGCGGTTCTCGCGAAGTTGCGGGACAGCTCCGCTTCCGCTCCCTCGGGGCCACTGGCGACGCGTAGTGTCGCTGCGATGGTAGAAGCGGCAAGCAAACTCGTGGGTACGGCGGTGCCGCGCGTGGAAGACCACGCGCTGCTCACTGTCGGTGGTACCTACATTCCCGATCTCGATGTCTCCGACGCGCTGCACGTGATGTTCGTGCGAGCCACGGTTGCGCACGCGCGGATCCGATCCCTGCGCACCGAAGCTGCGCTCGCCGCGCCGGGAGTGACCGCGGTGATGACGGCGCGCGACCTGACCGACCTCCCGCCGGCGCCGCCGCTGATGCCATTGATGAACCAGTCGATGTGCCGGCCGTTCCTGGCGAACGAGGTCGTGCGCTTCGCCGGTGAAGCGATCGCAGTCATCGTGGCGGCGACGCCCACGCAAGCGGCGGACGCCGCCGAGCTCGTCGAGGTGGAGTACGACCCGCTACCGGTGCTGGTCGACCCGGAGCAGGCGTCGCTCGATGAGGTGGTGCTGTTCCCCGCGGCAGCGACCAACACGGTCAGCGCCACGGATGAAATGCCCCGCGACGACCTGTTCGACAGCTGCGATGTCGTCGTCGAGGCGCGTCTGGTCAACAGTCGCATGGCCGTCGCGCCGATCGAACCGCGAGCGTGCGCGTCGCGTTGGGACGGCGACCACTTGACGCAGTGGTCGGCGACGCAGGCTGTCCACAACACGCGCGGCTGGATCGCGGCGCCGCTCGGCGCGGATCCCGCCAAGGTGCGCGTGATCGTCCCCGACATGGGAGGCGGCTTCGGCGGCAAGCTCGGCAACTATCCCGAGGACGTGATGGTCGCGTGGTTGGCCCGTCGGCTCGGCCGGCCGATGCGGTGGGTCGAGTCCCGCGCCGAACACATGTCGAACTTCTCGCACGCACGCGGGCAGATTCACCGCGCCGCCGTTGGCGGCACCCGCGACGGCCGGATCCTCGCCTACCGACTCGAGGTCTTGCAGGATTGTGGCGCGTACCCGTCCAACTTCGGCGGCATGATGCCGCTTCGCACGCGGATGATGGCGAGTGGCTGCTACGCGATTCCGGAGATCGAGTACCGCTACCGCACCGTCGTTACCAACACCACGCCGATGGGTGCGTTCCGCGGCGCGGGACGGCCCGAGGCGGCCGCCGCGATCGAGCGGATGATCGACTTGTTCGCACGCGAGATCGGGCTCGATCCCGTCGAGGTGCGGCGCCGCAACTTCGTCGCACCACAGGCGTTCCCGTTCGAGACCGCTACCGGCGCGAGCTACGACTCGGGCGAGTACGAGGCCGCGCTCGATCTCGCGCTCGATGCCGCGGGATACACCGCGCTGCGGGCAGAGCAAGCCCGTCGGCGCGCCGCGAGCGACCGGATGCTGCTCGGCATCGGCATTGCTTCCTACGTCGAGAGCTCGAACCCGGGTGCCGCCGCGGAATACGGCGCGATCGAAGTCCACCCAGATGGGCGCGCCTGTATCCGCACCGGTTCGTCTCCGCACGGGCAAGGACACGGCACGACGTTCCGCATGATTGCGAGCGACATCACCGGCATCCCGATCGACCGCATCGACTTCGTGTTCGGCGACACGCAGGCCGTCCCGCGCGGCGGTGGCACCGGCGGGTCGCGGTCGGTACAGGTGGGCGGCTCGGCGGTGAAGGTCGCGTCGGATCGGCTCGTGGAGATGGCGCGCATTCGCGCGGCCGACGTGCTCGAGGCGAGCGTCGACGACATCGTCCTCGACGGCGTCGGCGGTTCGTTCCACGTCATCGGTTCGCCGGCGCGCCACGTCACTTGGTCAGAGTTGGCGGCGTCATCGAACGATCCGTTGGGAGTCGAAGTCGACTTCACACCCGACGGCGCGACGTTCCCGTTCGGCGCGCATGTCGCGGTCGTCGAAGTCGACGCCGAGACGGGCCGTGTGACCCTGCTGCGATTGATCGCGGTCGACGATGCGGGCTTCGTCGTGAACCCACTCTTACTCGAAGGGCAGATACACGGCGGCATCGCAAGCGGTGTTGCGCAGGCGCTCACCGAGGAGATCTGTTATGACGCCGACGGCAACCTGCTCACCGGCAATTTCGCGGATTACGGCATCATCTCGGCCGCGGAGCTGCCCCAGTTCGAGCTCGTCGAGATGGCAACACTGTCACCGCGCAACCCGCTGGGCGCAAAGGGTGTCGGCGAATCGGGCACCATCGGAGCGACGCCCGCAGTGCAGAACGCCGTCATCGACGCGCTGGCCCACCTCGGCGTGCGGCACATCGATCTGCCGCTGACGGCGCAGCGCGTGTGGCGCGTGTTGGTCGAAGCAGGTCAGGTCGAGCACGTCGTCGGCTGAGCGCGAGCGCCTGGTAAGTTTGCCGAAATCATTGTCCCCGGCTCCACGGAACTGGGCGAGTGCAGCGCGAAGGAGTTGCCGTGGGAACCGTGAGAGTGGCGGACGAGAAGGTCATCGAGTGGGAAGGGTCCAACCAGGCCAAAGCCGAGGCGATCCGAGCGCGTGGGATCATCCTCTCGCCGGAAGAGCTTGCCGGTGAGTCGCGCGAGCATCACCCCGGCTCGGATACCGAACCAGAACTGTTCGAAGTGAAATTCGGGCCGGACACCGTCGTTCATCCCCACGCGCATCGCTGCGACGAGATCATCTACGTCGTCGCCGGCCAGATGATCCTCGGCAGCCGCGTGCTCGATCCGGGTTCGTCGGTATTCATCGCCGGCCACACGCTCTACAGCTTCCGCGCCGGGCCTGAGGGTGTGCACTTCGTCAATTTCCGGCCGCGCAGCGGTGCGGGCTACCTCTCCAAAGGCGAATTCATGGCCCAGCGCTGAGCGCTACCAGGAGATGTCGCCGCGTGGGAGCACCTGTCGGTAGGCCGACTCCAACAACTCGGTGATCTCATCCCAGTCGATGTCGCGCGTTTCGAGTCGCATCG
>JBDTLT010000324.1:0-5215 GCA_039934635.1 Acidimicrobiales bacterium
GGTGATGGGCGGCGCTACTCGGCCAGCAATTGGTACAGGCGCTTGCGGGCGTCGGTGAGGATTGCATCGGCCCTGACGACCTGCTCGTCGGTGCCCGTCGTGGTGACCTGTTTGGTGGCCAGGATCAGCCCGGCAAGTGAGTGCCGCAGATCGACCGAACCCGAGGTGGCGGCCAGGCGCTCCCACGGAGGGGCCTCGCCGGCAGCCTCTGCGGCCACCGTCGTGCCCTGCTCGGTCAACGCAAAGACCTTGCGCCCGTCTTGATCGGTGCTCGCGATGAGACCTTCGTCGGCGAGCATCTGCAGCGACGGATAGACCGAACCGGGGCTCGGCTGCCATGCGCCACCCGTGCGCTCGGAGAGCTCTTGGATGATCTGGTAGCCGTGCATCGGCTGTTCGGACAGCAGCGCCAGCACGGCGGCGCGGATGTCACCGCGGTTGGCCTGCGAGCGTCCGCCACCGCGGCCGCGCCCGCCAAAGCCTCCGCGACCTCGGGGGCCGCGCGGGCCTCGCCATTCTTCACGAGCCTCGTCGTCATGTGCTCTCGGCATATGGCCTCGTCCCTGTCCCTGTCCGCGTCCGCGGCCTCGTTCGTCGGCGCCGCGCCATGGGGCGTCGGGCCGGCCTTCGTTGGGGGTGTTCATGTTGCGGTATCGCACTAAATGGACTTCTTTCACTGCACTGAGATTACGACGTTCGTATCTCGTGTGTATCACGATATATCGCGTTGCACTCGATTGCAACCGTTCTTCGGATTTCTGCGGGAGCAGCCGGACTAGCGTCGAGCGGATGGAGATCGTGCTGATCGCCGGCTTCTGGCTCGACGGAGCCTCGTGGGACGACGTGGCGGCGCCGTTGCGAACAGCCGGCAACCACGTCCACGCCCTGACGTTGCCGGGGCTCGAATCGCCCACCGCCGATCGCTCGGGCATCGGCCTGCGCGACCACGTCGATGCAGTGGTCGCCGCGGTCGATGCACTGCCCGATCCGGTTGTGCTCGTCGGTCACAGCGGCGGCGGAGCCATCGCACATGCGGTCGCCGATGCCCGCCCCGATCGCGTCGCCCGAGTGATCTACGTCGACAGCCTTCCGCTCGGGCACGGTGGTGTGATCAACGACCAACTCCCCGTCGTCGACGGTGAGGTGCCCCTGCCCGACTGGTCGGCGTTCGGCGAGGAGGACCTCGTCGATCTCGACGAGACGCTACGGGCGCGTTTTCGCGCGATCGCGATTCCACAACCCGTAGGTGTCACTCGCAACCAACAGGTGCTGAGCGATGATCGCCGCTATCGCGTGCCGGTCACGGTCGTTGCCTGTGAGTTCTCGACGGACATGTTGCGCGAATGGATGTCGGCGGATCATCCATGGGCCGCCTATGTCGCGGAGCTCACCAAGATCGCCCACGTCGACCTCGTCGACCTACCCACCGGTCACTGGCCTCAGTTCACTCGACCGCGCGAACTCGCAAGTGCGATCCTCGCCGCGGTCCAGCGATGAAAAGAGCGAGCAGCCAACGATGGAGTTCCCCGAACCGACGCATCCATACGCCGACCGCCGAGAGGTGCTCTTGGAGTACCTCGACTTCTACCGCGGGGTCTTGCGGGCGAAGGTGATCGGACTCGACGACGACGCGCTGCGCACCAGTCGGCTGCCGAGTGGATGGGCGCCCATCGAGTTGATCAAGCACCTCGTGCACGTCGAGCGGCGTTGGTTGGTGTGGGGATTCGAAGGCGAAGACGTCGGCGACCCGTGGGCCGACGAACGCGACGACCGGTGGTTCGTCGCGGCGCACGAACAACTCGAGGACCTGCTCGACGAACTCGACGCCGGTGGGCGGCGCACGCGCGAGATCGTCCACTCTCACGAACTGAGCGACATCGGCGCGCCGGGTGATCGTTGGCGCGGCGAACCTCCGGCTTCGCTCGAGCGGGTGCTGTTGCATCTGATGCAGGAGTACGCGCGCCATGCTGGACAACTCGACGTCGTCCGGGAGCTCATCGACGAGACCACCGGCGAGTGAGCCGGTGAGCGAACGGGCTAGACCGCCCGCCAGTGCACCAGCGTGTAAGGCTGAGCCGCGTCGTCGTGATCTTCGAACACCGCGGTGACCGCAGCACCGATCGGCACGTCGGTCAGCGGATCGCCGATGAGATTGCCCACGACGCGCACACCGTCGGCGTGGCGTAGTTCGACGAGGGCCACGACATACGGCACGGCGTCGACGAGTGCAGGATGCACCGGATGCCAGACGCGCTCGGTTGCGAACAAAATCCCGGTGGCGTCGACGGCCTCGAAGCCCAGGTCGAACGAATGACAACGGTGGCAGATCCACTCCGGTCCCCACTGCCAACCCCGACACGCCTTGCATCGTTGGATGCGCAACTCATGAAGGCGTGTGCCCTCCCAATACTCGCGATCGAGACCGTCGCCCGCGGGCACCGGCTGCGGAAGGCCAGTCGGTAGGTACGCGCTCATGCGAGTGCCTCGGCCGTGCCGAACAACAGGTCGGTCGCCGGCGTGACCATCGGCCCCGAGATGACGAGGCCCACCTTCGCGTCGGGTACCTGATTCGACGACTGCCCCCGGAGTTGACGCACCGCTTCGATCTGCAACTCGAAGCCGTGGACATAGCACTCCGCGAGGTTGCCGCCGCTGGTGTTGATGGGAACCGAACCCTTGGGTGCGATCAGATTGTCGAACTGCAACACTTCGTTCGCGCTTTCGTAGGTACACAGCCCGTGCTCGATGAGCGCCATCACGACACCGCCGGTGAAATTCTCGTACGCCTGCGTGACATCGACATCGGACGGCTTCAGTTGCGCCATCTCGTAGAGCCTCGGTGCAACGTCTTCGAAGCACGCGCTGGCATAGTGCGGAGGATTGTGGACGCTCGCCGACTCGCGATAGCCGGCACCCTGTGCCGCGCCCAACAAGTAGACCGGTCGGTGAGGAAAGTCGGCGGCGCGTTCGGCGGGCACCACGATCAACGCCGCGGCGCCGTCGTTCTCTTGACAGCAGTCGAACAGTCGCCACGGTTCGACGATCCAGCGTGATTCGTCGTAGGCCTCCGCGGTGAGCGAACGACCGTGCATCACGGCCCGCGGGTTCTGTTGCGCGTGGTGATACGACGCGAGCGCAACGGCGCGCTGTGTCTCGGGAGCCACACCGTGTTCGTGGAACAGTCGCTGCGCGCGCATGGCGAACTGCTGCGCGGCCGACATCAACCCATAGGGCGACGACAGCGCGCCGTTGCCCGAAACGGTGGCCGCGGTCGACCCTCCGCCGAAGCGTCCGAACTGACCCTGGGCCAACGCGCGGAACACGACCACGCACTCGGCCATGCCCGTCGCTACGGCCGCGGCCGCGTTGCCGACCGCGCCCGAGCCGCCACCACCGCCGCCACCCCACTGCATGTTGGCGAATCGCAGCTGGCGGGTGCCGAGCGCGGCGGCGAGACGCGTGGGCTCGTTGCGATCTGCCGCGTACGACGCGAATCCGTCGAGGTCACGCGGATCGATGCCGGCATCGGCGCACGCCGCCAAGATGGCTCGAAGCGCCAGCACGAACTCGGGATCGGGTGACCCGCTGCGCTTGTAATAGGCCGATTCGCCGATGCCAACGACCGCGACCGAACCCCGCAATGTCCGCCCCATGGTTCGCGAGACTAACTCTCCGCTCAGAGGGCCGCTCGGGCCCTGGCACGGGCGATCGGTGCGCTACGGTCGCACCATGCCTACCTTCGATGTCGTCTCAGAGATCGATAGCCAAGAGGTCAAGAACGCCGTGGACCAGACGGCGCGCGAGATCGGCACCCGCTTCGATTTCAAGAACACCAACTCCACGATCGATCTCGGCGACGAAGAGATAACGATCGAATCGAACACCGAAGATCGCCTCGACGCGCTGCGCCAAGTGCTCGAAGAAAAGATGGTCAAGCGCAAGGTTTCACTGAAGGTGCTCGACTACCAAAAGGTGCAAGAAGCTTCGGGGGGCAAGGCCCGCCAGGTCGCGAAATTGCAAGCGGGCATCAACAGCGAGAAGGCCCGCGCGCTGCACAAGTTCATCAAGGAGGCGGGCCTCAAAGGCGTGTCGTCGTCGACTCAAGGCGACCAGGTGCGCGTTTCGGGCAAAAAGCGCGATGACCTACAAGAGGTCATCGCCAAATTGCGCGAACACGATTTCGGCATCCCGCTGCAGTTCACGAACTTTCGCGACTGAGCAGACGGCCGTCGTCAGCGCCGGGGGTCAGGCCCAGTTGCCGCCGCGGAGGCGGGCGATGCGCTCTTCGACCGGCGGGTGCGTCGAGAAGAGCTTGCCGAATTGCATCTTCTTGCCGCCGAACGGATTGACGATGTAGTTGGACGCCTGGCTCGGGTTGACGGCGTTGGGGATGCGGTTCGAATAGCCGTCGAGCTTTTCGAGTGCACGGGCCAAGGGCTCGCCGTCACCGATGAGGCGGGCCGCGCCCGCATCGGCTTGGTATTCACGGCTGCGGCTGATGGCCATCTGGATGATCAACGCTGCGATGGGCGCGAGGATGGCAGTGGCCAAAAGCACGATCGGGTTGCTGTCACGATCGCGGTCGCGACCGCCGCCACCGAACATCGCGCCCCACATCGCCATGCGGGCGACCAACGTGATGGCCATGCCGACTGCCGCCGCGACCGAGCCGGTCAGTACGTCGCGGTTCTTGATGTGGGTCAACTCGTGGGCGAGCACGCCGCGCACTTCGTCCCACGACATCAACTGGAGAAGACCTTGGTTGACGCACACTGCCGCGTGCTTGGGGTTTCGTCCGGTCGCAAAGGCATTGGGTTGATCAGACGGCGCAATGTAAAGGCGCGGCATCGGCAGGTTGGCCCGCTGGGTCAGATCTTCGACGATGCGGTAGTAGTCGGGCGCTTCTTCGCGGGTCACCGCAACACCGCGGGCCGACGCGATGGCGAGCTTGTCGCTGAACCAATAAGAACCGCCCACGAGCAAGAGACCGAGGGCGAACCCGATGTACAAACCGCCTTGACCGAACAAGCTGCCGATCGCGATCGTGAGGCCGCCCATCGCCGCGAGAAGCAACGCTGTCTTGCCGTAATTCTTGAACATGACTTTTGAGTTCCTCCGTTGACCGCTCGCAAGCGGTCGATATGAACAACGCTAGGGGCTCCGGCGATGTTCCACCCGTCAGTGTGGGGACACGACCCCGAAAGCCGCCGTAAAG
>JBDTLT010000325.1:0-5189 GCA_039934635.1 Acidimicrobiales bacterium
GAGCATCCGTTGGTTGCTCAGGACTGACGATCAATTCGAACTCGCCGTCTCGGCCGAAAGTGAGTTGCGTGTCGTTGATCGTCGCCATCGTGCGGTCGGGTCGGTGACCATTGCGCCCGCCCGAAAAGCTGAAGCTCAAATACACATCGGAGCCGCGCCGCCCACGGATGCGGTACGAGCGGTCGGGGGCCAGTATCGCTTGGTCGTACACCGCGTCGGGGTTGATGCCCCCTTGGATGCGCCCGGCAATGACACCGCCCGCGTGGTAGCCGAGCGCGTGCGACCCGAACGGCACGAATCGTGGAACGTCTTCGTCCGTGTCGCCATACAGATCGAGAGCAACCCGGATGAGTTCCGTCGCGTAGTGAAAGCCGGCCGCTTGCTCGAACTCGTCGGTTGACCCGCGTTCTGCCCCGGTGACCACTGCGCCCGCGGCGACAATGGCGTCAACAAGAGCGGCGTACGCGTCGTTGCTTTGCGTCATCGCGCCGAGAGTATCGCGATCAGCTCTCGAGCTCGCTTGTGGCGGAAATGAGTACTGCGTCGGCCCACCAGTATCGAGCGACCAGTTGCGTAGTGGTGACAAAGCCCGCGTCGCGGAGGAGTCGGGTCCATTCGTCGATGGGCTGTTCGAAGGTGTAGCGGGGGAGCGCCGCGTCGAGCTGACCGACGAGTACCGGCAACAAGAAGCCCGAGACGACTTCCGGATGATCTTCGTACTCGCGGATGCCGGTCTCGTAGCGATCGGCGAGGTAGGCGATGTGTTCGACGGACCGGTCGGCGAATGCGGGCACGTCGAACTCGACGACTGCGAGGCGCGGGGTCCGTTGCGCCAGTGCCCGCGCGATTGCCGCGCGGTCCCCGGGCTTGGTCGCGTGCAGCGCGAAGGTGGACTGCACGAGGTCCCAGGCCGCGCCGTCATCGAGGTCCGCGAGAAATCTTGCCGCGTCGGCCTGATGCGCAACGACCTCGACGCCCGGACGATCGAGGGCCGCGATCGCTCTCGCGATCAACTCTGCGGAGGGCTCGACGAGATCGACGCGTGTGGTCGATGCGGTCGACGCGGCGGCGGTCACGCGCCCGTCACCGCAGCCGATATCGAGTACCGAGCGAGGTCGGACGTCGGCGTGTATTGCGCCAAGGCGGCGGATGGTCTGCGCGTAGAGCTCGACGTTGCCGCCGTTGTCGATGAATGCCTCGAACGCGCTCGGTTCGTCGTACACCCCGGGTGCCGACATACCGGTCAAGAACTGCGCGAGTGCGGTGGCGAGACGGCTGTCGGGTGCCTGCGCGGCGGCCAGCCGCGCGGTGACGGCAGCGGTGGCCCAGTCGCCATCCGCGACCGCGGCTAGGGCATCAACGACGGTCGGCATTGGGTGTCACACGAATGGGGGTCTGGCTCGGTCTTAGGGTTGTGGCGGTGGGTGAAGAGTCGACGACGGGGGAGCAGCTGGCGCCCCCGTTTTCCGACTGGGTGGTCGTGTACGAAGCGAACGCGGAGCGTTTGATCAAGTTGGCGACATTCATGGTAGGTCCGACCGATGCCGCCGACGTGGTGAGCGAAGCCATCGCGCGCGCCGTTCGGTCGCCACAGTGGCGCTCCGTCGACAACCACGCCGGATATCTGAGCCGAGTCGTGGTGAACGAGGCGAGCCGGATGCTCGACCGCGCCCAGCGGCGCTCGAGTCGTGAGCTGCGGGCCGCTCGCCGAGTCGACGTCGATGCGGTGGAACCGCCGGTCGATGTACTCGCCGCGGTGCGTTCGCTCAGCGGTCGGCAACGGGCGGTGGTCTTTCTCACCTATTGGGAAGACCTGACACCGGCGATGGTCGCGGATCGACTCGGTGTCTCCGAGGGTTCGGTCCGGCGCCATCTCGCACGCGCGAAGACCAAGCTTCGGAGGGTGTTGCGTGACTGAACAAGAGGCAAGGTTGCGCGAACTCGTGCGAACGATTGTGGACACCGCCCCGCACCCGCCAACGGCGTTCGACATCTCTCGGCGCGTCGCTTCGCCGGCGCTGGCGTACGACGAATCATGGGACGTCGCGCCTGTGCGTCGGCGCGCGATTCTTGTCACGGCTGCCGCAGTGGTCGTGGTCGTCGCAATTGTTGTGGCGTTGATCGGCGGTCGCGATCAGTCCGCGAGGCAGATCGCGACTCGGCCGGCGCTGATCGCGGACACGTGGCGCACGTTGCCGCCGGCGCCGATCGTGGAACGCCAGTCGTACGTAGCTGCCGCGGCCGGCGGCGAGGTGTTGTTCTGGGGTGGGCTGGCCAACGACGATTCGCACCGGCCACTCGACGACGGCGCCGCCTACGACCCGGTGAAGAATTCGTGGCGAACGCTGCCGAAGTCCCCGCTCGCTCCCCGGTCGGGATCGCTGT
Source organism: Acidimicrobiales bacterium (assembly GCA_039934635.1). Lineage (GTDB taxonomy): Bacteria > Actinomycetota > Acidimicrobiia > Acidimicrobiales > WLNW01 > DATLFA01. The sequence continues at coordinate 2,386 of JBDTLT010000325.1, forward strand.
CGGTTTGGTCCGGAGCCGAGTGGTATGTCCTCGGTGGGGGCGACGGTGTCAACCGGTTCGTCGACGCGGCTGCGTACAACCCAGCCACGAACAAGTGGCGCCGGATCGCCGATCTGCCGTTCCCCGTAACCGGTGTCATGACGAGAGCCGCGTGGACCGGCGCGGGGATCGTGTTGTGGGACGGCCACACTGCGACATACGACCCGGCGAGCAACGAGTGGCGGCTCGGCGCGAGCTCGCCCCAGCCCGCGACGATCTTTGGCGACGTGGTAGTGCTCGGCGCCGAGTTCGTCACCGTCATGAAACAGGCGGTGCTGAACTTTACGGTGCAGGCCTACAACTGGTCGACCGATACATGGCGCTCGATCACGCCCCCGCCGTGGAGCGGCCCGTTCGGCAACTCGGTGGTGGCGATCGTCGGCGGCGAGTTGTTCATCGGGGGCGGCGGCGGTCAAGGTACGAATCAACAGCTGGCCGCCTACAGCTACAACACCGGCACGGATCAATGGCGGCGGCTGCCCGACGCGCCGGTGAGTTTCAGCGGCGACGAGATCTATCCGGACGCGTCGCCGGGACAGTTCGCGGTCGGCTTCGCGGCTGACGGCTCGGTCGTGATGTTCGACGCGTCGTCCGCACGGTGGACCGTCGGTGCGCCCGACCCGGTTCCCTCGCGTCGCGAAACGCCGGTGATCTGGACCGGCGCCGAACTCGTCGTCTGGTCCGGAGGACAGTTGCGCGAGGTTCAGCCGAACGCGTTCGACGTCATCCCCGCAAGCGGTGGCGTCGCGTACGCGCCGTCGGTGACCACGCCATCAGATGTACGTGTCTGTACCGCGGCGCGTCATCCATGGCAGATCGGTCCCCGCTTCGCCGGCGAGACCGGCGACGGCCTACCGCCTTCGGGAAGCGCTTCGCGGGCTGCTGCGGACGCCCTCCTCACCGCGGACGCGCAACGACTGAAAGAGCAGTACCACGCAATCAGCGCGGTCGTCCGCGAGGATGGTGGACGGGCCTGGCGGCGAGCGGCAGATGGTTCGATCGAAATCGTCGACGAGGAGATCGCGACTGTCGTACTCAGCCTCGCTTCGCCCGACGACTGTCCCGACGCGCCAACGTCCTACAACGGAATTCCGCTCACGTTCGAAGTCAAGAACTAGCGCCGACAACACCGTCGCGCTCTATACTCACGTTTCATGAGTATAGACGTTGTGAGAGTAGCGGTGTTGACTGCGCTGGCGTCAGGGCCGCAGCACGGCTACGCGATCCTGCGCGATATGCAGGCACTGTCGGGTGGCAGAGTGTCACCGCCGGTGGGTTCGCTCTACCGCGTGATCGACAATCTCGTTCGGGACGGGCTGATCGAAGAAGCGAGCAACGATGTCGTCGATGGACGGTTCCGTCGCTACTACCAACTCACTGTCGCGGGTCGCCACGAGCTCGAGGGTGCAGCTGCGACGATGACCGCAGTCGCGGCGCAGGCGCGGCGTCGACTGAAAGCGAAGCCCTCGACAATCGCAATCAAGGGAGCCAGGGCATGAACGGTCTGGAACGCCGCTATCGAATGCTTCTTGCCATCTACCCGCCGGAGTATCTCGAGCAACGAGAGGAAGAGATGGTTGCCGTCCTTCTCGCCTCGGCGCACGCGGATCAGCGGCGGCCTGCGATGAAAGAGGCAGTTGGGCTCGTGTACAGCGGCCTTCGCGCCCGAACTGCGGCTTACGGTCGAGCCGAACGGAGCAATGCGCGAATGTGGTCGGCGCTCGTATCGGCCGCCGCGTTGTCGGCCCTCGCGACGCTCGTTCTCACGGTACACGCCACCGGGACGTGGTCGACCGAGCGACCGCGGTTGTTCGCTCCGTTCTGGTTGGCGATCGCGGCACTGCCCGCCCTGGTCGTATTCGCCCCTCGCGTGGTGCGACGACTCGGAGTTGGTCCCGTCGCGATTGCGGTTGCCGGCCTGGTATCAGGCCGATCGGTACCGCTCGTTCAACGTACGCTCTTGGTCGCGGTGGTGTGGTTCGCATTCGTCGTCTGGCTCACGCCCACCGCCGCCCGGATTTCGCTTCGAGCCGCATCTGTCATCGTGGGAGTCGGTGCCGGACTCGCCGGCGCGGCAAAGGTGCATTCCGCAATGCGGTGGTCTGGTCCTCCCGCGGCTTACCGCGCGCCGGCACGGGCGGGATATGTGTTGCAGAACGTGTTCCAGGATGTTCCGACGCTCAGCAAGTGGATTTGGATTCCGTCGCTGTGTGTTCTGGTCATCGCGGTGTGCACCAAAGGAACCGTTGCGATCATCTACGGTTTCGTGATCGTGCCTCTGGCCCTTGCAATCACCGCGCTGTCGTCGGTGCCTGTTCTCGACTCGTCGCTGTGGGGCGTTCAGATGTTCGTGGAGGTACCGATCGTCAGTATGACTGTCGCCGGCCTCGCGGCGATATTGGGTACCACACTCACGATGCGATCGGATCATCGCGCGGTCGACACAACGATGCGATAACCCAAATCGAGTTGGTCCTGCTGCCGTAGGTGGCCGTGACGGCGGTCCCAGGCGCCGCTGGCGAGATCGGCGCGCAAGCGCGCTACGCCGGTATCGACGACCGACGGCTCGAGCAACGCGAACATCGACATCGTGGCCTGGATCGCCGGGTCGCAATACGCTTCGGGGCGCGCCCAGAATGCACCGGCCGATGCCTCGACGAAGTCGCGGGGAACTTCGAACACACGGATCTCGCAGTCGCCGCCGAGCAACTCGATGACGCGCGCAGCGGATGGCGCGGCCTTGTTGATCGGCATCGAGAGAATCG
>JBDTLT010000326.1:0-5186 GCA_039934635.1 Acidimicrobiales bacterium
GATGCGAGGAACAAGATCACATTGGCGACCTCGTCGAGCTTCCCGAATCGATTCAGCGCCCACCGCAATTGCACTTCGTCGCCGTTGAGCTCGACGCCCGGGACGCTGATGCCCTTCGACATCTCGGTGAGTATCCCGCCGGGGTTCACCGAATTGACGCGGATGTTGAGCGGACCGAGTTCTTGTGCCGCGATCTTGGTCATGCCCCGCAGCGCCCACTTGCTCGCGCCGTACGCGATGACGCCGCCCATGCCCTGCACGCCGTCGGTCGAGGACACGTTGATGATCGAGCCCCGACCGGCCGCTCGCATCGCCGGGATGACGGCCTGCATGCCGAGGAACGCACCCGTCTGGTTGACGTCGATGACCTCGCGATAGTCCTCGAGAGAGAACGTCTCGAGCGCACCGGCCATCAAGATGGCGGCGTTGTTGACGAGCACGTCGAGATGACCGAAGCGCGACTGCGCATGCGCGACGGCGTTGTCCCAATCCGCCTTGTCGCGCACATCGAGGTGCACGTAGGAGGCGCGTTCGCCGAGACTGGCGGCGACTGTGGTGCCGCGCTCGTCGTTGACGTCGACGAGCAACACCTTCGCTCCTTGCTCGACACCGATCCGGGCGACGACCTCGCCGAGACCGCGCGCCGCGCCCGTGACGAGGACGACCTTTCCTTCGAGCCGATCCATTGCGCTCCTTCGAAGACATCATGCCAGAGGCGTTTGCCGGACGTGTCCGTCCCTCGGCTCTCGAAGAGGTGGGGCCACCTCGTTCCCCACATTCGCTGGGACGACGACTGCAGGCCGACCGTTGGTGGTGGGCGGGAACGCCTTCGATGGTTTTGGGGCTTACCGCGATGGCAGGATGGACCGATTACATGCCGAGCCATGCGGCGCGCTTGCGGGACGTGCTTATTGCTTGGGTACGGGGGGTTCGCGAACGGGTCGAGGCTCCGCATTGTTGGTGTATTCGTTCTGAGTACCGCGAAGCATTTCGTAGCCTGCCGCGAGCACCCAGACGGTGACGAGGAGTGAGCCGACCAAGAACGGGATGTCGAGTGTGCTCTGATCGTCGAGCCCGAGGTTGACGATGCCGACGACGAGGCACAGCACGCCGCCTGCGACTGCGCTGAGGTTCGTCCACACAGAGAATCGGCGGGCTCGGAACGCGGCCAACCCGAGCAAGATCGGTGTGACGCCAAGGAACACGGCGGTCCAGGTGTTGAACAGTGCCATGTTGAGGTGGTCGATCGCGTTGGCGGCCCAAAAAGAACCGGACTGGTCGCCAGGTGGGGCACTGGCGAAGATCTCGGCTTGGTGCCGCAAAGCGAAGGTCTCGAGGCCGAGTTGCGCGATGGCGATGGTCCCCCCGATCACCGCGAACAATCGGCCGTGACCTGCCAATGGGCTCGAGCCGATATGGCGAGCGATCGATACCACCGCTGCGACCAACAACACCAACGCGACGAGCAACACGAAGTCCGCGACGAGATACCGATCCGATGCGGCAATCTTTTGGTAGATGTCGACGTTCTCTCCGTCGTAGCGGGGATGGACCAAGTTGCCCACAAGTGCGAGCACCCCTCCCGACACCGCGGCGGCGCCGCCGTTCCGTCTCGCGTTCATCGGTTGTTGCTTCACCACTGCGCGACCTCCCTCGAAGAAACTCTTGCCGGGCAAATCATCGGCGCGAAATGCATCGAGCACTGAAAACCGGAACGCCATCGCCGCTCAGGTCGTTGGACAAGGGACGTCCGGACATAGCCATCAGCAATGGTTCGCCCGCACCGTGCACTTCTGCGCCGGCACCGAACGACCAGCCGATGTCATCGGCAACGAGGTGAAGCCCTGCGCAACGTTGTCGTGCGCCGACACCCGCGAGCAGACCCACCCATCGTGTGCGAACCGAAGTCAACACGACCGTGAGCCGCTCGGAAGGAATGTGGCGGGCCAGTCCGACCGCTCGCCGCACGTCCTGTTGATGGATCAACAGTTCCGCGAGTTGGAGACGCATTTCCCACCCCAACTGCGCTTGCACGGGCGCCGCCAGTAATTCCGCGACCTTGGCGGGCGTGTCACAGCCTCGACGCGCCGCTTGGCGTTGGCTGCCCTGAACGAGTTCGCGAACGCTGCGATGTGTATGCAAGGCAACGTGGTGAACCACATCGAAGGCGCTCCAGCCGTCACAAGAAGTCGGCGCGTGCCACTGATCGGGTGTGAGCTGCTCGGCCAACGCCACGAAGTCAGCCTGTTCCGCCTCGATCATGGACCGCAACGACTCTCTGGTAACCAGCGGCATCGCAGTCCGTTCTCTTGTACCTTGTACAAGAGACGAACTTAAGGCTGCTCAGAGGGCGTGTCAAGAAGAAGTAGGGGGAAGCAATTGCTGAAGGCCGCGCAACCAGACCTTCACCGCAAATTCGAACGACGCGTCGAGCGGTTTGTCGGACCCGCCGTGCCAACGCAGCGAAAACACCTCATCGGCGAGAACGCCGACGTTGGCCACAATCGTCGGGAACGCTTCGGCCCGGAGACTGCGAACTTGGTCCTCATACTCCTGCGCCCAATTCGCAGCGACGTCCCTTTCCGTGGAGATCAGCTCAGTAGCCACCCAGCCCACCAAGGATCCGACGTAGGCATTGAAAGCGGATGCCAATTGTTGATCGCGAAACCCACCGCGATGCAGCACCGCAAGGATGCACTCCGTCACCGTTGGCGCGGTGACGCGCGAGTAAAGGTGCGACGCGACCCAAGCACCGAGAGTCGGGTGACGATGCATGACTCTGCGATACTCGTGCGCGAACTGCGAAAGCCATTCGTCCCATACAACGACCGCCGAGTCCGGCAACTCGACTTCATCGAGAACCACCTCGAAGACCGCGCTGAGCACCTCGTTACGGTGTCCAACATGCCAATACACGGTCGCCGGAAATGTGCCCAGCCGCTGCGCAAGAGCACGCATGTTGAACGCATCCAGGCCGCCATCATCAAGCAGTTCAAGCGCCGCTCGCACCACGAGATCCTTGTCCAGCGGAACCGACATCCGCTTGGGCACAGACCCGCCGCGACGCTTCCGATTCCCAGCCGCCATGTACGTCTCGATCCCGCCGACAGAAAGACTATTGGGCCAACCGCATGACCATTTTGCGCTGCCGATGGCATGCCTCGTCCTGAACGATCCGTGACGTGCCGGTTCGTAAGGATTGGGGCTTTGACTTGGGTCAACGCGGCGAGCGGGTGAAGGGAATCGAACCCTCATGGCCAGCTTGGAAGGCTGGAGCTCTACCATTGAGCTACACCCGCAGAAGCCGGACCAGCGTAGCGGCCGAGCCAGATTGCATTGCGATCAATTGTTCGGAAGCGACCCGAGCGGTCCTTTCGACGTAGGGAGCGAGGCCGCCACTCGGTGCCGATACACTCAGCCGCCTGTGAGATCCACCGTTGAAGCCGTAGAAGCAAACAAGGTCAAGCTCAGCGTCGAGATCGAGGCTGCTGAGTTCGAAACCGAAGTCAACGCCGCGTTCAAGCGTTTGGCCAAAGAGGTGCGCCTACCTGGGTTCCGACCCGGCAAGGCGCCCCGCAAGGTGCTCGAGGCCCGGCTCGGCGCCGATGTCGGCCGGCAAGAAGCCCTGCGTGAGGCGCTTCCTGTCTATTACTCCAAGGCCGTCATCGAACACGACGTCGACGTGATCGCTCCGCCCGAGATCGACATCACCGCGGGGCAGCAAACCGGCCCGGTGAGCTTCGACGCGGTGGTCGAGGTGCGCCCACAGGTGACCGTCGCGGGCTATCAAAGCATGCGCGTCGAGATCCCCAACCCCAATCCTTCCGATGAAGAGATCGACGCCCAGATCGACCGCCTGCGCAATCAGTACGCGCACCTCGAGCCGGTCGATCGCGCGATCGTCGACGGCGACCACGTCACGATCGACATCGCGGGCAGCTACCAAGACGAGCCGGTGCCGGGCCTCACCACCGAGGACTACCTCTATGAGGTGGGCAAGGGCACGGTTGTCCCCGAGATCGACGAAAATCTTCGCGGTGCCACGGCCGGTGGCGAGATCGAGTTCACCGCGGCGCATCCCGATGAGGACGAAGACGGCGAGTTGCACTTCGTCGTCACGGTGAAAGAAGTCAAAGAAAAGGTATTGCCCGACGTCGACGACGAGTTCGCCCGCAACGCGTCCGAGTTCGATACTGCGGCTGAACTGCGCGCCGACATCGAGTCGCAACTCGCGACGCAAAAGCGTTCGTTCGGTCAAATGGCCGTGCGCATGCGCACCACCGTCGAGTTGGCCAAGCTGATCGATGACGAGGTCCCCGAGGCGATGGTCAACGCCGAGATGCAGTCCCGCATCGAAGACCTCGTCATGCGACTGCGCGACCAAGGCGTCACGCTCGAGCAATACCTCTCTGCCACGGGACGCACCGCGGCCCAGATCGGTGACGAGGCGCGCGAAGCCGCCATCGAGGGCGTCAAGACCGACCTCGCACTGCGGGCCGTTGCCGCCGCAGAAGGCATCGAGGTGTCAGAAGACGACATCGATCGTGAGCTTGTCCCCGTCGCCGAGGGGGCCAAATTGCCCCTCGAGACAGTCCGGCAGCGATTTACCGACTCTGGGCAGATGTCGGCGGTACGCTCCTCGATCCAGAAGAACAAAGCGCTCGAATGGCTCATCGAAAGGGTCGAGATCGTCGATCCTGACGGTACGGTGATCGACCGGACCGCACTCGAAGCGCCCGAAAGCGCGAGCGATCAAAGCGACGAGATGACCGCGGAAACCACGAGCGAACCAAGCGACGAGCAAGCAAGCCAAGCAGCCAACGAGGACGCATAGTGATCACTCCGCAGAACTACATGGTGCCCATCGTCATCGAGCAGACCAACCGCGGCGAGCGGTCCTTCGACTTGTTCTCCCGCCTGCTCAAAGAGCACATCATCTTCATCGGCACGCCGATCGACGACACCATCGCCAACCTCGTGTGCGCACAGCTCTTGCACCTCGAGTCGGAAAACCCCGACAAGGACATCAGCCTCTACATCAACTCGCCGGGCGGCGACATCAATGCGCTGTTCGCCATCTACGACACGATGCAGTACATCAAGCCCGACATCACCACGATCTGCTTCGGCCAGGCTGCTTCGGCGGCCGCGGTGCTGCTGGGCGCCGGCACGCACGGCAAGCGCCT
>JBDTLT010000327.1:0-5100 GCA_039934635.1 Acidimicrobiales bacterium
GGCGTCACCATCGAAGCCGACATCATCAAGCAGAAGCTGCCCGAGAACAACGGCGGGTTCAACGCGTTCGATGGCTACGGCAAGACCAACAAGCTCGTCTACAGCGAACTCACCACCGACAACCCGATCGACCTGTGTCGTTGGCAGGTGGCCAACTGCTACATGGGCCGCATCGGCCTGATCAACAGCGGTGGCGAGTCCAAGGGCGCGGGCGACATGGCGGCGGCGGTCAAGACCGCCATCATCAACAAGCGCGCCGGCGGCATGGGCTTGATCTCGGGCCGCAAGGCCTTCCAACGCCCCATGGCCGAAGGCGTCGAGTTGCTCAACGCGATCCAAGACGTCTATCTCGATCGCGATGTGACCATCGCGTAAAGCGCGAGGCCCGTTTGCCCCTAGAAAAGGGGGCACGACCGGGCCGCTCCCGATTGTTCGCGCATGGCTGTTTTGATGCTCTCGATGCGCTGACAAGCGAGGGCCGCTGTGTAGAGTGAACGTACAAGTTCCGTACATGCTCGCGTTCGTCTGGTCCATGGCGAGCGCCGCAACTTCTGCCCACCAAGGGGGGTGGAGTGACCGACACAGCTCCACGAGTCATGCCCACGCGCACCATCAATCACGTGGTCATCCGTTTCGCCGGCGATTCCGGCGACGGAATGCAGCTCACCGGTGAACGATTCACCAGTGCCAGCGCGCAATTCGGCAACGACCTCGCGACGTTCCCCGAGTTCCCGGCAGAGATCCGCGCTCCAGCGGGCACGCTCGCCGGTGTCTCCGCGTTCCAGGTGCACATCTCCGACTACGACATCACGACGCCGGGCGACGAGCCCAACGTGTTGGTCGCGATGAATCCAGCCGCGCTCAAGGCCTCGATCAACACGCTCGAGTTCGGCGGCACGCTGATCGTCAACGAGGACACCTTCGACGAGCGCAACCTCAAGAAGGCCGGCTACGACGCCAATCCTCTCGAGGACGATTCGCTCAAGGCCTACACGCTCTATCGCGTGCCGATGACCTCGATCACCAAAGAGGTCTGCGCGCAACTGGGTGTCAAGCCACGCGACGCGGACCGATCCAAGAACTTCTTCGCGCTCGGCCTCATCACCTGGATGTACACGCGCCCAGTCGAAACGACGATCAAGTGGATCGAGTCGCGCTTCGCGAAGAACGAGCTCGTTCTCAAAGCCAACCTCGCGGCATTCAAGGCCGGCTTCAACTTCGGTGAAACCGCCGAGTTGTTCGACCATGTCTTCGAAGTGCGTCCCGCTCGTCTCGAGCCGGGCGTCTACACCAACGTCAACGGCAACACCGCGCTCGCATGGGGCATCGTCGCCGCAGGGCAGTGCGCCAAGCTGCCGGTGTTCTTGGGTTCGTACCCGATCACGCCGGCATCCGACGTGTTGCACGAGCTGTCCAAGCACAAGAACTTCGGCGTGCGCACCATGCAGGCCGAAGACGAGATCGCGGCGATCGGTTCGGCGCTCGGCGCGGCCTACGGCGGGCACCTCGCGTACACGACGACTTCCGGCCCCGGTATGGCCCTCAAGGGCGAGACGATGGGTCTGGCGATCAGCCTCGAATTGCCGCTCATCATCATCGACGTCCAGCGCGGTGGCCCATCGACGGGCCTTCCGACGAAGACCGAGGCCGCCGATCTGTTGATGGCGATGTACGGACGCCACGGCGAATCGCCGATGCCGATCGTGTCGGCCTACAGCCCGTCGCATTGCTTCGAAGTCGCCATCGAGGCGTCACGCATCGCGCTGAAGTACCGCACGCCGGTGATCCTGTTGACCGACGGCTATCTCGCGAACGGCACCGAACCGTGGCGCCTGCCCGATGTCGAGTCGCTGCCCGATATCTCGATCCCGTACGCGACCGCCCCAAACCACGTCAACGCGGACGGCACCGAAGTGTTTTGGCCCTACGTGCGCGATGCGAATCTGGCCCGTGATCTCGCGTTGCCGGGCACGCCCGGTCTCATGCACCGCATCGGCGGCATCGAGAAAGAAGACGGGTCGGGCAACATCAGCTACGACCCCGAAAACCATGCCCACATGGTGCACCTGCGGGCCGCCCGCGTGGCCCAGATCGCCAACGACATCCCCGACGCGTTACTCGAAGGCGACGAAGACGCCGACGTGCTCGTCGTCGGATGGGGTTCGACGTGGGGTGCGATCACCGCCGCCGTCAACCGGGCGCGCGAAGAGGGCATGAAGGTGGCTCGCATCCACCTCGTGCATCTCAATCCGTTCCCCAAGAACTTCGGCGACCTCCTCAAGCGGTACCCGAAGATCCTCGTGCCCGAGATGAACCTCGGGCAGTTGGTCAAGATGATTCGCAGCGACTTTCTCGTCGATGCACGGGCCATATCCAAGGTCATGGGCCAGCCGTTCTCGACGGCCGAGCTGTATCAAGCAATTTCCGGAGCCATCAATGACTGACGCCCCCACCACTACCCGCCGCGACTGGTCGAGCGACCAAGAGGTCCGCTGGTGCCCCGGGTGCGGCGACTATTCCATTCTCGCGGCGATGCAAATGTTGATGCCCGAGTTCGGCGTCCGGCGAGAGGACACCGTGTTCGTGTCCGGTATCGGCTGCGCGGCGCGCTTCCCCTACTACATGAACACCTATGGCGTGCACAGCATCCACGGCCGCGCACCCGCCATCGCCACCGGCTTGGCGTTGGCTCGGCCCGAACTGAGCGTGTGGGTCGTCGGCGGTGACGGCGACATGTTGTCGATCGGTGGCAATCACCTCATCCACGCGCTGCGCCGCAACGTCAACCTCAACATCTTGTTGTTCAACAACCAGATCTACGGCTTGACCAAGGGCCAATATTCGCCCACGAGCGAGGTCGGCAAGATCACCAAGTCCACGCCGATGGGTTCGCTCGATCAGCCGTTCAATCCGCTGTCGGTCGCCCTCGGTGTCGAAGCGACGTTCGTCGCTCGCACCCACGACATGGACCGCGATCACATGATGGAAATGTTCCGCCGCGCGTATCACCACAAGGGCGCGTCGTTCGTCGAGGTCTACCAGAACTGCAACGTTTTCAACGACGGCGCGTTCAGCGAGATCACGACGAAGCAGAATCGCGACACGATGCTCATCCGCCTCGAGCACGGGCAGCCGATTCGCTTCGGCGCCGAAAAAGAACGCGGCGTCGTCATGAACGCACAGGGACATGCCCAGATCGTTGATGTTGCCTCGGTGGGCGAAGACGCCATCCTGGTGCACGACGAAGCACGCGACGACCCGGCCGTGGCGTTCGCGCTCGCCCGATTGGCGACGAGCGTGCACGTGCCCACGCCGATCGGTGTGTTCCGCGACGTGCAACGGCCCGAGTACGCCGAAGAGACGCAGCGCCAACTCGCCGTTGCCCAAGAGCGTTCCGGCCCCGGCGACCTCAAGAAGTTGCTGCACTCCGGCGCCACCTGGACCGTCGAGTAGCAGCGGATTATCGCTGCCAATGTGACCACCTGCGAGCGGCCGACTATTCGACCGACATGAACACCGCGCCCGTGCTCGGCTTGGGATTGAAGAACGTCGACTTCGGCGGCATGCGTTCGCCGCCGTGGGCGATCGCCTCGATCTGCGCGAGTGGTACGGGTCGCAACAACACGCCGGCCTGTGCCCGACCGTCGCGCACGGCCGCGACGACATGGTCGACACCGTGCTGAAACGTCAATGAGTGTTCGGGGAACGACGTCAGCGCGCGGTCGAGTCGGCTCGAGTCGAGATCGCGGACGTCGCGCATCGCGTCGGGTCGCGGCGTCATCGACCAGGCGCCGGCGGCGGTGACGAGGGTGAGGGTGCCCGACGCCGCCATTTGCCGGGCGATGGTGGTCGGATCGAGCGTGATCGGCGCGAGCGTGAAGTAGCGATCGAGCGCGTCGGTTGGGGAGAACGTCGCGGGTAGCCCGTCGATCAATCGGTGGATAGGCAACACGCTCAGTTCTTCTTCGGCCAACTCGACGACGAACGCCATCACCGAGTCATAGGCGCCCGGCCGATCGCCGTTCGCTTCGCGTTGCTCGCGCCGGTACTGCAACGACACCTCGAAGCGGTGGTGACCGTCGGCGATGAGCACCGGCGCGCCGGCGATCGACTGCGAGATGCGCTCGAGCAGCGCGGGATCGTCGACGGCCCACAGGCGATGGTGCGCACCGTCGGACGCTTGCCACTGCGCCGCGGCCGGTCGGTCGAGCTCGAGCAACGACGTCAGCCCGGCGGCCGGGGACAGCCCCCAGATGGGGGACAGGTTGGCCTTGGTGGCGCGGATCAGCGAGAGGCGGTCGGTCTTGGCTTTAGGTGTCGTCTGTTCGTGGGGGAGCACCGCGCCGGCCGACGCGGGCGTTGCCTCGAGCGCGCCGATCACACCGATGGTGCGCGTCGATCGACCGGTGTCGTCGCGGTAGTCCATGCGGTAGATGTACATCGACGGCGCCGCGTCGGTGACGAGCACGCCGTCGTCGCGCCATTTGCGAAACGTGGCGGCCGCATCGGTGTAGGCGACGTCGCCACGAGCTTCTTCGGGCTGATCGACATGGACGACCGAGTACGGCGAGCGCGCCGCGAGCTCGGCGCGGCGGCGAGCGGTGACGACGTCGTACGGTGGGGCGACCACGTCATCGATCTGTACCGTGTCGAGGTCGTAACGAATACCGCGGAATGCGTCGAAACGGGCCACCGCGTTGTCCTATCAGACTGCTGTGGTCAGCGATCAGCTTTGGCGCACGAAATGCGCGTAAACGAAGGGCACGAACGAATGAGGGCATGGGTGTTCGACCTCGACGGCGTGATCTGGCGCGGTGATACCCCCATCGCCGGAGGAGTGCGCGGGGCACAGCAAGTGATCGCGGCCGGCCTCGACGTGTTGTTCGTGACGAACTTCTCCTACTCGCGCCTCGCCGACCAAGAAGCGAAACTGGCGGGCCTCGGCATCGATGCGACCGGGCGCGTCATCACTTCTGCAATGGCCGCGGCCGAGTTGGTCCACGCCGGGGAACGCGTGCTCGTCTGCGCCGGCCCCGGTGTCGTCGAAGCGCTGAGGGCACGGGGTGCCGTCGTCGTCACCGAGGGCCCGTCGGACGTGGT
>JBDTLT010000328.1:0-5062 GCA_039934635.1 Acidimicrobiales bacterium
ACCATCTGGTAGGGCTGCAACACGTAGCTGCGGATCTGGCTGCCGAAGTTGACGTTGTCCTGCGGGCCCGAGATCGACTGGATCTGCTCCTCGCGCTTGCGCCGCTCGAGGTCGAGCAGTTTGGCCGCGAGCACCTGCATGGCCCGCGCCTTGTTCTGGTGCTGGCTGCGCTCGTTCTGGCAGGCCACCACGATGCCCGTGGGCAAGTGGGTGATGCGCACGGCCGAGTCGGTGACGTTGACGTGCTGCCCGCCCGCGCCCGACGACCGATAGACGTCGATGCGCAGGTCCTTCTCGTTGATGTCGACCTCTTGGGCCATCTCCTCGAAGAACGGCGCGACCGTCAACGAAGCAAAGGCCGTCTGGCGCTTGCCCTCGTTGTTGAACGGTGAGATGCGCACGAGGCGATGCACCCCGTGCTCGGAACGCAACAGGCCGTACGCGTAACGCCCCTTGACGATGAACTCGGCCGTCGAGATACCGGCTTCGGTGCCTTCGGAGACGTACTCGACCTCGCACACGAAGCCACGCCGTTCGGCCCAGCGCCGGTACATGCGCAACAACATTTCGGCCCAGTCCTGCGCGTCGGTTCCGCCGGCACCCGACTTGACGGTGCACACCGCATCACGCTCGTCGTATTCGCCGGTGAACAAGGCGCGGAGTTCGAGCTCGTCGAACCGCTTCTTGGTGCCATTGATCGAGTCGTGGATCTCGGACTCGACCGAGTCGTCGTTTTCTTCTTTGGCCAACTCGAAAAGCGTCGCCGCGTCGTCGACGCGTTGCTCGAGCTCTTCGTAGAGATCGATGTCGCCGACGATCTCGGACAGCTCGGTCTGCACCTTGCGCGCGACTTCGGTGTCGTCCCAGAGGTCAGGTCGCCCCATCTCTGCCTCGAGTTGGGGACGACGGGCGCGCAACGCCTCGATGCGCAGATAGACCTGCGCCTCGGACAAGCGCTCGCGCAGCGCCTTGAGGTCATCGCTGAAGTCGAACAACAGTCACTTGCCGTGGCAGAGTTTGAACTTCTTGCCGCTGCCGCATGGGCACGGCGCGTTGCGCGGGGTCTTGTCCCAATCGGATTTGACCACCGGTTGTTGCACTACGTCCTCGGTGCGCGGCGGCGCGCCATCGGCGCCGGGCGCCGCGACGATGGCGGGCGTGGTCTGCACCGAGTCGTCGGGAGCGGAGTACTGCACGTTGGTGATCTGTGACTGCGGCGTGGGCTCGACGGCAACCTGCACGTGCATGATGTACTTGACGAAGTCGTCGGCGATGCCGGACATCATCTGCGCGAACATGTCAAAGCCTTCGCGCTGCCAGGCAACCGCCGGATCGACTTGACCGTAGGCCCGCAGGTGGATGCCCTCACGGAGGTAGTCCATCTCGTAGAGATGGTCGCGCCAATGCTGATCGATGAGGCGCAACATGACCTGGCGCTCGATATCGCGGCTCAGCTCGGGACCGATGAGCTGCTCGCGCTGTTCGTAGTAGGTCGTTGCCTCACTCATGACCCGCTCGTACAGGTCGTCGGCGTTGTGCACGTTTTCGAGCTCGTCGGTGGTGAGCGAGGTCGGCCAGTAGTTCTGCAGCTCGACGAGCAGTGCTTCGGTATCCCACTCTTCGCCCGACTCGTCGCTCACATGGCTGCGGATGACGCCGTCGACCGCCTGGGCGAAATACTCCATCGTCTCGTCACGCAGGTCGGCGCCGGCAAGGATCTGATCGCGTCGGCGATAGATGATCTTGCGCTGCTCGTTCATGACCTCGTCGTATTTGAGGACGTTCTTGCGGATCTCGGCGTTCTTGGCCTCGACGGTGTTCTGCGCCCGCTCGATCGCCCGCGTGACCATCTTGGCCTCGATGGGCACGTCATCGGGCAGCGCCTTGGTCATGACCCAATTGAGCGCGCCGGTGGCGAAGATGCGCATGAGCTCGTCTTCGAGCGAAAGGTAGAAGCGGCTCTCGCCGGGATCGCCCTGGCGGCCCGAACGTCCCCGCAACTGGTTGTCGATGCGGCGAGAGTCGTGGCGCTCCGTGCCGAGCACGTAGAGGCCGCCGACTTTGCGGACTTCGTCGCCTTCTTGCTTGCACTGCGGTTCGTACTTCTCGAGCAGCTCCTCGAAACGAACCTGACCCTCGGGCGTGTCGACGTCGAGGCCTTCGGCGATGACCTCTCGGCGGGCCAGACCTTCGGGATTGCCACCGAGCAAGATGTCGACGCCGCGGCCGGCCATGTTGGTCGCAACGGTGATCGCTTTGAGCCGGCCCGCCTGCGTGACGATCTCTGCCTCTCGCGCGTGCTGCTTGGCGTTGAGCACTTCGTGCGCGATGCCGCGCTGTTCGAGCTTGCGCGAGAGACGCTCGGACTTTTCGACCGAGATCGTGCCGACGAGCACGGGCTGGCCCTTTTCGTAGCGCTCGACCAGATCTTCGACGACCGCGTCGAACTTGGCCTCTTCGTTCTTGTAGATCAGATCGCTCTGATCGATGCGCACCATCGGCCGGTGGGTGGGGATGGGTACGACCTGGAGCTTGTAGGTACCGCCGAGCTCGGCCGCCTCGGTCTGCGCAGTACCGGTCATGCCGGCCAACTTTTCGTAGAGGCGGAAGAAGTTTTGCAGCGTGACCGTGGCCAGCGTCTGGTTCTCTTCTTTGATCTTGACGCCCTCTTTGGCCTCGACTGCCTGATGCAGCCCCTCACTCCAGCGCCGCCCATCGAGGATGCGGCCGGTGAACTCGTCGACGATCTTCACTTCGCCCGAGTTGATGATGTAGTCCTTGTCGCGCTTGTAGAGCTCTTTGGCCCGCAGCGCGGCCTGCATGTGATGTACGAGGTTGGCGGTCAGCTCGTCGTAGAGATTTTCGACGCCGAGGGCACGTTCGACTTCGTGGATGCCGGCTTCGGTCGGGGCAACGACGCGCTTTTCTTCGTCGACGTCGTAGTGCACATCGCGCTTGAGGCCGCGGGCGATGCTGGCGAAGCGGTAGTAGAGCTTGGCCGCCTCGCTCACGCGACCGCTGATGATCAACGGCGTGCGGGCCTCGTCGATGAGGATCGAGTCGACTTCGTCGACGATGCAGTAGACGGGGGTGCGCTGCACCTTGTCCTCGACGGACATCGCCATGTTGTCGCGCAAATAGTCGAAGCCGAGCTCGTTGTTGGTGGCGTAGGTGATGTCGCACGCATATTGCGCCCGCTTGTCCTCGGACGTGTAGTCGCCGGGGATGATGAGACCGACGGTCAGCCCGAGCCACCGATGGATCTGCCCCATCCAATTGGCATCGCGCGTCGCCAGATAGTCGTTGACCGTGCAGATGTGCAGGCCACGGCCGGACAGACCGTTGAGATAGGCGGGCAACGTCGACACGAGCGTCTTGCCTTCGCCTGTCTTCATCTCGGCGACCCAACCGAGGTGCAGCGCGGCGCCGCCCATGAGCTGTTCGTCGTAGTGGCGCTGGCCGATGACCCGATGGGCGGCCTCGCGCATCACGGCGAACGCTTCGACGAGAAGGTCGTCGAGGTCTTCGCCGCGGGCCAGCCGCTCACGGAACTCGGTGGTCTTTCCCCGCAACGCATCGTCGGTGAGGCGCGAGATCTCGGCCTCGTGCGAGTTGATGTCCGGTACCAGAGACTGAAGGGCTTTGACCTTGCGCCCTTCGCCCGCCCGCAGGACGCGATCGAAGATTCCCATATCGCCAAGAAGTCTAGAGGGGCGAACCCGCTCCAGAGTGCCCGCCACCCGCTCGCTTCGAGACCATGTCCGCCCGCATTGCTGCTCTGAAGGGCCGCGGGCCCCTCAGTAGGCCTCGATCAGGTTTTGGTCGATCGCATAGCGCACTGCCTGCACCCGCGAGTGCAGCCGCAACTTTTCCAAGATGTTGCGCACGTGATTTTTCACGGTGTTCTCGGATATGCCCAGCACCACCGAGATATCCCGGTTCTTGCGGCCTTCGGCCACGAAGCGCAGCACCTCGAGCTCGCGGACCGTGAGCTTGGGCGCATCGGTCGGTCGAGCCGCCGCCACCCGCTCCATGTTGGCGAACTCGGTGATGAGCTTGGTCGCCAAGGAGGGCGTCACCAGTCGTTGGCCGGCCATGACCGAATGGACCGCCGCGGTCACCTCGACGATCGAGATCTCTTTGAGGAGGTAGCCCGCCGCTCCGACCTTCATCGCTTCGAGAAGGTCGTCTTCGTCGTCGCTCACGGTGAGGATGATCACGTGGGCCGACGGGACCGATTCGAGGATCTCGCGGGTCGCTTGGATCCCGGTACAGCCGGGCATGCGGACGTCCATCAACACCACATCGGGCGTCAGCTCACGGGCGAGCTCGATGGCCTCGGTGCCGTTGGCGGCCTCGGCGATCACTTCGATCTCGGGGTCTTCTTCGAGCACCATCATGAGACCACGCCGAAACAACGCGTGGTCGTCACAGATCAATACCCGTATCCCCTCGTCCATCGCGAATCCACTCATCGCTTGCGGACCTGCCCTCGTCCCGAATCGGTGGTGCCCTTGCTACCCAAGTCGGGCGGCTAGTCATAGGCTAGTCACTTCGGGGGGTCCCACCTCCGGTCCGATCGGCCCAAATTTGGTCGAGGACCAGGGCGCCCGCCGGGGAGTCCAGGCCACGGTGCGGGCGTGGATCTCGCCCCAGCCGGCGGCGGCGAGCACCCGGGCGGCCGCTTGGAGCGTGGCCCCGGTAGTGCCGATGTCGTCGATGAGGACGACCGACCCGGCCACCACCCGGCGCCGGCGCAGCGAGAATTCGGGGCCCGCGCGCCGCCCCACTGCGTCGCGACCGGTCTGGGCCTGGCCGTCGACTCGGCACAAGAGCGACCGCACCGGCAGGCCGGTGCGCCGGCCCACTGCCCGCGCCAGCAACTCGGCCTGGTCGAACCCACGAGCGCGCCGGCGCGCACCGGTGGTCGGCACCCAGGTGACCACCGCGGCCTCGACGTCGAGCACCGCGGCGATCTGCGAGGCGAGATAGGTCAGCGCATCGCGCCGGTTGCGGTACTTGAGCGCCAACAACATCGTGCGCACGCGTTCGTCGTAGACGA
>JBDTLT010000329.1:0-5042 GCA_039934635.1 Acidimicrobiales bacterium
CCCGACGACGCCACCGCAGTCCTCAAGCATCTCATAGCCCTCGATCCCGACGGCTGGGGTTGGAACGTCAACAAGCGCGGCACGCGATGGTTCGTCGCCCCCGCTCACATCGACCTGCTCACGGTCATCGAACAGGTCACCGGCCCAGGTCGCGCGCGCGAGGTGGGCTTCACGACGCACGACAGCGAACTCACATGATTGGCTCGGCTCAGCGGCTGTTGTCGACTACCAACTACGGAAGCCGCCGTAGTAGCTGCCGACGTTGTCGTAGTACGTCTCGTCGTACGACGTGTGCTGCACGTCGTCGAAATCGGGAGCGCTCTTGACCCGATCCTTGGTCATGGCCAGAAACACTTTTCGCTCCTGGTTGTCAACTCGTTCGATGACACCCGCGGGAACCATTCGCTTTTTGCCGAAGATCCAGAAGCCGGTATCGACCACGATGAAGTCTCTGCCGGCGTCCGCTGTCGCGTGATCGATCTTGCCGATGTGACCGTCGGTGGCTTCGGCGTCGTAACCAACGAGACCCTCGACCGGCAACGCCTTTGTGTTGAATGTCCAAACGTCAGTTGTTCGGGTTGTTCGTGGCATGGTGCCTCTCTTCTGTTGGACTCAGCCCGACCGGTACCCGCGCCCGCGGCGCGATACACGTCCCGTCGGGTATGCCCGCCGCGCTCACCCCGAAGGGCGACTTCACACCACCGGCGCGCCGACTGTGATCGCGGCCGCCAATGACACCAACACCACGATGACGAGATCGACGAAGTTGGGTGCGACGCGCCGAGCGGTGCGCCTCAGGCAGAGCCACGCAATCGTCGCGGCAACCACGGCGACGACGGCGACGATGACCACCGCGCAATAATGCCTCGGGCCCGTCTCACGGCACCAATCTGCTGGATCGGCGCAAAGATCGCGGTGCCATTCTTCTCCGATGGGATAATGCCGCGATGGGTCTTTCACCGAACCGCGTGCGGGAGTTTTGCACTGCATACGACATCCGGGTTCCGATGCTGTTGGCGCCGATGGCCGGCGCGAGCCCAGCCTCACTGTCGATCGCGGTCGCCAATGCCGGCGGGCTCGGTGCGTGCGGCGTGCTGTTGATGGAGCCGAAAGCCATCCACGCGTGGGCCGACGAATTCCGCGCATACAGCAAGGGTTCGTTCCAGCTCAACTTGTGGACTCCCGACCCGCCACCCCGACGTGATCCTGCCGCTGAACTCGCGGTTCGCGAGTTTCTCGGCAACTGGGGTGTCACCGTTGCTGCCGACGCCGACGACGCAGTCCCTGTCGACTTCGACGCGCAGTGCGAGGCAGTGCTCGCCGTACGACCGAGCGTCATCTCGTCGGTCATGGGACTCTTCGCGCCGTCGATGGTCGACCGAATGAAGAACGCGAATATCAAATGGTTCGCAACCGCGACGACGGTGTCAGAAGCGAGAGCGGCGGAGCGCGCCGGCGCGGATGCCATCATCGCCCAAGGCATGGAGGCTGGCGGACACCGCGGCGCCTTTGATGCTTCGCAGGCCGAGCGCGACCTGATAGGACTGTTCTCGCTACTGCCGGCGATCGTCGATGCCGTCCGCATTCCCGTGATCGCGACGGGCGGCATCGGCGACGCTCGGGGCGTCGCCGCCGCGCTCGTGCTCGGTGCGTCATCGGTGCAGATCGGCACCGGGTTCCTTCGCTGTCCCGAGGCGATGCTCGCTCCCGCGTGGGCTGACGCCATCGGCCGATCGCTGCCCGAAGACACCCTCGTGACACGCGCATTCTCCGGTCGGCCCGGCCGCGCGATCGCAACGGCCTACGCGCGCGCTGCCACCGATTCGGATGCTCCGCCGCCCGCGCCGTATCCGGTGCAACGAGGGCTCACGCAGGCGATGCGAGCCGCGGGCGCGAAGAACAACGACATCGATCGCATACAGGCCTGGGCCGGTCAATCGGCGGCAATGGCGGTTGCCCTGCCGGCTGCCGACGTCGTCGCGCAATTGTGGACGGGCGCCCGCGAACTTCTCGAATGGCAGTGGTAGACACGCTGCATGCACAACAGTGAAGTAGCAGTCGTCACCGGCGCGGGCGGCATGCGCTCGATCGGTCGCTCCGTGGCAATCCGACTGGCACAGGATGGCTACGACGTGGTCATCTCCGACTACGAGCGCCCCGACGATCGCGTCGGTGATGACGAACGCGCCGCCAAGTGGGCCGGTCTCGCCGCCGTGGCACAAGAGGTCGAACAACTCGGACGGCGCGCGCTACCGGTCGTGTGCGACCTCACGAGCGCGTCCGACATCGAGCATCTGATCGGACAGGCGGTTGCCGATCTCGGACGGGTCGACGTGTTGGTCAACACGGCACGAGCGTTCACCTATCCCGAACAGGTAGAGGCGATCGACCTCACGCTCGAAGCATGGGATCACGTCAACGCCGTCAATGTGCGCGGACCAATGCTCACCTGTCGCACTGCGGCCCGCGCCATGATCGACGCCGGCGTCAAGGGGCGCATCGTCAATGTCTCGTCGCTGGCGTCGCACAAGCCGACCGTGGGGAGTGCGCCGTATTGCTGTTCGAAGGCCGCGCTCGACATGCTCACCCAAGTACTCGCACTCGAGCTCGGTCCCCGTGGCATCCGCGTCAATGCGGTCAACCCGGGCACCATCGCCAGCAATCGCGTCAGCCTGCAAGAGCGAGACCGGGCCGAGCGCGATGGCATCGCGCTCGCCGACTTTCGCCGGCAGTCACTCGTCAATGCGGCGGCAAGCAATCCCTTGCGCCGTGTCGGCGAGCCAGAAGATGTTGCCGATGTCGTCGCGTTCCTCGTCGCTGACGGCAGCCGCCACATCAACGGTCAGTGCATCGACATCACGGGCGGCCCTGCATGAAGTTCCGCGGGTCGGCGCTGTTGGTCATTGCGCTGGCCGCGTCGTGCGCGTCACACACGACCGAACAGTCCCTCTCGTCCCCGATCGATCACCCGCCCGACCGCGGTGACGTATCACCGACCCCGACTTCTTCCCCTCTCGCCAGCACGACCACTCTCGCGCCGCCGACGACCGTCGCACCCACGACCACCGTGCGCCCACCACTGGGTCTGGCGTCGTTGGCTACTGCGGGCGCCAAGCGGCCGAGCGTGGTGGTGACGCCGACCGGAGTCGTGCTGCCGGTGCTCGCCGTGGAGGCTGACGGGCGATTGCGCGTGCGTACGGTGTGCGGCATCGAAGCCCACTACGCGGGACCGGGACGACGCTACGATCGCGTACACGTCGTGCTCGACCCCGGTCACGGCGGATTCGACCCGGGCGCGGTGCAAAACGGTGTGCGGGAGAGCGATGTCAACCTCGATGTCGCGCAACGGACGCGCGCCCTTCTCGAGCGCGAAGGCCTCGACGTCGTACTCACACGCGAGTTCGACTACTACGTGCCCTTCGTCGTGCGCGGCGAACTCGCGCTCAACAGCAGTGCCGCGTTGTTCGTCTCCATCCATCACAACTCGGGCAACGCATCGCTCGTGTCCGATCCCGGCACCGAGGTCTTCTACCAACAACTCGATGCCAACGCGAAACGCCTCGCCGGGTTGTTGTGGGAGGACGTGACCACCGCCCTGCGCTCGCATCCGATCCAGTGGTATGGCGCGGCCGGCGCCGGCGCATTGTTTCGCGAAGGCCGTACCGGTCCCGATTTCTATGGTGTGCTGCGGCGCACGGCGGGCGTGCCGGCCACCCTCCTCGAGATCGCATATCTGTCCAACCCCACAGAGGCGGCGCTCGTCGCGACCGCTGCCTTCCGCGAGGAGTCGGCAGTCGCGATCGCGCGTGCCATCGCCCGCTACTTCACCACCGACGACCCTGGCGCCGGCTTCAGCGCACCGCGCGGCGCGGGTCCTCCGACCACGCCGACCGGCGGTACCGGTGGGTGCGTCGAGCCGCCCTACGAGTAGCTCAAGCAGCGTCGCGTTAGCGACCGTGCACATACGGCAACACGTCGGCGGCAACGACGTCGAGCGCGCGGATCGACGCCGCGAAGCTGGTATCGCCCGCCGCGCGCACTCCCGCCACGAGATGCTGCAATCCCGCGTCAGCAAAGGCGCCGATCCCTTCGACGATCTGCTCGGCCGTGCCGTGCAGCGGTGACCGATCGTCACCGAGCGGCGACGGCGTCACGACGATGCCGTCGATGAGCGCCACGGTCATCTCCGCCGGGTCGCGGTCCGCTTGCTCGGCGAGGGCATACAGCCGACTCACCTCGGCGCGCAGCACCATCGGGTCGGACGAAATCGCGAGGTAGCCGTCGCCGAGGCGCACGGCACGTCGCAACGCGCGGTCTCCCTTGCCCCCGACCCAAATCGGAATGTGCGGCGAGCGCGCCGGTCGCGGATACGTACCGACATCGCGGAAATGCACATATGGTCCGTCGTACGAAGCCGCGCCGTCAGCAGTCCACGCCACGCGCATCGCCTGCAAGTAGTCCTCTGTTACCGAACCTCGATGTTCGAACACGTCACCCGCGAGCCCGAGGGCCTCGAACTCGTCGTGCAACCAGCCGACGCCGGCACCGAGGATGACGCGCCCTTCGGCGAGTTGGTCGGCGGTGGCGAGCATCTTCGCCGTGGTCAGCGGATGGCGATACGGGATCACCAACACTGCCACGCCGATCTCGACGCGATCGGTGGCCTGCGCGAGCGCACCCATCAGGACGAGCGGATCGTGGATGTCCTGTTGCCACGAGTACGGGAACGTGCCGCTGTCGTTGTGCGGATACAACGCCTGGCGCTCACGAGGCAACACGATGTGATCGGTGACCCAGACCGAATCGAAACCCGTCGACTCCGCGTGCACCGCGAAGTCGATGCAGGCGCGCGTACTGCGACGGGTTTCGGGAAAGCCGGCGAAGTTCTGTACCAACACGCCGACCTTCACGCGATCTCCTCGCCACTCGGGGCGAGTTTATTTGAGGCGCCCGCCTGAGGCGCCGATCGAGTTGCTTGGCCTGGTTTCATGCTGTTAGGGTTGCCTAACTCACGATAGTCCGGAGGTAAACATGCAAGGGAT
>JBDTLT010000330.1:0-5036 GCA_039934635.1 Acidimicrobiales bacterium
TTCCGAAGATCGTCTCCGTCGACGACCATGTGATCGAGCCGCCCCATGTATGGACGTCGCGGCTGCCCAAGAAGTATCTCGATGTCGGTCCACGCGTCGTCGACAACCCGCTCAAGAGCATCAGCTACGTCGGCGGTGTCTTGTCATGGGAAGAGGGCAGCGCGGGTGACGAAGGCCCGATGACGGCGTGGTGGTACTTCGAAGATCTGCACTACCCAATGGTGCGCACGCATTCTGCGGTCAAGTTCCCCCGCGACCAACTGCAGATGACCGGTATCACCTTCGACGAGATGATCCCGGGCTCGTGGCAGATCGGCCCGCGTCTCGTCGACATGGAGATGAACCACACCGAGTCGTCGCTGTGCTTCCCGTCGTGGGTGCGCTTCTGCGGTCAGGCACTGTCCGAAGGCAAGGACAAAGATCTCGGGCTCGTGTGCGTGCAGGCGTACAACGACTGGATGGTGGACGAGTGGTGCGGCGAGGCGGGCGGCCGCATGATCCCGCTGTGCCTCATCCCGCTTTGGGACGCAGAACTGGCGGCGGCCGAAGTACGCCGCAACGCGGCGCGCGGTGTGCGCGCCGTCGCGTTCAGCGAGATCCCGCCCAAGCTCGGCCTGCCCTCGATCCACGGCGAGTACTGGGACCCGCTGTTTCGGGCGTGCGCCGAAACCGGCACGGTCGTGTGCATGCACATCGGTTCGTCGTCGACGATGCCGACGACGTCGCTCGACGCGCCGGGCGCAGTCGCTTCGACGCTCGTGTGGACCAACTCCATGTTCTCGCTCGTCGACTTCTTGTTGTCGGGCGTCTTCTCGCGCTTTCCGACACTCAAGATCGCCTACAGCGAAGGACAAGCCGGCTGGTTGCCGTTCGTGCTCGATCGCATCGACATCGTGTGGGACGAGAACCGCGCCTGGGGCGGCGTCGCCGACAAGGTGCCCAACCCACCGAGCACCTATGTCAAGGACCACGTCTACTTCTGCATCTTTCAGGACAAGACTGCGCTCGAGAACCTCGACATCTTGCCGTGGGACCAGCTCACCTACGAGGTCGACTATCCCCACAGCGATTCGACATGGCCGCACACCAAGGGCATGGCCGAGCGCCACATGGCCAAGATCTCACAAGAGCACGCCGACGCCATCTGTCGCGACAATGCGATCCAATTGTTCGGCCTCGACTCGAGCGGCCACTGGCGACCCTGATGGGCGCAGTTATTGGTGCGGGTCGGCTACACCCAAGATGTTGACGTGGCGGAGCACCCGCACCTGATCACCGGGGAACGCTTCGCGTTCGTGCATCGTCTGCGTGTTGATCCACAGCGCTGAGTCGCCGACGCGCCAGCGATGGCGATAGACGAACTTGTCTTGCGTGCAGTGCACGTAGAGCTCTTTGAGCAACAGCGCGCTGTCGTCGGGCGACAGGCCGACAACTTGCGCGGCGAAGTCGGGCCCGATGTTGGGCCACACGCTCTTGCGGCCATTGCGCGGGTTGGTCTGCACGAGCGAGATCTCGGTTTCGTCACGCAATGATTCGCCGTCGGACGCCTTGAAATAGTCGTCGAAATCGAGGCCGTCACGCAGCCGGTAGCGCACCGTGAGCCCGTCGATCTGCGCCTTGGTCTCGGCGGGCAAATCGTCATAGGCGGCGGCGAGGTTGAGCCATTTGGTGTCGCCGCCACTCGTCGGCAACTCGAGCGCGTCGAGGTACAAGAACTCGATCAGCGGGGGAGTGAACGACAGGTCACTGTGCCACGTGACGACATCGCTGCCACCCGTGCCGACGACGCCGTTGGCATCGCGGTTGGAGACACGGTTGATGCCGGGAAAACCGGGCAGCCGCGACTTGTCGGCGAGCGTCGGGCGCAAGGGTCCGAATTGCTCGCACAGACGCACCACCTGCTCGTTCGACAGTGGTATGTCGTTGTGGAAGACCAGCGCGAAGTGTTCGTCGATGGCGCGTTGCAAAAGCGACCGTTCGTCCGCGGTCAACGGCCGGTCGAAGTCGATACCGGTGACCTCGGCTCCGAGCGCCGCGTCGAGGCGATGCACCGCGATCGTCATCGTCACGCCTCCTGCGTTGCGCTCACCGGTGCCGGGCCCGAGCGGCCCTCGGAGCGGGAAACAGTGTCGCCCACCCACGCGTCGGCCGCGCACGGCGCGTCGCCGTCGCGTCGCGGATCATGCGCCATGACGGTGCGCCGGTGCGCCTGCGGGTAACCCTCGACCCATGTCGACGGGTCGTCCCACCGGCCGAGCGGCGGCGGGAACTCGTCGGGGTCGAACTTGTCGTAGGGGCCGAGGCTGATGAAGATGTATTCGCACTCTTCGGTGCCCGCGCGCTCGGGGCCATAGGCAAAGCCGCCGCGCACCCAACGGATGTCGCCGACCTTGTAGGGCGGTTCGCCACCGATGTGCAGTTCACCCTTCGTGACGATGTAGAGCGTGTCCGAAAGGTGCCAATGCGGATCGGGGTCGCGGCCGGGCCACGATTTCACGTGGACCACGCGATTGCCCGACGCCGGGTCGACCAACCATCGGACCCACGGACCCTCGGGGCGACCCGGGTCCTCGGGGTCGCTGAACATGTCCCAGGGCACATCTTCGACGGTGATGGGCTGGCGTTCTTTGTTCATCCCGTCCCCCTCTCGTCTCGGTCGATGGTAGCGATCAGTTCCAGTATTCGCGAAGGTGGCAAGTATTGCTCGTTGATGCGTACGCCGAGCGGCGCGAGCGCGTCTTCGATGGCGTTGCACAACGCGGCCGGCGCACCGATGGCGCCACCCTCGCCGACGCCTCGGTACGCGACCTCGCCCTGCGGCTCGTATTCGAGGTGCTCGATCTCGATATGCGGCACATCGAGGCTCGTCGGCACCAGGTAATCCATGAACGTCGACGCGAGGAAGTTGGCATCGCCGTCGTACGCCGCGTGCTCGTAGAGCACCGAACCAATGCCTTGCGCGACTCCACCGCGGATCTGGCCTTCGACCACCGCCGGATTGATCATGCGGCCACAATCCTCGACCACGAGGTAGCGCGGAATCGTGACGATGCCGGTGGCAACATCGACGTCGACGATGCAGACGTGCGTCGATTGCGTCCACCCGCCGACCGGTGTCTCGAAATCGAAGATGGCGTCGAGTCCGTTGCCAACGGCGTCGGTCAGCGTGAACGGGGCCAGATACGACGCACGGGCAATCTCGGGGAACGTGCGCCGGCGATTCGGCGAACCGGCCACCGAGACGACGCCGTCTTCGATCAACAAGTCGTTGACGTTGGCCTCGAGCTGGTCGGCCACGATGGCGACGATCTGTGCGCGAACGATGCGCGAGGCGCCGAGCACTGCGCCCGACGCCAACGTAGCCGCCCGCGAGCCCCCGGTCGCGACCATGTTGAACGGTTGCAGGCGCGTGTCGCCGTGTATGACCTTGACGTAGTCGAACGGCACGCCCAGCTCGTCGGCCGCGATCTGCGCGAGTGTCGTCTCGTGGCCCTGCCCGTGCGGTTGCTGCGACGTGAACACCGAGACCCGACCGTCCGGCTCGATCTTGACCCGAGCGCGCTGCGCCGACCGCTGTTCGTAGCTGAACCCGAGCGCCTGGCCGTAGTCGGGTGGACCGGGACCGGGCTCGAGGTACGTGCAAAAGCCGATGCCGGTGTAACGACCGTCGGCGCGTGCCTCGGCTTGGTGCGCACGGAACGGCGCATAGTCGCTCAACTCGACCGCCCGGTCGAGCGTGTGGTTGATCGACATGAACTCGAGTGACGCGCCCGTGAGCATCGTGCACGGAAACGCGTCATCGGGCAGATAGTTGCGCCGGCGCACGGCGACCGGATCGAGGTCGAGCTCGCGCGCGATCACGTCCATCAAGCGCTCGCGGACCCAGCACTCGATCTCCCACGGCCCGCGGTACGCGACGTAGCTCGCCTTGTTGGTCGCGACGACAGTGCCTTCGAAGGAATAGTGGCGTAGGCGCAACGTGCCCGGGAGCAAGGCCCGCACGATGATGGCGACCAGATTGAGCGGGATGTTCAGCAGGGGATACGCGCCGCTGTCCTGTTCGAATCGCGCCCGCAATCCGATCAGCTCGCCGTCGCGGTCGACCGCGGCTTCGATGTGCACCCGCTCGTCGCGCGCATGGCCCGCAGTGATGAGGTTCTCGTTGCGGTCCTCGATCCACTTGACCGGTCGATGCAACAACTTGGCCGCGGCGCAGACCGCGACGTCTTCACGGGCAGGATGCGATTTGAGCCCGAAGCTGCCACCGACGTCGCCGACTTTGACCGTGAATCGGGCCGCCGAGTGATCGAGGATCGTCGACAGGAACATGCGCGTCGCGTGCGGGTTCTGATGCGACATCGTGTAGGTCAACTCGTCGGACGCCGGGTCGTACTCCGCGAGCCCGGCGCGGCATTCCATGGGCACGCACGTGTGGCGGTGCTGCGTGAACGTCTCGCGAATCACCCGGTCGGCGCGGGCGAACGCGCCATCGACATCGCCCCAGGTGTTCGCGCCGCGCCACACCACGTTGGGACCCTCGTCACCGTCGCCCTCGTCGAATATCGGCGCCGTACCGGAGGACAGCGCGTCGTCGATCGTCGCGACGGCCGGCAACACTTCGTAGTCGACTTCGATCAACTCGAGTGCGTCCTCGCCCTGCGCGCGAGATGCGGCGATGACCAGGGCCACGAGATCGCCGACGAAGCGCACCTTGTCGGTGCACAACGCGTGGTGCGAAGTCGCACGAACACCGGCGCCGTGCGCAGGGGAGAGTGGGCGTGTGAGCGCCGCGATGTCCGCGCCGGTGAGGACCGCGACGACACCGGGAGCACACCGTGCCGCGGCGACATCGATGGCGCGGATGCGCGCGTGGGCGTGCGGCGAGTGGAGGAACGACGCGTGCGCCATGTGCGGCACGCGGAGGTCGTCGACGAACCGTCCGCGCCCGGTCAGCAGCCGTGGATCTTCGTTTCGGCGAACGCTGGTGCCGACGTAGCGCATACTCCTCGTCAGCCCAATGACAAGAGCAGGTGCTC
>JBDTLT010000331.1:0-5035 GCA_039934635.1 Acidimicrobiales bacterium
ATGGCCACTTCTGAGAAGCCATCCCATCGATTCGGTGGGCCCGCGGTTGGAGTGGTCATGGTTGTTGCAGTACTCAATTCTCAAACGCGCACGTCGTCGATGCGCGGGGCGGTGCTCGATGCGGCGCGGCGACTGTCGTTGGACATGTCGTCGTTTGTCGGGCTGTTGGTCGAGTTCGATCTGGCCGGTGAGTGGGCCTTCGACAATGCGCCATCGTGCGCGCATTGGGTTGCGGACCGCGCCGATGTCGAGCTCTCCACGGTGCGTGAGTGGTTGCGCATCGGCCACGCGCTGCGCGTAGTCGATGAGGTGGCGCGGCGTTTCGCGGACGGCCGGTTGTCGTATACGAAGGTGCGGTACTTGACCCGTGTCGCCGATGTCGACAATCAACATGAGCTGTGTGCATTGGCCGAGCGGTTCCCGGCTTCGCAATTGCCGGTCGAGTTGGCTCGTTGGCGCAACGAACGCGAAAGCGACGACGACCGCAAGAAACGCCAGCGGGCGGCGACGACGCTGAAGTGGCACCTCGATGTCGACGGGATGATGGTCGGGTTTTTCCGTTACCCGCCCGAGGTGTTCGCTCGGTTGCAAGCTCCAGTCGACTTGCAGGTGGCTCGCACGCTGCGTGGTCAACACTCGCCCGCGGGCCCAGGTTCCTCACCGAGGGTGGGCCGATGGCCGTCGCTGGGCCAGCAACGAGCCGACGCCCTTGTCAACTTGATCACCGGCGGTGGCGCCAAGGTCGTCGCCGAGGTCGTACTGCACGTCCGCGGTGATGGCTGCACTCTCGATGACGGCACACCCATCGCCGGTAGCGTCGTCGAGCGACTCGTGTCTGACGCGTTCCTGCGAGCGTTGATCCACGACGCGCAGGGCCGACCAATCAACGCGTCGAGCCGGCAACGACATCCCACGACACGGCAGAAACGCGTGGTGCATGAACGCGACCGACGCTGTGTCGACTGCGGCTCCACCGATTTGCTGCGCTACGACCACGACCCCGACTACGAATACACCCGTAGGACCGTCATCGAAGAACTCAGAGTGCGCTGCGCGCCCTGCCATCACAAGCGGCACGCCAAACAACGGTCGGCGAAATGAACGGCTATTCCGTGAGCGTTAGGTGGGCGTGGTGTGACCTCAGACGGGCGGATTGTCGACGTAACGAGCGATGGCGTCCTCGAGCGAGAGCCCGAGTTGGTTCGCCAATGACGCGAGCCACGCCAGCACGTCGCCGAGTTCGTGCAACTGTTGTTCGGTGGTGCCTTTGCGCACGGCTTGCGCGAGCTCGCCCAGTTCTTCGCACAGCCAGGCGACGGTCGCGGGTATGCCGCGGGCCCGATCATCGGCGCCATAGAGGCGATCCATCAGCGTTTGCACTTCGGCCAGGTCCATGGTCGATGACCGTACCTGCTGGCGTTGCTGCGGTGGCTCTACGCGGTGGGCGCGGGGGCGAGCGCCCACCCGAGGGTGCGCATAAGTGCAGTGGCGACGGGGCGCACCATCAATGGCTCGACGCCGGGTGGCACTGGCAGCCACAACATGCGACGCGCATACCCGGGCAACAGGCTCACGGCCGCGCCCGCGATGACGTTGTAGGTGGGCCGAGCGAGAAGAGGGAACGGCGGGTGCAACAAAAAGCGCACCGCGTCACGCGTGTGCGGGGTCACCCGCAGTTCGCGCCGATAGTCGTGCAACGCCGTGCGCAGCGACGCGCGATCGGTGGGCGCACCCTCGACGCCCATGAGCGTCGCAACGACGGCCATGTCGGCGACGTACTGATCGGCCTGCGTGCCGTCGAGGCGGCGGGTTGCGTAGCGCTGATAGGCACGGAGAAAGCTGTCGACCTCGGTCGCGTGGACCCATCCGAGCAGATGCGGGTCGTTAGCCGAATAGGGCGTGCCGTCGGGCAGGGTGCCCTGCACGCGGTCGTGGATGCGCTTGACGGCGTCGATTGTCTCGAGCGCCGACGAGCGCGGGCCATAGGTGGTGACGCCGAGAAAGTTGGCGGTGCGGCGCAAGCGACCGAGCGGGTCTTCGCGATAGTCCGAATGTGCGGCGACGCCGGTCATCGTGGGCTCGTGCAGGGTTTGCAGCAGCAGCGCCCGCAGGCCGCCGATGAACATCGAGACATCGGCATGCACCCGCCAGATCGCGCTGTCGGGTTCGAAGAGGCTCGGGTCGTCAGGGTCGGAGAGCCGTCGCGGCGGGGCCGCCGAGCCGGTGACGAATGAGCGCACCAGATGTTGGATTTCCAGGCGTACCGGCTCGATCGCGCGCTCCACACTCATGCAGTCACGGTAGCGGCGCTCGACCGGGTTCAGCGGTCGCGCATGAGTTCGGCGATTCGGGTACGAGCGGCGAACCGAGCGGGCATCAGCGCGAGCAAATTGGCCAGAGCGACAGCGGCGACGACCACGGTGGCGATGAAAAGCGGGGGCACGTCGGCGCCGGGCACGATCCCCAGCGCATCGGTCAGCAAGTCGACGATCGATCTACCGAGGACGATTCCGATCGGCACGCCGACCAAGAGCACGACGGCGGTCACGAGGGTCGATTGCCAGTGCACGATGGCGCGCAGTTGATGGCTGTCCGACCCGAGCGCGCGCAACACCGCGAGATCGTGGCCACGGGCGCGGACCGACGCGGCCAACAGGTAGGCGCAGGTCGCGATGAGCAACACGGCCAACACCGAGCCGAGCAGGAACGGCGCGGCGGTCACGCGTTCGAGGGCCCGCACGCTCGTCGGTTTTATCAACGTGCCGGGCGGGCTGAAGTTGGCCTCGGCCACCTTGTCCGCGGCGTCGGCGGGCGCGCCGTCGCGGAACGTCACCAAGAGGATGTTCTTGGTGGCGGTCGGGCTGAGCGCCGCGTAGCCGGCGAAGGTCATGGCCGCGCCGTCGCCCGCACTGTCGGGCGTGACGACGATGCCGACGACGCGCAGATCGCGTGTTTCTCCGGCGGGTCCGGCTGCCTCGACGTGGTCGCCGAGGTGGACACCGAGCCGCCGCGCGACTTCGGCGCCCAGACCGATTTCATCCAGGGCGGTGGGCGCCCGTCCTTCGAGCGCGGTGGGTCGTTGCGCTCCTTTCACGGTCTCGTAGGCAAGTGTCGCGGTGTCGTGCCCGTTGATCGTGAGCGAGCCGATGTTCGCGGCGGCGAGACCGACGATGTCCGGGTTGTCGATCACCGGCGTCACGATGTCGTTCTCGGTGGGAACGAACGGATTGCCGAAGAGTTGGTCGTAGTTCTCACCCCAGCGATCGCGTTGGTCGACGAGGTGCGTCAGGCTCAACCCGACAACCCCCGACGCGACCAGACCGGCCAAACCGATGGCACCGACCGCGAGCGAGAAGACAGAGCGCCGCCCGCCCCGCGGGCCAGTTGTCACGAGGCGAGCACCGGTCGTCAGCGCCATGCCCAGGCCCGCCGAGGCGATCGCGCCCGCGACTCGCCCGGTATTGGCATCGCTTTCGACGGCGCGCTCACGATGGCGACCCGTCAACGCCGCGCCGATCACCACGATGGTCAGCGTGGTGGCCAGGCCGACGAGCGTGACGATCCAGTCCATCCGAGGGCCGGAGTCGGGTTCGAGCGAACGCAGGACACCGAGCGGGAAACGAGAGGTGAGGGCAAACGCGAGGAGCGCGGCAGTGGGTGCGGCGATGAGCGCGGCGACGGCGCCTTCGATTGCTCGCTCGGCCGCGAGATGGTGTGCCCGCCAGCCGATCGCGACGAGCGATGTTCGCTCCGACTCGTCGACGCGCAGCGTGCGAGCGACAACTTGCGACACGACGATCGCCGCCGCGATCGCCGCGATCGCGGTGACGAGCCAAAGCGAGGTGACCTGGAAGCGAACGGCGCGGCGCGCGTCGTCGCTGACGATCCGCGTAGGTACTGCGAAGGCATCGCCGCCGTTGGGCAGACCGTGCACGACGCCCATGACCGTGTTCGGGTCGACACCGGGGTCGAGATAGACCGCGATGAGGCTCTGGACGACGCCCACCGTGGGATGCGCGCTGAGGAAGGATTGCGAGAAGATCATCACGGGCGACGGATCGTCGAAATCGGTGGGCGATTCGGTGATGCCCACGAGTGTGGCCTCGAAGAGCGGCACCCGAGGTGGCTCGCCGCTATCGAACGCGTTCGCGACCACCTGGTCCTGATCGAACGAGGTCACCTCGAACTGATCGCCGACGCGCGTGCCGAAGCGCCTCGACAACAGGTTCGCAAAACTGCGGTTGACCGTGAACTCGTCGGGAGCGGCCGGGTCGACGAAACGACCTTCGACAATGCGGGCCCCGAACGCCCGCTCGTCACCGGCGAACGGATTGGGTTCGATCACCGGAGAGCCGTCATCGGGCGCGACGAGAAACGACGTGACGAAGACGATGGGCCGCGTGTCGGCAACGCCCGGGATCTTTGTGACCTCTGCTGTGAGCGGGGCACCGCTCTGCTGTTGGACCACGATGTCGGGATCGCCACCGTATTTTGCCGTGTAGCGATCGGGGGCCGAGTGGGTGCGACGGGCGCCGGCGGCGAGACCAATTGCCAAGCCACTGGCGATGCCGATGAGCAGCGCAGTGATCAGCAACCGTCGAAGGTGTCGACGGACCCAGACGCGCACTCTGAGCCGGATCGCACGCATCACTGGCAAGTCTGCGGTGAACCCGCGGCGCAGACAAGTGCGCTAGCCACCCCATGGGGGTCGCGCTGGCACGCTGATGTGTCGGGTAGGCGGGATTTGAACCCACGACCTCACGGTCCCGAACCGTGCGCTCTACCAAGCTGAGCCACTACCCGAAGTCGGACATGCTAACGCGACTGGTGTTCGGAACGTCCCGAGATCACCGCAGCCGGTTCGCCGTCAGTGGTTGAGCAACGGCGCCACGTCTTTCCATTCGTCGGGCACGCCCTCGGTGTAGCTACCGGCGCTGAGCACGGTCTGCACCGCCCGGCGCAGGCGGAACGAGTCGAACGGTTTGATCAGCCATCCGTCGGCTTCGGCCCGCCGTGCGAGGAAGATGTCGGCCTC